>JBARWP010000127.1:0-1825 GCA_049646905.1 Pseudaminobacter sp. | reverse complement strand
CAGCAGGATGTTGCGGATCGGCATGAAGGGTTCGTGTTGCAAGTCGTCGGCCGCGGTGCAGCGGGCAGGTGCCCGCCCTGGAACGCAACCATGACCGAAGACGGCGCCCCACGGCTAATCGCTGCGTGTCAGCGCGCCTTCATCGCGTCCCTCAGAACCGGCCGAGGGTTGAAACGTGCCGCCGGCCGATCTGGACATGGTGCAGTTCGGCCCGAGCTACAGGTTCCGGGCACGCGCTATTCGGCGAGGCGCTGCGTCGCCACGCCCTGTCCGGCGCGCATCGCTGATGGCGGCACGCCGAAGCGGGCGCGGAACAGCCGGCTCATATTGGGCGCGTCGTAGAGGCCGCAACCGGCGGCTATGTCGGCGATGGATATGTGCAGGGGCGCCGTCCGCAGCCTGTTGCGCATCATCAGCAGCCGCCGCTCGCGGATGTGGCCGGCCACCGACATGTTGTACTGGGCGAAGGCGCGGTAGAGCGTCGAGCGCGAGCAGCCGAGCCTCCTGGCGATCATGGCCACGGACAGGGCCGGATGCGACAGGTGCTCGTCGACGAACCAGCGCGCGCGCGGCATTGAAAAGTTGCTCGCGCTCGCGCTCGGCGGCGCCCACGTCGGCCAGCGCGCTGCGCAGCACGTTGACCGTCAGGTCCATGATGGAATCGAGAACGATGTCGCGCTCCCAATCGCCGAGCCTGTCCAGATTGTCCTGGAGCGTCAGAAGCTGGCTGCGCAGGAAGGGGGCAAGGCAGGACGTGCGCAGCGCCGCCTGGATATGCCGCTGCGACGGACCTCGAAGCCGAGCGCGGCCTTCAGGTCGCCGCGGTTGAACGACAGGTGAGCGGCGCGGTGGTGGTCCCATTCGACGAGGCAGGGCTGCGCCGAATTGTAGGTGAAGAACTCGCCGGGACCGATCACGGCGTCGTCGTCGCCGTTGTCGTCGCGGGAACGGCGACAGCCCTGCACGACGAGCCCGATATCGAGTTCTTCCGTGCTGCCGGCGGCGATGTGAGCCCGGGTGCGGCGGCCAGACAGCGCGCTCGATTCGTAGTCGTAGAACTCGACCTTGCGCGATATCAGCCCGCGCAGGCGGGCCGAAAAGCCACCGGATGCCTCCCGGTCGGGGGGATCGGCCTCGAAATTGTAGAAGACGGTGCTGCGCCAGAATTCATAGGCGTCGGCTCCGCCGTGGCCATGCGCAGATGCACGCAGCGCTCCGGGCGGCCGAAGGAAGGGGACCAGCGGCCGGCATCGGGCTTCCATACCCAGACATCCTCCGACCAATTGCAATCGACCTCGATGAGCTGCGGCTGATAGTCCATCGAAAGCCCTCCTCGACCGCTTCGCTGCGCGACCGCCTCCACGGCGGCTCCCGTCTCCTGGTTGACCCGGCGGCGTCATGAAGCCGCAAAAATGTTCACGCGTCATTAACGAATGGCGCTGGCAGGCGTGCGTCGGCGGACAGACTGCATGGTTCAGGAGTGCTTCGCAACGTCCCTGGGAAGATGGTCCAATCGCGGGGAGATGCCTCGATTTACGCGCCGGACACGGATCGCGCCATCATGGCGTGCCGTTGCGGGGAAGCGGTGTTTGACGTGTTTGCCCTCCCGGCGGCCGGCAGGCGGAAGATAGCCGGCGACGACGCCCGGTCGCTGTTCGGGTTCGGCGGATCAGGCCGCTAGGCGGCGCGGCTGGGTCGGGGCGACGTCCTGGAAGATGCCGCGCAACCAGAGCGCCGCCGGATCGGCGTTGAGATGGGGGCGCCACTGCAGCACCGACTCGACGTTCGGAAGCTCGATCGGGCATGGCACGATTCTCAGCGGATA
>JBARWP010000126.1:0-4552 GCA_049646905.1 Pseudaminobacter sp. | reverse complement strand
GCCTCAGCCCGGGCAGGCCGAGCGGCTTGATGATCTGGATGGCCATGATGGCCAGGAAAACGAGTGACAGCGCCTTGGTCATTGCTGTCTTTGATCAGCAATGCGAGGCGCTGTCAAAGCCATTGCCCGGCTTCATGGGGCATTTGGCCCGCAAGATTTAGCCCTTAGTCAGATGGACGCCGGACGGGGGATTTCGATAAAACCGGGCATGGACGTATCGGCCCGGACGCTTTGCGCGCCACAGGCATGGGAGGAACATGATGACGGCTTCGCGCTATCATGAGGTTTACGAAAGCTGGAAACGCGACCCGCAGGCATTCTGGGGCAAGGCAGCAGAGGCTATCGACTGGGAGCGCAAGTGGGACAAGGTCTTCGATGCCGATGACGGCGTTTATGGCCGCTGGTTCCCGGGCGCGCGCTGCAACACCTGCCACAACGCCGTGGACCGCCATGTTGCGGGCGGCAGGGCCGACCAGCCGGCACTCATCTATGACAGCCCGGTGACCGGCGCCAAGCGCAGCTACAGCTATGCGGAACTGAAGGCCGAAGTGGTGGCGCTTGCCGCCGTGCTGCAGGACCAGGGCGTCGGCAAGGGCGACCGTGTCATCATCTACATGCCGATGATCCCGCAGGCGGTCTTCGCCATGCTGGCCTGCGCCCGGCTCGGCGCCGTTCATTCCGTAGTGTTCGGCGGCTTTGCCGCCAAGGAACTGGCGACCCGTATCGATGATTGCGCGCCCAAGCTAGTCATTTCGGCCTCCTGTGGCATCGAGCCCGGCCGCGTGATCGCCTACAAGCCGCTGCTGGACGGTGCCATCGAGATGGCGCGCAACAAGCCCGAGCACTGCATCATCGTCCAGCGCGAGCAACTTGGCTGCGAGCTGACCGCCGGGCGCGACATTGATTATGCGGCAAGCACCGCCGCCGCCAAGGCTGCCGGGCGCGACGTGCCCTGCGTGCCGGTTCTTGCCACCGATCCGCTCTATATCCTCTACACCTCCGGCACGACCGGCCAGCCCAAGGGCGTCATCCGCGACAATGGCGGCCATATGGTCGCGCTCAAATGGTCGATGGACAACCAGTTCGGCATCGAGCCGGGCGAAGTGTTCTGGGCGGCCTCAGATGTCGGCTGGGTGGTCGGCCACTCCTACATCGTCTATGCGCCGCTGCTGCATGGCTGCACGACGATCCTGTTCGAGGGCAAGCCGATCGGCACGCCGGATGCCGGCACCTTCTGGCGCGTGATCTCCGAGCACGGCGTCGTGTCGCTGTTCACCGCGCCGACCGCCTTCCGCGCCATCAAGAAGGAAGACCCGAAGGGCGAGTTCATCCCCAAATACGACCTGTCGAAATTCCGCACCCTGTTCCTGGCCGGCGAGCGCGCCGACCCCGAGACGGTCAAGTGGGCCGAGCAAAGGCTTGGCGTGCCGGTCATCGATCATTGGTGGCAGACAGAGACCGGCAGCCCGATCAGCCAGAACCCGGTCGGGCTCGGGCTGCTGCCGGTCAAATACGGCTCTCCCGGCGTGCCGATGCCGGGCTATGACGTGCAGATCCTCGACGACGCCGGCCATCAGGTGCCGCACGGAACGCTTGGCAATGTCGTGGTCAAGCTGCCGCTGCCGCCCGGCTGCCTGCCCACGCTCTGGCATGCCGACGAGCGCTTCCACCAAGCCTATCTCAACGAGTTTCCCGGCTACTACAAGACGGCGGATGCCGGCTATATCGATGACGAGGGCTACCTGTTCATCATGGCCCGCACCGACGACATCATCAATGTCGCCGGCCATCGCCTCTCCACCGGCGCGATGGAGGAGGTGGTCGCCGAGCATCCGGACGTCGCCGAATGTGCCGTGGTCGGCATCGGCGATGCGCTGAAGGGCCAGGTGCCCTGCGGTTTCGTGGTGCTGAATTCTGCCGCCACGCGCGACTTCCAGACCATCGAGAAGGAAGTGATCGCCCTGGTGCGCGAGCGCATCGGCGCGGTCGCGGCGCTCAAGCTGGTGATCGCCATCAAGCGCCTGCCCAAGACCCGATCGGGCAAGGTGCTGCGCGCCACCATGCAGAAGATCGCCGATAACGAGCCTTGGAACATGCCTGCCACCATCGACGATCCGGCCATATTGGACGAGATCACCGCGGCTCTTGAGGCCCGCGGGCTGGGGATCACGCAGTCGGCCTGATACGCCCGATCGCTGCCTTGGGAGTTCGAGGCATTGGGCTCACACACCTCCTGACGGGCTGTTGTCAGGAGGGGTGTGAGATAGTTCCTCCGTCACCCAAGGAGGACTCGTCATGGCCCATTTCGCCCCCGGTTTCCTGCGCACAGCCAGGCATTATCTCGGCAAGATCAGCACCTTGCGCGCCGAAATCCGTACTGTCCGCTTCATGAATTCCCTTCCGGCCGATATCCGCAAGGATATAGGCTGGCCGGAACGCTATACGGAGCGTCACGCGGACCATCGGTGATTGGAGCATGATCCCGAAAAGTTGCAGACTGTTCAGAGAAGGTCATGCACCAAAACAAAGCTGGGGGCGAGATGAGAGACGTTGTCTCGCTCCGGAAAGGAGAACGCCATGCCATCCACCAAGACCATCGGTTTTCTGTTCATCGATCGCTTCGCCGATTGGGAATACGGCCTGCTGTCGGCCTCGGCGGTGGAATGGTTCGGCGCCCGAGCAGTGTCGCTGACGCCGACGGGCGAGCCGGTGGTCTCGGCGAGTGGCTTCAAGCTGGTTCCCGACCGTGGCGCCGATCCGGCTGAAAACGCCGATCTTGGCGCTGTCGCCGTCATCGGCTCCGACGTGTGGACAAGCAAGGCGACGCCGGATGTCTCGGCGCTGCTGTGCACTGTCGATGAGCGCGGCGGCGTTGTCGGCGGCATCTGTGCCGGCACGCTCGCGCTGGCACGCGCCGGCCTGTTCGCCAAGGCAAAGCACACCAGCAACGGGCGTGACTGGATCCTGAAGCACGAGCCGGACTATGCCGGCGCCGGCAACTATCAGGATGTTGCCCATGGCGTTGCCGATGGCCGCATCGTTTCGGCACCCGGCTCGGCGCCGGGCACCTTCGCCCATGCTTTCCTCGGTGCCCTCTATCCGGATCGCACGGCCGAGCTTGCCGAGATGAGGGAATTGTTTGCGAAAGAGTATTCCTGACACTCCTGACAATATGCTGTCAGGAGGGAAATGCCATTGTGGCAGTCGACAACAGGCTTTGCCTGGCCCGCAATGGCAGTGACGCAGCCGATTTGATTCCGGCGGGTGTCGCGCTATTGTCGGGCACGGCAGAAGCGCAAAGGCCCGACAGGATAGAACGATGCGACGTGCCGACAGGCTCTTTCAGATCGTCCAGCATTTCCGCGGTGGCCGGCTGGTTACCGCCCAGAAGCTTGGCCAATGGCTCGAAGTCTCCGAGCGTACCATCTATCGCGACATTGCCGACCTGCAGGCCACCGGTGTGCCGATCGATGGCGAGGCCGGTGTCGGCTACATCATGAGGGAAGGTTTCGACCTGCCGCCGCTTATGTTCACACGCGATGAGATCGTGGCGCTGGTTGCCGGCGCACGCATGGTGCGCGCCTTTGGCGGGGCCGCCATGGCACGCGCGGCCGACGAGGCCCTGGTCAAGATCGGCGCCGTGCTGCCGGAGGCCGAGAAGGACCGTATCGCCCGCACCGAAATCCACACGCCGATGTGGGTGGTCAGCGATGCGGCGCGTGCCGCGATCGACATCATCGAGCGCGCGGTGGAAAAACGCGACGTGCTGACGCTCGATTATCGCGACGAGGCGGGCCGCCCGACGGCGCGCGACGTACGCCCGCTCGGCCTGTGGTTCTGGGGCAAGGTCTGGACGCTGGTCGCCTGGTGCGAGATGCGCGACGATTTCCGCGCCTTCCGCATCGACCGCATCGACAAGCTCACCCTTGCCGGCCGCACGTTCCGGCATGAACGCGGCAAGCAGCTTGCCGACTTCTACCGGACCATCGAGCGCAGCGAGGACACCGCCTATATTTCCGGCCGC
Source organism: Pseudaminobacter sp. (assembly GCA_049646905.1). Lineage (GTDB taxonomy): Bacteria > Pseudomonadota > Alphaproteobacteria > Rhizobiales > Rhizobiaceae > Pseudaminobacter. Next base: position 528 of record JBARWP010000126.1, on the reverse strand, counting down.
TCGATGGGGAGCTAGAGTTCTTCCATATCATTCAGGTTCAGAAGGAATCGTCCCTCAACCCCCTGCCAGGAGAAGGAGGATGGCCGCGACGCTAATGCCTCCTCCGGCTCTCTGTTTTCGCCTACGATCTTGGCTTGGTCTTTTGGGGATCGTAATGGGCGAAGGGGACGACGGTCGCGGGCAGACGCTTCTGGTGGCCGTCGAGCTTGCCGATCTCGACCTGTGTGCCGGTTGCGGCATGGGCGACGTCGAGGCGGGCGAGCGCGATGGACTTGTTGAGCAGCGGCGAGCGCATGGCCGATGTGACCTCGCCGATCTGGGCGCGCCCGACATGCACGCAGTCGCCATGGCCGACCTCGACATTGGCGTCGATGTCGAGCCCGACCAGCTTGCGGGTCGGATGCTCCTTGCGCCGGATCAGCGCCTCGCGGCCGATGAAGTCGTCGGTCTTGGTCTTGAGCGGCACGGTAAAGCCGATGCCGGCCTCGAACGGGTCGGTCTGGTCGGAGAAGTCGTAGCCGGCAAAGA
>JBARWP010000125.1:0-2412 GCA_049646905.1 Pseudaminobacter sp. | reverse complement strand
AGGATCAGCAGCACGATGATCGGCGAAATGTCTATGCCGCCGAGATTGGGCATGATGCGACGGATCGGCGCGAGCACGGGTTCGGTCGCCCGGAACAGGAAGTTGCCGATGGTGTCGACGAACTGGTTGCGTGAGTTGACGACATTGAAGGCATAGAGCCAAGAGAAGATGGCGGAGGCGATGATGATCCACCAGTAAAGGTCCAGCGCCAGAACCACGGTCTGAATGAGAGCGAGCATGCCATTCTCCGTTGAATTGGCGACATGTAGCGGCTGGGCGCCGGTGCGGCAAGTGGTAGGCGAAAGCGTTGTTCATTCGCCCACGCAGATCGCTTGACAGCAATAGGCGCCAATCATAATAACGGCCAACCACTGAACGGGGCTGTAGCTCAGTTGGGAGAGCGCGTCGTTCGCAATGACGAGGTCAGGAGTTCGATCCTCCTCAGCTCCACCAGTGGCTGTGCAGTGCGCAACTTTCTCTGGAATTGTCTTGATACTATGCGCCGGCTTGCTGGCGCCAAGCGCCGGTGGCCTTGCGCGGGTCTGCCGCCTATCGCAGAAAGTGCGTCCGGCTCAGCTTTCGATCAGGCGGGTCAGGCGGTGGAGCAGGACATCGAAGCGCCGTGCGGTCCAGGGCTCCGTATTGCGCAGCGTGACATAGGCACGACCGGCAAGGCGGCAGGCCTTGTCGACTTCGCCGCAGGCGGCGAGTGCGGCCACGCTTTCGAGCAGTATGTCGGCCATGGGATTATCCGGCCGCTCTTGCCTCGCCTCCCGCGCAGGACCATGGATACTGCAGCTCACCTGTTGCCTCCCTGGGCGTGACGGCTTCTCTTCAAATTGCCGACCTGCTCAAACGGCCTGTTGGAGCCCGATCGGCCTCGAAAGCCGGTTGCCGTTTTCGGCGGATGTGGATCTTCGGTTCGGGACAGTGCCTCAGGCGATGCCCAAGCGCATCCTGGCCTCCGGGGTCATCATCTGCGGGGTCCATGGCGGCTCATAGGTCAGGCTGACGTCGACGAACTCGATCCCCGGAACGGACCAGGCGCCGTCGCGGGCGCCGTTCTTGAGATAGTTCGTGGCCGGGCAGCCGCGTGTCGTCGTGGTCATGACGATGTTGGCGACGCCGCCTTCCTGCACGCCGACATAATAGACAAGGCCGAGTTCGACGATGTTGTCGCCCAGCTCCGGGTCGATCACGAGGCGCAGCGCCTCCGTGATCTTGTGGACGAGATCGTCCGTCTCCTCGACGGTCATCTTCAAGCCTCCTTGGCCTCGACATGGACGAGCAGCCTGTAGGTCGTGCCGTCGGGCTCGAATGTGCCGCGCCAGCTATGGCCGCGCTTGGCGAGCTCGGGCAGGAGGAAGATCGGCTCGCGGCACAAAAGTGCCGACAGCACCTCGCCCGGTTTCATCTCTTCCACGGCCGCCAGGATGCGCACCATCGGCTCGGGCGGGTCCAGGTCGCGATTGTCCATGTGGCGGGCCGGCTGCGGCCATTCATCCCCGTCGGATGCGGGCAGGGGAGCCGGCGTTTCCTCCGGCTCGGCGGCTCCGGCCGGCGTGAACAGCACCTCCCAGTCACCGCCGCCGATCTCACGCGCCTCGTAGGAAAATCCCTTCGAGCCCATGACCGAGAACAGGGGGATCGGCTTGAAGGTCGCCAGCAGGCGAAGGCCTTCGCCCTCGCCGAGAGCCGAGACGGTCTCCATGATCTTGCCGAAGGGTTCCTCGCCGGCCGACAGGAGCGGCCGGACGTCGAGATCCACGAATGTCGTCATGATTGCATCATCCTTTCTTCGTTTCAGCTTCCCTCGACGGCGGCATGCAGCAATGCGGGCCGGCGCATGTCGGTGGGGAAGCGGTCGTCGGCCCTTACGTCGGCTAGCCGGCGGATGCGGACGAGCTGCACGGCAATGCCCAGCGTCGCGATGAGCATGGCGAAAGTCGTCGCCTGGAAGACCAGCGGACGGCCCCAGAGAAGGGCAGCGGTGCCGAGCCAGACAGCGACGAAGTAGAGGTAGAACCATTTCTGCGCGCGCCTCTCGATGACCAGATCCTGCACGCGCGGCGTCGGCATCTTGCCGAGGATCGGGCCATAGCATTCAAGCCAGGTCAGGAAGGCGACGATCTTGTAGAGCTTGCCGAGCCCGAGCCCGGACAGCCAGCCGAAGGCGACGAGAAAGACGATTGCAGCCACCTGCTCCTGCAACTTGCCCAAGGCGAGCAACGCGATGACGAGTAACACCACCAGCCCGAGCGAGGTGAAGGCGAAGGTTGCCATGCGGGCGTTGAGCTCGATGACGCGCCGCTTGCGTGCGCGGTAGAGGTAAAGCATGTCGCGCCCGTAGAAGGCGATGGCGGCAAGGCCGGGCAGGCCGGCGGCAAGCAGCGTCAGGTCGCGGCTCCAGCC
>JBARWP010000124.1:0-12905 GCA_049646905.1 Pseudaminobacter sp. | reverse complement strand
GATCACGCACAGGCTGGGATCGGATGAAGTCACGAGCGCCCTTTGTCTGAAGCAATTCCGGCAAAGCCTATCGCGGTTTTGTCGTCGGAATTGTGTAAGGCCGGATGCAGGCAGCGCCGCCGGCCATGTCAGGACCGGCCTTTCGCAGCCTGGCAAGGCGATTTCATGACAGGTGACCGTCTGGACGTGGGATCAGGGTATGCGCGAGCGCGGAACACCGGGAATCTGGCGGGCTTTGGTGGCCGGCGCCTCTTCCGTTTTCGGCAGGTCCGAGGCCTTGCCCGGCTCTTCGGCGCCTTGCCTGTGCTGCCCGCCCGAGCGCCAGACCATGAACAGGATCGCCGCGAAATACCCGACCTGGATAAGGATTGCGCAGATCACAGTCTGGACAAAGGCCGTCCACACCGACTGCGTCAGAATATAGCTGGTGACCGCAAACACCAGCAGAACGCCGACAAGACCACGCAGGAAAAGCAGAAAGGACATTTCTATCCTCTCACATCGTTTTCGTGCTGCCCGGCAGCGAAAATCATCTTTTATCGGCCTTCATCACAATAGGTCGTGATATTTACGCTCCCACACAACGATCTAGATTTGAGATCTTTTCTCAAAACCAATCGCAAATGCGACAAACGCGCGGACAGCCAAATATATTGAACTCCCAGAGGACTCGCAACACGAGTGGGAAATTCCGCGATCCATCCCCACAGCCTTCTCGAATGCCCGCGTTGCCCTCCTCATTCTGGAGGGCGAGCCTTCGAACAACCCTGTTTTCCAGGATTCCGCATGAATTCTTCTAAGTATACATTATAAATAACATGACATATTTACGCTTATCACAGAAAATACAAATCGGGATAGCTCTTTTGAGAAATTTAGATACCTATCTATATTATGAAATTTTCACCGCACCATAAAAATTTCTGCTTGGCTTACTTGTTCCGTGACCGCCTGTCACAAAATATGATCGGCCTGAGTTCAGGTGCCCGAATTTTATCACATGCGTGCCATATCTGCCGGGCTCTATTGGCGCGCGTGTTGCACTGCAGCATGCACCAATCATACCGCCTCGCATTCAGCATGGAGCATGACAATGAAGAACGCCGCCAGAGTGGCAGACCGGTCTTTCGAATTGCGTTCGAGAGCCGGGGCCGAGCCCCCTATTGGCGGACTCACCAAGCGTGGATTCGACATTGTCGGGGCACTTGGTGCCATTGCGCTGCTCAGCCCGCTTTTGCTGCTCCTGGCCATGCTGGTCAAATTCTCCGATGGCGGCAGCGTGCTCTACGGACACCGGCGAATCGGCCGCAACGGCGAGCCGTTCCGCTGCCTGAAGTTCCGCACGATGGTCGAGAATGGCGACGAGGTGCTGGCGATGCATCTTGCGTGCAATCCGCACTGCCGCGAGGAGTGGGAGACGATGCGCAAGCTCCAGGACGACCCCCGCGTCACCCGGGTCGGCGCGGTGCTGCGCAAGCTCAGCCTCGATGAATTGCCGCAGATCTTCAACATACTGCGCGGCGACATGAGCATCGTCGGCCCCCGGCCGGTGGTGATGGACGAGCTTGAACTCTATGGCACGGCCGCCGAATGCTATCTGAAGTCACGCCCCGGGCTCACGGGCCTGTGGCAGGTCAGTGGCCGCAACGACGTTTCCTATTGCACGCGTGTGGCCTTCGACCGGCACTATGTCGAGAACTGGTCGTTCTCCGCCGACCTCAAGATCATCGTCAGGACCTTCCCGGCGGTGCTGTCCTCGCGCGGCAGCTATTGATGGCGCCTGGCCGCCGCAAACCAGATGAGGCATTCCTTGACGAGCATTTCCATCCGCAACCTGCTGTGCCGTGGCTTGGCCCTATGCGCCATCCTGCTGCCGCTGTTCACCGCCACCGGCCAGGCTGCGGACTATCGCCTCGACATCATGGACAGGCTGCGCATTCGCGTCGTGGAGTGGCGGACGGCCGAAGGGGAAATCCGCGACTGGTCGACGCTGAGCGGTGACTATGTCGTCGGCCCGTCCGGCAATCTCTCACTGCCCTTCATCGGCGAGATGCCCGCCACCGGAAAGACCACAGCCGAGATCGCCGCTGCCATCGGCGACGGGCTGCAGCAGAAATTCGGCCTTCTCGACCGCCCCGAGGCTTCGGTCGAACTCGCCGAGTTCCGCCCCCTCTTCATCGCAGGCGACGTCCAGACACCGGGCCGCTATCCCTATGCACCCGACCTGACGGTGCTGAAGGCAGTAAGCCTTGCCGGCGGCCTGCGCCGCGCCGCCAATACCGGCATCCGTGTCGAGCGTGATTTCATCAGCGCGCGCGGCAATTACGAAGTGCTCGTTGCCCAGCGCAACGGTCTGGTCGCGCGCCGTGCCCGGCTCATCGCCGAAGCCGGCGGCCAGGAAAAGATCGACTTTCCCAAGGAGTTGCAGGAAAGCGCGGACGGCAAGAAGCTGATGGAAGATGAAACCGCATTCAAGGCAGCGCGCGAAAAGCGTCTGCAGGTCCAGCTTGCGGCAATCCACAATCTGAAAACCCTGCTCCAGAACGAGGTCGCCTCGCTGGAAAAGAAGATCGCCAGCCAGAACCGCCAGATGGAACTTTCCAAGGAAGAACTGGAAGGCATAGGCGGGCTGGCCGAGCGCGGGCTGGTGGTCAATGCGCGGGTGCTTTCCATCGAACGCTCGATCGCCGAGCTCGAAGGCAAGGTCCTCGACATGGAGGCGGCAGCCCTGCGCGCCAAGCAGGATATTGCCAAGGCCAACCAGGACGCCACCAACTTGCAGAATGACCGCGAGGCCGAGATCGCGCAGGAGCGCCAGCAGACAGAATCCGACATAGAAGGCCTCAGCTTGAAGATCACCATGTACCGGGACCTCATGGCCGAGGCCACATCCATCGATCCGCAGGCGGCGGTGAGTTCCGGCAAAGAGAATGCGCCCCTGACGAGCTTCTCGATCATCCGCGAAACCGACGGCAAGACCAGCGAGATCGCGGCGGACGAGAACACGCCTGTGCTGCCGGGAGACGTCATCAAGGTCGGTGTCACGCCGGTTCCGGCCAATTAGGGTCAGGACCCAACGGCAACACGTCAACGGATGAAAATCGCCAAGGCATATTTCGTCAGCGCGGACCATAATTTCGTCTATGGCCTCATGGCGGTCGCCGTCTCGATCTTCGTCTTCGCCTATTCGACCCGTTTCGGCCCGGTTTCCATTCTCGCCTACTATGCGCTGTGGCTGCCGCTGGTCCTGATCGACTATCGCCACGTCCTCGGCAACTATGCGCGCTTTTCATGGATCATCGCCTTCGGCCTGCTGGCGGTGCTGTCGCTGTTCTGGTCGGATGCGCCCGGCGTCAGCGCACGGGCTGGCGTGCAATACATGTCCCACATCGTCTGCGCTCTGATTGCCGCGCGCATCGTCAATATCAGGACCATGACGCTTGGTGGGCTTATCGGGATCAGCCTCGTCGTGCTCTATTCGCTGGCCTTCGGCGAATATCACTACGATCCGATCGACGGCGAATACAGCTTCGTCGGCGCCTTCTCCTCCAAGAACCAGCTCGGCTTCTTCAGCTCGCTCGGCATCTATTTCGCCTTCGCCTGCATCTTCATCCTGCGCGAGCGCGGCTTCTGGAGCCTGCTCGGCCTGGCCTGCGCCGGCCTTTGCGGCTACACGCTGATCGCCTCGCAATCGGCAACCTCGATCATAGCGGTCGCCGCCACGCTGGCCGTCATGGTCGTGCTCGGCATCATGTTCCTGTTTGCCCCACGTGTCCGCAAGGTCCTGCTGCTGGGCGCACTACTACTCGGCCTCGGGCTTACCGTGGTCGGCCTCAATCTCGGCGGGCTCGACGTGCTGCTCGGCGCCTTCGGCAAGGACGCCACACTGACCGGGCGAACCTATCTGTGGAGCGAGGGCATCGCGGCAGCCGGACAGGCGCCGCTGTTCGGCGTCGGCTACCAGGCCTATTGGGTCCAGGGCTTCTCCGAGGCCGAGCGGCTGTGGGAGGAATTCTACATCGGCACGCGCAGCGGCTTTCATTTCCACAACACCTATATCGAGGTGCTGGTGGAACTCGGCATTGCCGGTCTTGTCCTGCTCTGCCTCCTTGTCATCCGGGTGACGGCGGGCCACCTGATGCGCGTCCTGGACGACCATGAAGACCGCACCGCACACGCCATGTTCGGCCTCGCCCTCATGCTTCTGGTGCGCTCCTTCTTCGAGGTCGACGTCATCAACCCTTATGTGGTCGGCTCCTTCCTGCTCTATTATGCCGCCGGCCTGCTTGCGAACCGCCGGGCTCCATTGCACCGGCCGGTGTTCCGCGCCGCCTGACAATCAAATCCTGCTTTACGTACCTCAATATCTCCACTAGAGTTGACGGGTGGGAGGAGTACGGGTGCGTCCGACAGTTCACGATGTGGCCAGCGAAGCCGGTGTCAGCCTGGCGACCGTCGACCGGGTGCTCAACAAGCGTGCCGGCGTGAGGTCCGCGACCGTGGCGCGGGTCGAGGCGGCCATCGCCAAGCTGGGGTTCGTGCGCGACATCTCGGCGGCCAATCTTGCCAAGCAGCGTGTCTATCGCCTCGTCTTCATCATCCCCGAGGGGCAGAATGCCTTCATGCGCGGCCTCGAGCACGAACTCGATCAGCTCAAGCTGCGCTCGGCACTGGACCGGACCGAAATCCGTGTCCTGAAGGTGCCTGCCTTCGACAGCGATGCGCTGGCCGACACGATCGACAGCCTCGATACCGATATCGTCTCCGGGGTCGCGCTCGTTGCCACAGAATCGGCAGCGACGCGCGAGGCGCTGGCGCGCCTGCGGCAAGCCAATATCCCGATCGTGACGCTGGTTTCGGACATGCCGAGTTCGCGGCGCGATCATTATATCGGGGTCGACAATGTCGCCGCCGGCCGCACGGCGGCAAGCCTGATCGGCCGTTTCGTCGGGCCGCGGTCGGGCAAGATCGCGCTCGTCGCCGGCTCGATGCTGGTGCGCGACCATGTCGAGCGGCGCATGGGCTTCGACCAGGTCATCCGCGCCGAGTTTCCCGCGCTGGAGTGCCTGCCGGTACTGGAAGGGCGCGACGAGGCCATCATCACCGGCAAGGTGCTGGCCGAGTGCCTCGCAGCCGAACCCGATGTCGTTGCCCTCTACAGCATTGGCGCCGGCAATCGCGGCGTCATCGAAGTGCTGTCGAGCAAGCCGGCCTACAAGGATATCGTCGTCGTCGCGCATGAACTGACCGACCACTCCCGCAAGGCGCTGCGGGAAGGTCTCTTCGATGCCGTCATCAATCAGGATGCCGGGCACGAAGTCCGCAGCGCCGTGCGCCTGCTCAAGGCCCGCATCGACGGAACCGACATCATCGACGGGCAGGAGAATATCCGCATCGAGATTTACCTACGGGACAATCTGCCATGATCGGTCGGCCTATGTTGAGGTACGTAAACGAGGCGTGTCGGCCTGCCCTCCGTATGGAGCGCGGTCGCCGGGCACGCGTGGCAAGGGATAGCGCACAATGAGCACCGGATTTTTCGGCGGCATCAAGCCGGTCAGATATGAGGGACCGGGCAGCACCAATCCGCTCGCCTATCGCCATTACGATCCCGACGAGATCGTGCTCGGCAAGCGCATGGAGGACCATCTGCGCTTTGCCGTCGCCTATTGGCATTCCTTCACCTGGCCGGGCGGCGACCCGTTCGGCGGGCAGACCTTCGAGCGGCCGTGGTTTGCCGGACCGGGGGCGGCCGAAACCATGGACGATGCGCGGCTCAAGGCCGACGTGGCCTTCGAGATGTTTGCGCTGCTCGGCGTTCCCTATTTCTGCTTCCACGATGCCGATGTGCGGCCCGAAGGCGCCACCTTCGCCGAAAGTGCAGCGCGCCTCGACGAGATCGCAGACTATTTCGCCGTCAAGATGAGCGAGACCGGCGTCAAGCTGCTCTGGGGCACGGCCAATCTGTTCTCCAACCGCCGCTATATGGGAGGTGCCGCCACCAATCCCGACCCGGACGTCTTTGCCTATGCCGGCGCGACGGTGAAGCATTGCATGGACGTGACCCAGCGGCTCGGCGGCGAGAACTATGTGCTATGGGGCGGGCGCGAGGGCTATGAGACGCTGCTCAACACCGACATGGGCCACGAACTCGACCAGCTTGGCCGCTTCCTCAGCCTGGTTGTCGATCACAAGTATAGAATCGGCTTCAAGGGCGCCATCCTGATCGAGCCGAAGCCGCAGGAGCCGACCAAGCACCAATACGACTATGACGTCGCCACCGTGTTCGGCTTCCTGAAGAAATACGGGCTTGAGAACGAGGTGAAGGTCAATATCGAGCAGGGCCACGCTATCCTTGCCGGCCATTCCTTCGAGCATGAACTGGCATTGGCCAATGCGCTCGGCATCTTCGGTTCCATCGACATGAACCGCAACGACTACCAGTCGGGCTGGGACACCGACCAGTTCCCCAACAATGTGCCGGAAATGGCGCTGGCCTACTACCAGATCCTCGCCGGCGGCGGCTTTTCGACCGGCGGCACCAATTTCGACGCCAAGCTGCGCCGCCAGTCACTCGACCCGCAGGACCTGCTGATCGCCCATATCGGCGGCATAGATTGCTGCGCGCGCGGCCTGAAGGCGGCGGCGAAAATGATCGAAGACCAGGCGCTGAGCGACCCGCTCACCGCGCGCTACGCCGGCTGGCAGTCGGCCGAAGCGCAGGCGATGCTGTCGGGCAAGCGCAGCCTGGAAGACATCGCCGCGCGCGTGGTGAAGGAAGGCATCGAGCCGCAGCCGCGCTCGGGCCGGCAGGAATATCTGGAGAATGTCGTCAACCGCTATGTTTGAGGGCGCTACGTTTGAGGCGCATGCCCTCGCAAGGCATTGCCGGCACGAAATCGGGAGGAAGTCACGATGAAGACGATCAAGGGTCCGGCCATTTTCCTGGCGCAGTTCGCCGGTGATGTGGCCCCGTTCAACTCGTTCGCGTCGATCTGCGAGTGGGCCGCTTCGCTCGGCTACAAGGGCGTGCAGATCCCGACCTGGGATGCTCGCCTGTTCGATTTGAAGAAGGCGTCCGACTCCAAGGCTTACTGCGACGAGATCAAGGGCGTAGCCGCCGGTCACGGGCTGGAGATCACCGAGCTTTCGACCCATCTGCAAGGCCAGCTCGTGGCCGTCCACCCCGCCTATGACGCCGCCTTCGACGGCTTTGCCACACCGGAAGTTCGCGGCGATCCGGCCGCCCGCACCGAATGGGCGGTCGATCAGGTCCGGCGCGCGCTCAGGGCGTCGAAGCATCTCGGCCTGAAGGCGCATGCCACCTTCTCCGGCGCGCTGGCATGGCCTTATGTCTATCCCTGGCCGCAGCGGCCGGCTGGCCTGGTGGAAGCCGCCTTCGACGAGTTGGCGAAGCGCTGGACGCCTTTGCTCGACTATGCCGAGGAAAACGGCGTCGATGTCTGCTACGAGATCCATCCCGGCGAGGACCTGCATGACGGCGTCAGCTACGAGATGTTCCTGGAGCGGGTGAAAAACCATGCGCGAGCGAACCTGCTCTACGACCCCTCGCACTTCGTTTTGCAGCAGCTCGACTATCTCGACTACATCGACATCTATCACGAGCGCATCAGGGCCTTCCACGTCAAGGACGCCGAGTTCAATCCGACCGGAAGGCAGGGTGTCTATGGCGGCTTCCAGAGCTGGGTGAACCGCGCCGGCCGGTTCCGCTCGCTGGGCGACGGGCAGGTTGATTTCGGCGCCATCTTCTCCAAACTGACCGCCTATGATTTCGATAGCTGGGCGGTGCTGGAATGGGAATGCGCGCTCAAGCATCCGGAGGACGGCGCACGCGAAGGTGCCGAATTCATCAAGCACCACATCATCCGCGTCACCGAGCACGCCTTTGACGATTTCGCCGGCGCCGGCACCGACGACGTGGCAAACCGCAAGATGCTCGGTCTGGCATAGGAGGCATCGATGGCGATCGAGGCAAGCAGGCAGGAAGGGCAAGGCGACCGCATCCGGCTCGGCATGGTCGGCGGCGGTCAGGGCGCCTTCATCGGCGCGGTGCACCGCATCGCCGCCCGCATCGACGACCAGTTCGAGCTGGTGGCAGGCGCGCTTTCGTCCGATCCGGCGCGGGCCAAGGCTTCCGCTGCCGAGATAGGCATTGCGGCAGACCGCTCCTACGGCTCCTATGAGGAAATGGCGAAAGCCGAGGCCGCCCGCCCGGATGGCATCGAGGCGGTGTCGATCGTGACGCCCAACCATGTCCATGCGCCCGCCGCGCGCGCCTTCCTCGAAGCCGGCATCCACGTCATCTGCGATAAGCCGATGACCACAACGGTCAAGGAAGCCGAGGAGCTCGTCGCGCTGGTGGAAAAGACCGGCAAGGTGTTCGTGCTCACCCACAATTACACCGGCTATCCGATGATAAGGCAGGCGCGCGCCATGGTCGCGGCCGGCGAGCTTGGCGAGATCCGGCTGGTGCAGGCCGAATATCCGCAGGACTGGCTGACCGAGCGCGCCGAGCTTGCCGGCTCGAAGCAGGCCGAATGGCGTACCGACCCAAAGCGCTCGGGCGCCGGCGGCTCGATCGGCGACATCGGCACGCATGCCTATAACCTCGCCGCCTTCGTCTCCGGACTGGAGACAGAGGAACTTCTGGCACAACTCACCACCTTCGTGCCCGGCCGGCTGCTCGACGACGACGTCCAGATCCTGCTGCGCTACAAGGGCGGGGCACGCGGCATGCTGTGGGCAAGCCAGGTCGCGGTCGGCAACGAGAACGGGCTGAAGCTGCGCGTCTACGGTACCAAAGGCGGGCTGGAATGGACGCAGGCCGACCCGAACTACCTGTGGTTCACCCGCTTTGGCGAGCCCAGGCAACTCCTCACCCGTGCCGGTGCCGGTGCATGGCCGCAGGCTGCCCGTGTCAGCCGCATACCGAGCGGCCATCCGGAAGGCTATCTGGAGGGCTTCGCCACCATCTATGCCGAGGCCGCGCGCGCAATCCGTGCCGCACGCACTGATGCTGCGCCCGAGGAAGGCACGCTCTATCCGACGGTGCGCGACGGGCTTGCCGGCATGCGCTTCATCGAAGCCGCCGTGTCCTCGTCCAGTGCCGACAATATATGGATCAAGGTCGGATGAGCCCGTTTGCCGACCTGCCGCCCCTGAACCCGGACGTTCCTTTGCTCGAAGCGGTCGGGCTGTCGAAGTCCTTCGGCCCGGTCGAGGTGCTGCGCGATGTCAGCCTTGGCGTCAATCCGGGCGAGGTCCATGCCATCATCGGCGAGAACGGTGCCGGCAAGTCGACGCTGATGAAGCTGTTGTCCGGCCATCTGCAGCCGACGCGCGGCGAAATGCGCATCGGCGGCGAGACCGTGGTGCTGACGGGCCCGGTCGACGCGGAACGGCGCGGCATCGTGCTGGTGCATCAGGAAATCCTGCTGGCGCCCGACCTGACGGTCGCCCAGAACGTCTATCTCGGCCGCGAACTGCGCAAGGGTCTCACCGTGGATGATCGCGCCATGAACCAGGGCGCGCGCCAGGCCGTGCGCGACCTCGGCGCGGACATCGATCCCGAGGTGGTGGTGGGGCGCCTTTCCATTGCCCAGCGCCAGCTCATCCAGATCGCGCGTGTGCTGCTCGTGCCCCACCGTGTGGTGATCTTCGATGAACCGACCGCCTCGCTGACGCCGATCGAGACCGAAGCGCTGCTCAAGGTCATCGCCGCCATCCGCGCCAAGGGCGTGGGCGTGTTCTACATCTCCCACCGCCTGCAGGAGGTGAAGCAGATCGCCGACAAGGTCACCGTGCTGCGGGACGGCCGGCTGGTCGCGAGCCATCCGGCAAGTGCGCTGGAGCCGGTCGACATGGCGCGGCTGATGGTCGGGCGCGACGTCGCCAAGCTCTATCCGGACCGCCATACGGAAGCCACGCGGGAGGCAGTCCTCGAAGTAGAGGACTTTTCCGTTCCCGGCTTTGCACAGAACGCGTCGTTCACGTTGCGCAAGGGCGAGATCCTTGGCTTTGCCGGCCTTGTCGGAGCCGGCCGCACCGAACTGATGGAAGGCATCGTCGGGCTGCGGCCCGGCCGCGGCACCCTGCGCGTCAATGGTGCCGCCGCGCACTTTTCCAATGTCGATGCCAGCCTGAAGGCCGGCATCGCCTATCTCAGCGAGGACCGGAAGGGCAAGGGCCTGCTGCTGGCCGAGGAATTGTCCATCAACCTCACCCTTGCCTCGCTGCACAAGTTCCAGCGTGGATTGCAGATCGACCGGGCCAAGGAGCGCGCAGCACTTAACAAGGCGATCGGCGAGTTCGACATCCGCGCCGGCCGCAAGGACATGCTGGCCGGGCAATTGTCCGGCGGCAACCAGCAGAAGCTGCTGCTCGCCAAGATGATGATGACCGATCCCGGTATCATCATCATCGATGAGCCGACACGCGGCATCGACATCGGCACCAAGCAGCAGATCTACAAATTCATCGCCGAACTCGCCGCCGAAGGGCGTTCGATCATCGTCGTCTCCTCCGAGATGCAGGAACTGATCGGGATCTGCGACCGCATCGTCATCATGCGCGCCGGCCATGTCGTCGGCGAGGTGAGCGGCGAACACATGAACGAAAACGAGATCGTCGTCTTGGCGACGGGCGTCAAATCCTCGAAGGCCGCATGATGGAGCGACCATGACCGAACTTGCAGCAGATAACGGGAAAGTCCGGAAGTCCTGGAAGGACATCGACCTGCGGGCCGTCGCCCCCTTCGTGGCGCTCGCCCTGCTTCTGGTGCTGGGGGCATTCGCCAACCCCAATTTCCTCAGCATCGACAATCTGCTCAACGTGGCCACCCGCAGCGCCTTCATCGCCATCATCGCGGTCGGCGCGACCTTCGTCATCGCCGCCGGCGGGCTCGACCTTTCGGTCGGCTCCATGGTCGCCTTCGTCGCCAGCCTCGCGATCCTGTTCATGAACAGCGGCGCAATCGCCGATTCCTCGATCATGCTCGCCACCGCGTTCGGCCTGACGATTGCCATGGGCGCGGCCTGCGGGCTCGCCAACGGCCTCATCACCACGGCCTGGCGAATAGAGCCCTTCATCGCCACCCTCGGCACCATGGGCATCTATCGCGGCCTCACCACATGGCTGTCGCAGGGCGGCGCCATCACGCTGCGCGAGCCCGAAATCCAGGCGCTGTACCGGCCCGCTTATTTCGGCTCGGTGTTCGGCGTTCCGATACCGATTATCGCCATCCTCGTCACCGCCGCCATCGGCGCCTTCGTCCTGCACCGCACGCGCTATGGCCGCCATGTGCTGGCGGTCGGCTCCAACGAGGACGTGGCGCGCTATTCCGGCATCCCGGTCGAGCGCGTGCGCACCATCACCTACATCATCCAGGGCCTGTGCGTGGCGGTGGCCTGCCTGCTCTATATCCCACGCCTGGGTTCCACCTCGGCGACGACCGGGCTGATGTGGGAATTGCAGGCCATCACCGCGGTCGTCATCGGCGGCACCGCGCTCAGGGGAGGCGTCGGGCGCATCTGGGGCACGGTCTGCGGCGCCTTCATCCTGGAGATCGTCGGCAACATCATGCTGCTGTCCAACTTTATCAGCGAATATCTGATCGTCGCCATACAGGGCGCGATCATCATCATCGCGATGCTCGTCCAACGTTCATTGGTGCGGAGATCGTGAATGGCCGGATCCTCGGGTCGCCCGGCCCCTGTTTCAACTGACCTAGAGCTCGTGGGAGGGAATTATGCGTAAGCGAATATTGGGCTTGGCCGCCGTCGCCATGGCGGCGTTGATGGGCGTGTCTTACGCCCAGGACAAGAAAGTGACCATCGGCGTCTCCATTCCTGCTGCCGACCACGGCTGGACGGCCGGCGTGGTCTATCACGCCGAGCGCACGGCCAAGCTGCTCATGGAGGAGCATCCCGGCCTCAACGTCATCGTCAAGACGTCGCCCGATGCGGCCTCGCAGGCCAATGCGCTGCAGGATCTGGCGATCCAGGGCATCGACGCGCTCGTCATCCTGCCGTCCGATCCCGACCCGCTGGTCAACGCCATCAAGGAAGTGAAGGACAAGAACGTCTTCGTCACGCTGGTCGACCGTGCGCCCTCCAATAACGACAATTCGGTGCGCGATCTCTATGTCGCCGGCAACAACCCGGCGCTCGGCGCCGTCGCCGGCCAATATATCAAGGACAATACGCCCGACGCCGAGGTGGTGGTGATCCGCGGCCTGCCGATCCCGATCGACCAGCAGCGCCAGGACGGCTTCGACCAGGCCATCGAGGGATCGAACGTGAAGGTGCTGGAAAAGCAGTTCGGCAACTGGAACCGCGACGACGCCTTCAAGGTCATGCAGGACTATCTGACTAAATATCCCAAGATCGACGTGGTCTGGTGCCAGGATGACGATATGGCAGTCGGCGTGCTGCAGGCCATCGAGCAGGCCCAGCGCACCGACATCCAGTATGTCATCGCCGGCGCCGGCTCCAAGGACATGATCAAGAAGGTCATGGACGGCGACAAGCTCATCCCGGTGGACGTGCTCTATCCGCCGGCAATGATCGGCACGGCGATGGAACTCACCGCCGCCGGCTTCTACGACCAGGTTCCGGTGCGCGGCGAATATATCCTCGATGCGACCCTGATCACCAAGGACAATGCCGAGGGCTTCTACTTCCCGGATTCGCCCTTCTGAACCGTCACAGGGCACCAGGAAGGCCGCTCCATCCGGGGCGGCCTTTTTGTTAGATCGTGATGACTTTTCCTTGAATCGCCATCTCGGTCTAAGCCTTTGTTTTTTGAAGCATGATCTTGTCCGAAAAGTCTGCAACTTTTCGGGATCATGCTCTATGCTCGGCGGATGATCGAAATCCAGGCAAAGC
>JBARWP010000123.1:0-3063 GCA_049646905.1 Pseudaminobacter sp. | reverse complement strand
TGTGACCGCGGCCGATTCCAGGCTGGGGTTCGCCGATCCGGAGACGCTGCCTCTACGACCGGAAGGGGAGGGTGCCCATGGCTGACGCCAGCTCCACCCTCATCCGCTCGCGGGTCCATCGTGCGCTGTCGCGGCCGAACCTCCTGATGGGCGCGGACCGCGAACTCGTGCTCCTCACCGGGTTGGCCGCGGTGATTCTGATATTCGTCGTGCTCACTTGGTACGCGGCGCTGTTCGGCGTGGCGGTCTGGCTGGTGGCCGTCGGGGCGCTACGCATGATGGCCAAGGCCGACCCACTGATGCGCCGGGTCTATGTCCGCCACATCTCCTACAAGCCGTATTACCGGGCCACGTCGACGCCCTGGCGCCGATACTGAGGCCTGCCATGGTGGCATTGAAACGCTTCCGGCATTCCGGACCGTCCTTTTCCGATCTCGTTCCCTATGCCGGGCTCGTCGACAACGGCGTGATCCTGCTGAAAGACGGTTCGCTGATGGCCGGATGGTATTTCGCGGGGCCGGACAGCGAAAGCTCGACCGACGCCGAGCGCAACGAGGTCAGCCGCCAAATCAACGCTATCCTGTCGCGGCTCGGCTCGGGTTGGATGATCCAGGTCGAGGGGGTGCGCGTGCCTACGACTGACTATCCGGCCGAAGACGCTTGTCATTTTCCCGATGCAGTGACGCGCGCGATCGACGCTGAACGCCGTGCGCATTTCGAGCGGGAGAGGGGGCATTTCGAGAGCCGCCATGCGCTAATCCTGACCTGGCACCCGCCGGAGCCGCGCCGGTCGGGCCTGACGCGCTACGTCTATTCGGATACGGCGAGCCGCTCTGCAACTTATGCGGACACGATCCTCGACAGTTTCCGCGCTTCAATCCGCGAGATCGAGCAATATCTCGCTAATGTGGTCTCCATACGCCGGATGATGACGGAGGAGGCGGAAGAGCGGGGAGGCTTTCGGGTCGCCCGCTATGACGAACTGTTCCAGTTCATCCGCTTCTGCATCACCGGCGAAAACCACCCGGTCCGCCTCCCGGACATTCCAATGTATCTCGACTGGCTGGCCACGGCTGAGCTTCAGCACGGCCTGACACCAAAGGTGGAGAATCGCTTTCTTGGCGTTGTCGCGATCGACGGCCTGCCGGCGGAGAGCTGGCCGGGCATCCTGAACAGCCTCGACCTGATGCCACTAACCTATCGCTGGTCCTCGCGCTTCGTCTTCCTCGACGCGGAGGAGGCGAGGGCGAAGCTCGAGCGCACTCGCAAGAAGTGGCAACAAAAGGTCCGGCCCTTCTTTGACCAACTCTTCCAGACACAAAGCCGCTCGGTCGACCAGGACGCCATGATGATGGTGGCTGAAACCGAGGACGCCATCGCGGAAGCCTCTTCTCAACTCGTCGCCTATGGGTACTACACCCCGGTCATCGTGATCTTCGACGAGGCGCAGGCTCGGCTACAGGAGAAATGCGAGGCGGTACGAAGGCTGATCCAGGCCGAAGGGTTCGGCGCACGCATCGAGACGCTCAATGCGACCGACGCCTTTCTCGGCAGCCTGCCTGGCGTCTCCTACGCCAATATCCGCGAGCCGCTGATCAACACGCGCAATCTCGCCGACCTGATTCCGCTGAACACGGTCTGGTCGGGAAGTGCGGTCGCTCCATGCCCATTCTATCCGCCAGCGTCGCCGCCGCTGATGCAGGTAGCGTCGGGATCGACACCGTTTCGCCTCAACCTCCATGTCGACGACGTCGGCCACACGCTCGTCTTCGGCCCAACCGGTTCGGGCAAGTCGACGCTACTAGCGCTGATCGCAGCGCAGTTCCGCCGGTACGCCGGCTCCCAGATCTTCGCCTTCGACAAGGGTCGCTCGATGCTGCCGCTGACGTTTGCTGCCGCCGGCGACCATTATGAGATCGGTGGCGACACGACAGGAGAAGGGGAGGGGGCCTCGCCGCAGCTCGCCTTCTGCCCGCTCGCGGAGCTTTCAAGCGAGGGCGATCGCGCCTGGGCATCGGAATGGATCGAGATGCTCGTGGCGCTGCAGGGGGTCACCATCACACCCGATCACCGCAACGCCATCTCACGGCAGATCGGTCTGATGGCGGAGTCCCGTGGCCGCTCGCTCTCCGATTTCGTATCGGGTGTGCAGATGCGTGACATTAAGGACGCATTGCACCACTACACGGTCGACGGGCCGATGGGACAGTTGCTCGACGCCGAGAAGGATGGGCTGGCGCTCGGCGCCATGCAGTGCTTCGAGGTCGAGGAACTGATGAACATGGGCGAGCGCAATCTCGTGCCCGTGCTGACCTATCTGTTCCGCCGCGTCGAGAAGCGTCTGACGGGCGCGCCCAGCCTCATCATTCTCGATGAAGCCTGGCTGATGCTCGGCCACCCGACCTTCCGCGATAAGATACGCGAGTGGCTGAAGGTCCTGCGCAAGGCGAACTGCGCGGTGGTGCTTGCCACCCAGTCGATCTCTGATGCCGAGCGCTCTGGCATAATCGACGTCCTGAAAGAATCTTGCCCGACGAAGATCTGCCTGCCCAACGGGGCCGCACGGGAGCCCGGCACGCGGGAATTCTACAAGCGCATCGGCTTCAACGAACGGCAGATCGAGATCGTCGCGACGGCCCTGCCGAAGCGCGAATATTACGTCACCTCACCGGACGGCCGCAGGCTCTTCGACATGGCGCTCGGTCCCATCGCGCTCTCCTTCGTCGGTGCCTCCGGCAAGGACGATCTCCAGCGCATCCGCGCCCTTCATTCCGAATATGGGGCCGACTGGCCTCGCCACTGGCTCCAGCAAAGGGGGATCGCCCATGCCGAAACGCTTCTTTCAGCCGCGTGAGGCCGCGCGCGCTGCAACCATCGGGGCCGTCGTCCTTTCGCTCGGGCTCCCAGCTCCTGTCCACGCCGGCGGCGCGACGGGTCAGGCAACCGAATGGACTCAGCTTGCCAACAATGCCGAGCTGGTCAGCCTCGTCGGCCAGTCGGCCGAACAGGTGAACAACCAGATCAAGCAGATCACCCAGCTTGCCGAGCAAATCCAGAACCAGC
>JBARWP010000122.1:0-31655 GCA_049646905.1 Pseudaminobacter sp. | reverse complement strand
GGCTGGAACTCGAACCGGACGGTCCTGATATGGAGATACTTTAGGCATCGTGCGCCGCGCGGCAAGCAACGCCGCCTCTCCGCCCGAGACCCCGACCTTTTTTAACCCTTTGGTGTGAATTGCCCATGCCTGCGGCCGATCCTAAGGTCCCTCCGGAAATGTGCCAGGCACCAAGCTGAAATGGCATCTGGGACCCCGTTCGCCAGCTTGTCGATGTCTGAGGGCCTTTGAGGATTTGTATGAAGTTGAAAAGCAGCAGGACTTCCTTTTTTCACGACGAGCGCTGTCTCTGGCATTCGGGAAAATCACACGCCCTTATCTTTCCCGTCGGTGGCTGGGTACAGCCGCCGAATGGCTCGGGCTATGCCGAATCGCCTGACAGCAAACGCCGTCTGAAAAACCTGATGGATGTGTCGGGCCTGACCTCCGCACTGACGGTGAGTTCGGCGCCGCCGCTCGGGCACGAGGATCTGTTGCGTGTCCACACAAGCGATTATCTGAACCGCTTTGCCGAACTGAGCGCCGGCGAAGGCGGCGATATCGGCATGGAGGCTTCCTTCGGGCCGGGCGGCTTCGACATTGCGCGCCTTTCGGCGGGTCTGGTGGCAGGCGCGGTGGAGGCCGTGTTGGCCGGCGCTGCGCGCAACGCCTACGCACTGTCGCGTCCTCCAGGCCATCACTGCCTGCCCGACCGGGGACTGGGCTTCTGCCTGCTGGCCAATATCGCGCTCGCGGTCGAGAAGGCCATCGCCACGCACAAGCTCAGCCGGGTCGCCGTCATCGACTGGGATGTGCACCACGGAAACGGCACGGAGGCGATCTTCTACGAGCGGCCCGACGTCTTCACCATCTCGCTGCATCAGGACAGGTGCTACCCGTGCGATAGCGGCGGTGCTGGGGACCACGGCGCGGGACGCGGCGAAGGTTACAACCTGAATGTGCCGCTGCTGCCGGGCGGTGGGCACCAGACCTATGTCGATGCGATGGAAATGGTGGTGCTTCCTGCGCTCAGGAAATACCGCCCCGAGCTTATCGTGATCGCCTCCGGCTACGACGCCAACGACTTCGATCCGCTGGCGCGCATGATGGCGCATAGCGAGACGTATCGCTGGATGATGAAACAGGTAATGGCGGCGGCCGACGACCTCTGCGAGGGCCGGGTGGCGGTGGCTCACGAGGGAGGCTATTCCGAGGCTTATGTGCCTTTCTGCGGCCATGCCCTGATCGAGGCACTTGCCGATCACCGCACGGAAGTCATCGATCCGGCCCTACAACTGATCGTGGAGCAGCAGCCCGGGCCAGAGTTCGTGGAATTTCAAAAATCGATACTGGCCAATCAGGCGAAAGCCCTCGGGCTTCGCTGATATCCGGCAAGGGACCGCGACAGTGCGGGGTCGAGGTCACGGTCCTTTGCGGCAAAAAGTATCTTGGATGAGGCGGTGCGCCGTCCTGTCCGGTCTTTGGGGCTGCTCCTAGTGCATCTGCGCCGGCATCACCTTGCGCCCCTGCAGGTGCTCCAGGAACATCAGGAAAATCTCTCGCTCGGTCGTGATGTCGAGCCGATAGTAGATACGCTTCTTGTGTGCCTTCACCGTCTCCATGGCGCAACCCAGTCGCTCGGCGATGGCCTTGGTCGGATAGCCATCGAGCATGGCGCAGATGATCTCATGCTCCCGCTTACTGACCTCCCCCTTGAGGAAGGAGCTTTTATAGGCATCGAGCGTGGTGCCGATCGCCTGCGGGTTCTGGTCGAGCACGCATAGCCGGCCGCCAGGCGAGATGGCGAAGGCCTCGTCCAGCCGCGATATGAATACCGTGCCGCTCTCGGTCTCCAGATTGGCATTTTCCAAATCCATCGACAGTTTCGCGCTGATTTCGAGCGACCCGTCCGACTGGCAAGCCTGGCGCCATTCCCGGTTGGCGAAGACGGTGTCTCCGGCCCGGTCGAGGATGGTGACGGCATTGGGCTGCAGGCCGCGCGCCTTGCGCATCACCGCATTGCGCAAGATGAGCTGGTTGTTGGCGCGGTGAAGCCGCGTGACGCCGGAATAGAAACGGCGAACCACCTCCGTCGCTTCCTCGTTGAAGTATCTGGTCCTTTCCATGAACAGCGCCACGGTGCGCCTTCCCGGGGAGGGCAAGAGCACACCGATTTCGTCGACCAATCCCATCGGGTGGTAGAAGTCGCTGAAATAATTTCCGTAATTTTCGAAGCGACACCGCACTTCGCTCATCGTCACCACGCCGGGACGGCCGGTGTTCTGCCAATATCTGGAGAGCGGGCAGTCCAGGCTGAAATGCTGCTCGTAGGAGCGGCAGGCATCCTCGGGCGTATCGCAAGGGTCGATGCAGACCGCCCGTCCGTTGCGTCCGATCTGATAAACCTGGGCAAAATCGCTGGGGAAGAGCTTGCCGAAGATGTCGAGGACCCCGCGATGGAACCTCGGCGTGCCGAGCGTTTCGGCTATCTGTCCAAACACGGCTGCAGCGCCGGCTTCATCAACAGCCATATGGTCAACCCTTGCGCGCGTCGAGCGCCATTACCCCTATCGAGGGATTCAAGTCGTCTGCGACGTTAATGTAAATGCCCATGAGGGTCCAGACGAGCCGAAGTGATGAGGGTTCGGATTTACTGAGCGTCTGGTTCGCAAAAGACTTTGTTGCCGATGCGCGCGGGCGCAGCGGCGGTGCTGAAGGCCGGGCACGACCCGCGCCTGGCCATGGGAGCGAGACGTGAGCAGCAAGATGTTTATCGGCAATGAATGGGTCGATGCCGCCGGGGGGCGCGTTATCGCCTGCATAAATCCCGCCGATGAGAGCGAATTCGATACAGTGCCGGCCGCAAGCCGCGAGGATGTCGACGCGGCGGTCAGGGCAGCACGCGCCGCCTTCGACGGCGGCTGGAAGCGGTCGAGCCCCGCGATGCGCGCCAATCTGCTGCGCAGTTTCGCCCGCAACATAAAAGAGGACCGCGAGCGTCTTGGCGCATTGGAGACGCAGGACAACGGAAAGCCGCTGGCCGAGGCGCTTTTCGACGTCGACACGGCAGCGCAGATCTTCGAGATGTATGCCGATCTGTGCGAGGGCTTCGAAGGCTGGCGCGGCAAGGAGCTCAAGCTGCCGGTCGATTATCTGGAGACAACGGTCACCTATCAGCCGCTCGGCGTCGTGGCCCTCATCACGCCCTGGAACTTCCCGATCGAGCAGTTCACCTGGAAAGTGGCCGCAGCGCTTGCGGCCGGCTGCGCCTGCATCGTCAAGCCGTCCGAGGTGACCTCGGTGAGCGCGCTGGCGCTGGCCGAACTCGCCAGGGAGGCGGGTTTTCCGGCCGGTGTGCTCAATGTGGTCACCGGATACGGCAAAGAGGCGGGCGAGACGCTGGTCAACCATCCCGGCGTCGACAAGGTCAGTTTCACCGGCAGCACGGCCACGGGCCAGCGCATCATGTCGCTTGCGTCGGCGACGCTCAAGCGCGTGAGCCTTGAACTGGGAGGCAAGTCGCCCGTTGTCGTGTTCGACGACGTCAATCTCGACCGGGCGGTCGAGTGGGTGATGTTCGGCGCCTTCGTCAATCAGGGCCAGGTCTGCACCTCGACCTCGCGCCTGCTGCTGCAGGAGAGCATCGCGCCCGCCTTCCTCGAGAAATTGAAGAAGGGCGCGCAGTCCATCGTCGTGGGCGACGGCTGCGCCGAGGGCGTCCAGATGGGACCGCTCTCCAGCGCCGGGCACTATGCCAAGGTGACGGGATATATCGCAGCCGGCCTCAAGGAGGGCGCGCAGCTGCTGACCGGCGGGCGCAGGCCCGAAGGCCTGGACAGAGGCTATTTCGTCGAGCCGACGGTCTTCACCGATGTCGAGCCGGACATGTCGATCTGGCGCGACGAGATTTTTGGTCCGGTGCTCGCCGTCAAGACCTTCAAGGATGAGGAGGAGGCGATCGCGCTCGCCAACGACACGCAATATGGCCTGGCCGCCACCGTGCTGTCGGAGGATGTGGAGCGCGCCGAGCGGGTCGTCGACCGGATCGACGCCGGCATCACCTGGCAGAACTGCAACCAGATGGTGGTGATGCAGGCGCCATGGGGCGGCATGAAGAAGAGCGGCTTTGGCCGCGAGCTCGGCCAGTGGGGCATGGAGGCCTTCCTAGAGGTCAAGCAGAAGACCAGGTGGCTGCCCGATGCCGGTCTCGGCTGGTACCGGCAGCCGGCCTGATCGCCATTTCCACATCGTCTGCTCAAGCAGCGACAGCACTTAACGGATCACAGCCTGCGGAGATCACCTTGAACATCAATTATCATCAGTCGGGTCACGAGGCCTGGGAACTGGATCGCAAGCATCTCATCCACCCTTTCAGCAGCCTTGCCGTCAACAAGGAGGAGGGCTGCACCGTCATGGCCAGCGCCGAGGGCGTCCATGTCACCGATGCCGAGGGCAACCGCTTCTATGACGGCATCGGAGGGCTGTGGTGCGTCAATGTCGGCTATGGCCGCGACGAGATCATCGATGCGATCGCCCAGCAGCTGCGCGAGCTGCCCTTCTATTCGGCCTTCAACAATCTCACCAACAAGCCCGCTTCGGCGCTTGCCGGCAAGCTTGCCGAACTGGCGCCCGGCCCGC
This sequence comes from Pseudaminobacter sp., assembly GCA_049646905.1. Classification (GTDB taxonomy): domain Bacteria; phylum Pseudomonadota; class Alphaproteobacteria; order Rhizobiales; family Rhizobiaceae; genus Pseudaminobacter. Next base: position 27,038 of record JBARWP010000122.1, on the reverse strand, counting down.
TCAACCATGTCTTCTTCGGGACCGGCGGCTCGATAGCCAATGATTCCGCCGTGCGCATGATCCATCATTATTTCAACCGGATCGGCAAGCCGCACCGCAAGAAGATCCTCTCGCGGCAGAACGCCTATCATGGCAGCACCCATCTGACGATCGCGCTGACCGGACCGGTCTACCAGCATGGCTGGGATGGTGCGACCGATCTGGTCCATTACCTGTCGGCGCCGCACAGCTATCGCCGGCCCGAGGGCGTGAGCGAGGAAGGCTTTCTTGATTTCCTGATGCAGGAGATGGAGGAAGCGATCCTGAAGCTCGGCCCCGACAATGTGGCCGCCTTCATCGCCGAGCCGATCCTTGGCGCCGGCGGCGTCATCGTGCCGCCGGAAGGCTATCACAAGCGCAGCTGGGAACTGTGCCGCAAATACGGGATATTCTATATTTCCGACGAGGTGGTGACCGCCTTCGGACGGCTGGGCCACATGTTCGCCTCCTATGACAAATTCGGCGTGCAGCCGGACATCATCTGCGTGGCCAAGGGCATTTCCTCCGGCTACCAGCCGCTATCGGCGACGATCGTTTCGGATGAAATCTTCGAGGTGATCTCCGGCCCGGACGGCGCCTTCTATCACGGCTTCACCTATAGCTGCCATCCGGCAGCCTGCGCGGCGGGCCTGAAGAATATCGAGATACTGGAGCGCGAACGGATCTGCGAGCGCGTGCGCGAAACCGGCCCGGTCTTCGAAAGGACGCTGAAGAAGCTTGAAAAGCTGGACATCGTCGGCGAGGTGCGCGGCAGCCACTTCATGATGTGCATCGAAAACGTCGCCGACAAGGCGACCAAGGCACTGCTTCCGGACGAGGCCAATGTCGGCAAGCGCATCGCGCAGAATTGCCAGAAGCGCGGCCTGATCGTGCGGCCGCTCGGCCATCTCAATATCATGTCGCCGCCGCTCATCCTCGACATCGCACAAATCGAGGAAATCGGCGACATCCTGGAAAGGGCGATCGTGGCGACGATGGACGATCTGGCGCGCGAAGGCCTGCTCTAAAGCAAGATCCCGAAAAGTTGCAGACTTTTCGGACAAGATCATGCTTCAAGAACAAAGGCTTAGAGCGCGACCGCAATTCCAGGAAAAGTGGGAACCGGTTTTCCGCCTTGGGAGGAGTTATCACATGACCATTGTGACCACGGCTGGTTTCGCCGAGGTGGCCGAGCGGCCAACGGCTGCCATCGATATTGCCGGTGTCACCAAGGCCTATGGGCAGGGCGAGAACCGGTTCGTCGCGTTGAAGAACGTGTCGATGACCATCCGCGACAATGAGTTCTTCACGCTGCTCGGGCCCTCGGGCTGCGGAAAGACCACGCTGCTGCGCATCCTGGCCGGCTTCGAAGCCGTGACCGAAGGCAGGGTCTCCCTCTTCGGAGAAAACATTGCCGGCCTCCCTGCCAACAAGCGCTCCGTCAACACTGTGTTCCAGCACTATGCGCTGTTTCCGCATATGAGCGTCGCCGAAAACGTCGCCTATGGGCTGCGCCGCCTCAAGCGGCCGGCCGACGAAATCCGGAAGACAGTGGCGCGCACGCTGGAACTTGTGAAGATGGACAGGTTCACCGACCGGCGTCCTAATCAGCTCTCCGGCGGGCAGCAGCAGCGGGTCGCGCTGGCGCGCGCGCTTGCGCCCCATCCCAAGGTGTTGCTGCTCGACGAACCGCTGTCGGCGCTCGACCTCAAACTGCGCCAGGCCATGCGTGCCGAACTGAAGCAGTTGCAGAAGGCGACCGGTATCACCTTCGTCTTCGTCACGCACGACCAGGAAGAGGCCCTGTCGATGAGCGACCGCATCGCGGTCATGTCGGAAGGACATGTGCAGCAGATCGGCACGCCGACCGAAATCTACGAATATCCGGTCAACCGCTTCGTTGCGTCCTTCATCGGCGACGCGAATTTCATCGAGGCGACGATAGAGAAGGTCGAGAAAGGCGTCGCCATCTGCCGCACCGCCCGCGGTACCGTGCTCGAGGCCAGCAATATCGGCGGCCACAAGCCAGGTGACAAGGCGACGCTGTTCTTGCGCCCGGAAAAGGTACGGCTTTCCTCCGTGGGTGGTACCGGAACGCCCGGCAGGGTCCAGCTCGTCGACTATCTCGGCCAATCGACTTTCTATCACATCGATATCGGCGAGGAGGCACCCATACTGGTCGACGCACGCAACCGGGACAATGGCGACTTCGCCTACCGGATCGGCGATGCCGTCTCGGTTGGCTTCGGTGCCGGCGCGCTGCGGATGCTGTCCCGATGATGGACCTTCCCGAAAGCCCGGCCATGCGGCGCGTGCTTGGCCTCGGCCCGGCGCTCATCGTCGTCACGCTGTTCATGCTGGTGCCGGTCATCGTCATGGCGGTCTATTCGCTGCTGGAGGCCAATCCCTTCGGCGGCGTGCACTGGACGTTCTCTTCGGAGGCCTATTTCCAGTTCCTGTTCGACAGGGACCTGATGGACAATGTCGTCTTCAATCCGAGCTATCTCATCATCGTCGGGCGCTCGCTCCTGCTGGCGGCGATCACGACGACGCTGTGCCTGATCGCGGGCTTTCCCGTCGCCTATTTCATCGTGCGCTGCCCGCCCGACAGGCGAAACCTCTGGATCTATCTCATCACCATTCCGTTCTGGACGAACCAGCTGGTGCGCACCTTCGCCTGGATCATCATCCTTGGCCGCAACGGTACCATCGAACTGCCCTTCCGCTGGCTCGGCATATTGGACCCGGACCAGACCTTCGGCCTGATGTATACGGATTTCGCCATCGCCATCGGCCTGACCTATGCCTTCGTGCCGATTATGGTTCTGCCGATCTATGCCAGCCTGGAGAAGCTCGACTTCCGCCTCGTCGAGGCCTCGGCCGACCTCTATTCCAGCACCTACGAGACCTTCCGGCACGTCATCATACCGCTTGCCAAGCCCGGCATCATCGCCGGCTCGATCCTGGTCTTCATCCCCAGCATCGGCGCCTTCATCCAGCCCGACCTCCTGGGCGGTGGCAAGAAGCTCATGCTGGGCAGCCTGGTGCAGTTCCAATTCGCCACGGCGCGCAACTGGCCCTTCGGTGCGGCAGTGGCGATGATCCTGCTGGCCTTCGTCATCATCTGCCTGATCTGGTACGCGCAGGCCGCACGGCGCTCCGCGATGCAGCAAGGAGTTGCCGTCCATGGCTGAGACTATGCAAGGCAAGAAATCCCGCCGCGTCGGCGACGTGCCATGGCTTACGCCCTGGGTCTATGGCTTCATGGCGTTCCTGTATCTGCCGATCGCGATCCTGATCCTCTATTCCTTCAATGCCAGCTCACTGGCCATGGTCTGGTCTGGCTTCAGCCTGGAGTGGTACGCCAAGGTCTTTTCCAATGCCGACATCACCCATGCGGCAGCGAATTCGCTAATCGTGGCCACGATTGCCACCGTTGTCGCTTCCACGCTCGCCACGCTTGCCGCCCTCGTGCTGGTGCGCGGCGGCAAGTTCAAGGGCCGGACCGCGAGCATTACCCTGATCTCGTTGCCGCTGATGGTGCCCGAGATTGTAACGGCCGTCGCGCTTCTGATCGTGTTCGCCGGCGCCGGCATTTCGCTCGGGCTCGGCAATGTCATCATCGCCCATATCATGTTCTGCATTCCCTTTGCCTTCATGCCCATCAGGGCAAGGCTCGAGGGCATGGACACCACCCTCGAGCAGGCATCCGCGGACCTCTACGGCTCCGACTGGGACACGTTCCGCCATGTGACCCTGCCGATCCTCATGCCAGGGATATTGGCTGGCGCGATGCTCGCCTTCGTCATCTCGCTCGACGATTTCATCATCACCATGATGGTCGCCGGTGCGGGCGCCACCACCTTGCCAGTCTACATCTACAGCATGATCCGCCAGGGGGTTACGCCGGAAGTCAACGCCGTGTCGTCGCTGCTGCTGGCGGCCTCGCTGCTGCTCGTCACGCTCTACTGGTTGGTGACGCGCAAGAAGAACGATGGCTAGGGCCTGAAAAACCGAGCACCGGTTTTCGAAAAAATCGGTGCTCAAAAAAGCAACTGCATCAGTCCAATGGGAGGGACCGCTATATGAAACTTGGGATCGCATCTTCTTTGATCGCCGCTTTCGCCATGACCACGACGATGGCCAAGGCCGAAGAGAAACTCTTCATCTATAACTGGACGGACTACACCTCGCCCGAGGTGGTGAAGAAGTTCGAGGCCGAGACCGGCATCAAGGTGACGGTCGACACCTACGACTCCAACGAAACCCTGCTCGCCAAGCTGAAGGCCGGCGCTTCGGGCTATGACGTCATCATCCCCACGCATAATTTCGTGCCGATCCTCATCCAGGAAGGGCTGGTGCAGAAGTACGACCCGAAGTCGCTGTCGAACTTCGCCAATATCGAGGACAAGTGGAAGGCCTCGGAATGGGATCCGGAGCAGCAATACACCGTCCCGTTCCAATGGGGCACGACCTCCATTTCCTATCGCGAGGACCTCTACGGCAAGAAGCTGGAATCGCTCGGCGAGTTCTTCAAGCCCGACCCGAGCCTGAACGGGCGCATCAGTATGTTCAAGACGCCGGAGGAAGTGGTCAACCTTGCCCATCTCTATCTGGGTCAGGACCAGTGCAATCCTGATCCCGCCCAGATGCAGAAGGTGCAGGATCTGCTTCTCGAACAGAAGCCGGCGGTCAATACCTACAGTTCCGAGGGCCTAAACGACCGTCTGGTCAACGGCGATTCGGTGATCACCACCCAATGGAACGGCTATGCGCTCAAGGGTCGCGTCGCTGCCGCAGCCGCCAACAAGGTCGTCAGCTATGCCTATCCGAAAGAGGGCGTAATCGGCTGGATGGACACGATGATGATCCCGGCGACAGCTTCCAATGTCGAAAACGCCAGGAAGTTCATCAACTTCATGATGCAGGCCGAGCCGATGGCGACCCAATCCAACTTCACCGGCTACGCAAATGTCATCAAAGGCTCGGAAGCCTTTCTGACCGAAGAGCTGCGGACCGCACCGGAGATCAATGCGCCGGAGGGAGCGAAGATCGTGTTTTCACGGGCCTGCGATGCCCAGTCGCAGAAGCTGATCGACAAGGTGTGGACCAACGTCCTCAAGTGATGGCGGAAACCGCTAACCTGAGCTTGAACTTCGTGGTCGGCGGGAAATCGCCGACCATCTGCGGACGGCGAACCCTTCGCCGCACGCCGCACCTCCGAGAACCGTGCAACCCGCTCGCGAAGATCAAGCGAATAGAATCTCGTCGGCGCAAATTACCTCCAGCGAAGTGGATTACGAAAGCGGCCGTTGAAGGAATCCCGGCGATTCAGCCAGAATGTCCGGTGTGCCAGAACCTGGCAGGCTGTTAGTTCATCTCAAATTCGCTTAGATATGCTCGATTGCACTGATGCGGCGAGCGAACTCATCGAAGAACTGACCTGCGAGCTTGCGTGCCGTCGAGTCGATCAGGCGCGCGCCGAGCTGTGCCATCTTGCCTCCAATTTGCGCTTCAACCTGGTAGGATAGGATTGTTTCGTCGTGCTGTTCGGCAAGGCTTACGTTGGCATTACCCTTCGCGAAGCCAGCAATGCCGCCCTTGCCCTCTCCGGCAATCGTGTAACTTTCGGGTGCGTTGATATTCTCAAGTCTGACCTCACCGTTGAATGAAGCCTTCATCGGACCGATCTTGAGCGTTACCATGGCGGCCATCTGGTTATCGCCGGTCTTGCTCAGAGCTTGGCAGCCGGGGATACAGGCCTTCAGCATTTCAGGATCATTGAGTGCAGCCCATACCACTTCGCGTCGTGCGGGTAGACGATATTCACCGTTCATGTCCATTGATCTCTCCTTTTCGAGGCCGTTCCTGTGTCGAGCCGCATCGAGCTCTCACTGTGTTTCCTGGGTATAGCTTATTGTATTATTGTATGACATAATGACGGACATTTTTGAAGAGTTGAACCGCGATATTGCGAAACCGATGAGGAAACGAGTGAACGCCCAGGACAAGCTTGAGGCAGCAGTCGATTTATGGACCTTCGCGGTGCGTCTCTATGATGAGCCGGAGGTAGCCACTGCCTGCCTCGCCTTGCAGGAGGACGCTGGCATCGACGTGCCCGTCCTATTATTTGGCGCCTGGCTCGGCATGGAAAAGGGAGTTGTCTTGGATGCCGCGAGGCTGGCAATGGTCGAGGCGGCGGTCGGTGAATGGCATGGACAAGTGGTGCAAACCTTGCGTGCCTTACGCCGGCAGTTGAAGCGGGAGCCGCATCCGGCGCCATCCGAGTCGACGGACCGTTTGCGTGAAAGAATCAAGGCGAGCGAACTGGAGGCGGAGCGCATCGAGCTTGCCGAATTGGCAAGGCTCTTCGAAGAGTGGCCTACGACGGGAAACGGCAATGTTGCGCGTGCGACGGCAAACATGCAGCTTGTGATTGCCTCCCCGAAGATGACGGAAACGGCACGGCTTGGACCGCTCATCGCCGCGCTGGAAAAAATGGGCGGTTTCAAACGGAAAAGCCGAAGGGAACGAAGATGACTGAAGGCTCAGCGGGCGGGAAGCCGAAACAGCGCATAACCATTGCGATCACCGGTGCATCGGGCACGATCTATGGCATCAGGGCTCTGGAACTTCTGCGGGAGGTCGAGGAGATCGAGTCGCATCTGATCATTTCGCCGGCGGGCGCCCGTACCGCGCTGGCTGAAACGGACTACAGTGTCGACCGGATCAAGCGCCTCGCCGACGTGGTGCATAGCTATCGTGATGTCGGTGCGTCGCTCTCTTCGGGGTCCTTCCGGACCCTCGGCATGCTGGTTGCGCCCTGTTCGATCAAAACGCTGAGCGGGATTGCCCACTGCTACAACGACGATCTAGTGGTGCGGGCCGCCGATGTCTGCCTGAAGGAGAGGCGGCGTGTCGTGCTGCTTTTGCGTGAAACGCCGCTCCATGCCGGACATATAGAACTTATGGCCCAGGCCAACCGCAACGGCGCGATCGTGATGCCGCCAGTTCCCGCTTTCTATTCGCGCCCGCAGACGCTGGATGAAATGGTCACGCAAACCGTCGGTCGCGCGCTGGACCTGTTCGACATTCATCTGCCGGTGGTGAAGCGCTGGACGGAAGAGATCCGGGAGAGCGCGGAATAGGCCCATGGCCCGCGGCCGTTTGCGGGCGCGATGATTTTTCAGGGCTTGATTGTCGCGCGCCCCATATTCTTGACCGCGCGTACGGTCATCACCGCAACGAGGTTGGCGCGGTACTCGGCAGACGCACTCATGTCCTCCATCATGCCATCGGGAGCGGCGACGAGACCTTCGAGAGCTGTGGGCGCAAAGCTCGCGGACAACCGTTCCTCTGCTTCCAGCCACCGAAAGACGCCGTCGCTGCCCGCACCGGTGATGGCGACGCGAACGCGATCACCGAAACGGGCCACGAAGCTTGCCGCCATGGCATAGCGGGAAGCCGGATGGCGGAATTTGGCATACCCGCATTCCACCCCGGTTGGAAAGCTGATGCGTGTCACGATCTCGCCTGGCTCGAGGCTGGTGGAGAACAGACCGGTGAAATAGTCGTCGGCTGCGATGCTGCGCAGGTTCGTCTGGACGATGACGTCCATGGCGAGCGCGGCACTCGGATAATCGGCAGCCGGATCGTTGTTGGCGAGCGAACCGCCGATGGTGCCGAAATTGCGGACGTGAATGTCCCCGATCGAGCCGGCAAGTTCGGCAACCACGGGTAGGTGCTGGCGCACTACGGCCGATCGCGCCACCTGCGCATGCGGCGTCGCCGCACCGATGACGAGCCTGTCGTTCTCCAGTGCAATGCCGTGCAGGTCCGGGATATCGCGCAGGTCGATCAGCGCGCTCGGCGCTGCCAGCCGCCCCTTCAGTGTCGGCAACAGCGTATGCCCGCCGGACAAATAGGATGCATCGTCGGCCTCGTCGAAGAGCCGGACCGCCTCGTCCAATGTCCGCGGATGGTGGTAGGTAAGCTGGTACATGGCGCGCGCTCCAGGCTCAGTGTCCGGTATCGGCCGGCAGGACGCCGGCTACGTCGAGGATCGCCCGCACGATGTTGTGATAGCCGGTGCAGCGGCAGAGATTGCCTTCGAGCTCGTGGCGCACGGTCTTCTCGTCGAGATTGCTACCGTGGCGGCTGACGATGTCCACGGCTGTCATGATCATGCCCGGCGTGCAGAAGCCGCATTGCAGGCCGTGATGCTTGCGAAAGGCTTCCTGAATGGGATGCAGCGTGCCGTCCGCGGCGGCGAGCCCCTCGATCGTCGTTACCGATACACCTTCGAGGGCGGCTGCCAGGACCGTGCAGGATTTCGCGGTGCGGCCGTTGATGTGGACGACGCATGCTCCGCATTGCGAGGTATCGCAACCGACATGCGTGCCAGTCAGGTTGAGATGGTCGCGCAGGAGCTGCACAAGTAACGTCCGGTCGTCGACCGTGCACGTCACGGACTTGCCGTTGACGGTCAGCGTTACATTTTGCATTGGTTTCTCCCTGGCGCATTTCGCTGCCAAACGAAGGTCTGGAGCGGTTTCGGTCCCATATGAACGATCCTCCGTTATCGAGTCCGGACGGCATCCCGATGGAAGGAGAGGTCGAGATATTTCTCGATATCGTCCAGGGTCTTGCCTTTGCCGTAGCGGGAGCGGAGCTGAAGCACTGTGGCCATGCCGTCGCGCAGCACGTCGGCGCCCGGCGTCAGGCCCGATCTGGGCGACCGCAGGCTCGCCATTACCGGCTTTACGGCCGCCGGCTGGATCTGGGGCATACGGGCGACGAGCAGAGCCTCGGCAGCGGCGCTGGTTTCCGGCGCGAGCGTCCATTCGAGACCCTTGACGTAGCCGCGTATAAAGGCCCGCACGCTTTCCGCATTTGCGTCGGCCCAACCCTTGCGAGTAGCGATGATGCCGCCCTGATAGGAATCGTACAGGCGCGTCGAGGTATCCAGGACGTTGTAGCCCTGGCGGGCCGCGATGCTGGTGAAGGGTTCGATGGTCAAGGTTCCGGCATGGTCGCCGCTTTTGACGGACTCCCAGCGTTGCGGCGTCGCGCCCACGGTGGCGAAGGAATATTCGCCCTCTTTGAGGCCTCCGCGCTCCAGCATGTCGTAAAGCACGAAGGCAAAGCCGGTCGACAGTGCGTCCAAGGCGATGGAGCGGCCCTTCAGGTCGGCGTAGCTGCCGATCCCGGGCGACACGACAAAGGAAAGCTCGAGCTGGGTCGCACCGGCGATGACGCGGAAATCGGGGTTTCCCCCGATGGCAACCGCACCCTGGCCTTCGCTGTAGGCGACGATGTTATCGAAGGCGGTGAAGGCGACATCGAATTCGCCTGCCGCGAATTTTTCCATCTGATAGACCGAACTGGGCGTCGTCTCCAGCGTGACCTTGATGCCCTCGGCATCGAAATAGCCGTGTTCGATCGCCGCGAAGGCAGGCAGGTTGGGCGCGCCCGGAAAAGCGATGACGCGTACAGTGTTCGGGTTGGTCATGTCGCTACTCCGCAGCGGTACGACGGCTCTTGCCGTCCTGTATGGCCTGCCACACCTTCAAGGGCGTGATCGGCATCGAAATCTCGTGGACGCCGAATTCGGCCAGTGCATCGGTCACGGCGCTGACCATGACGGCGATGGCCGGCGTCGTGCCACCTTCGCCGCCGGCCTTGATGCCCAGCGGATTGGTTGGGGACAGCACTTCGGCGATCTCGCATATGAAGCTCGGCATGTTGTCGGCGCGGGGCATCCCGTAATCCATGAAGGAGCCACAACGAGGCTGGCCGCTTTCGGGGTCGACATAAGATGATTCCCACATGGCCTGGCCGACGCCTTGGGCGATGCCGCCATGGGTCTGGCCGTGGACGATGAGTGGATTGATGCAGCGGCCGACATCATCGACGCTGGCATAACGCGTGATCTCCACGAGGCCGGTATCCGGATCGATTTCGACTTCGCACGCGACCGCGCCGTTCGGGAAAACGGGCGTATGCATCTCATTTGTGCGCGCCGCCGCCAGCGGTCCCGATGCGGCGTATGTTGCACGCGCCAGATCGACGAGGCTGATCGAATGGTTGGTGTCGCGGACCTTCAGATAGCCGTCGTCGAAATCGATGTCCTGCACCGGGGTGTTGAAGCGTTCGCTTGCCCGGCGCTTGGCCTCTTCGACCAGATCGGCGCAGGTCATTGCCATGACCGTACCCGCATGGCGCATCGAGCGGCCGGAATGGGAGCCGCCGCCGACGCTGACGATGTCGGTGTCGCCCAGAATGATGTTCACCTTCTCGACCGGCTGCTCGAGCATGTCGGCCACCACTTGGGCGAAGCTCGTTTCGTGGCCCTGGCCGCTGGGTTGTGTGCCAATTACCACATCGATCGAGCCGTTCGGCTTGACCTCGATCTCGGCTCGCTCCTTGGGAGAACCGATGGAGGATTCGACGTAACTTGCATAGCCGCGGCCGAGAACCCGGCCGCGGGAAGCGGCTTCCGCTTTGCGTCCGGCATGGCCATCCCAGTCGATCATGTCGAGGACGCGGTCCATCGCATGTTCATATTCGCCGCTGTCGTAAATCTGGCCGACGGCGTTGGTGTAAGGCATCTGCCCGGGCTGCACGAAATTCTTTCGGCGCAAGTCGAACGGACTGATGCCGAGTTCGCGGGCCGCTTTCTCGACCAGCCGTTCGATGGCGAACGTCACTTCCGGCCGGCCGGAGCTGCGATAGGCTTGCGTGCACATGGTGTTGGTGTAGACGGCACGTGCCCGCAGCGCCGCGACCGGAATGCGGTAGGTGCCGGTAATCAGCCCGGAGCCCTTGCTCAGCGGCGACAGCGATACGCAGCGCGCGCCGACATTGGAAATATTGTCCGCCCGCATGGCAAGGAAGGTGCCGTCCTTAGCCAATGCAAGCTCAACCTTGGTGATCAGGTCGCGACCCTGGTAATCCGACAGAAAGGCCTCGGAACGCGTGGCTGTGTATTTGACCGGGCGACCGAGGCGATGTGAGGCGACCAAGATGAGGCCGAACTCGACATAAGGCCGGTTGCGGGCGCCGAAATTGCCTCCGACATCGAAGGAAAGGACACGCAGGCGATCTGCTTCGATGCCGAGGCATTTGGCTATCTCGGCCTTCTGCTTCACCGCGCCGCCGCTGCCCGCATACAGCGTGTAGCGGCCGGTCTGGGCATCGAAACTGCCAAGTGCCGCGCGCGGCTCCATGGTGACGGCGGTGACGCGACCGATATGAAACGAGGCGGACACGACATGGTCGGCACGGGCGAACGCCGCATCCGTCGCCTCCCAGTCGCCGAAGCGGGTGTCGACGAACGTATTGTTGGGTGCCTCGTCCCAAACCAGCGGTGCACCGTCCTCGATGGCGGCGTCCGAATTGATCACATGCGGCAACTCCTGGTAGTCGACTTCGACCAGTTCGGCGCCATCGAGAGCCTGAGCGAGCGTTTCGGCGATGACAATGGCAACCGCCTCGCCAACGTGCCGGACCTTGTCGGTCGGCAACAATTTGTGGTCACCGATAAAGACCGGCCCGCCGCCGGGACCGGTCAGCTTCATATCGAAATTTGTGTTCGGCACAGCCTTGTGGGGTAGCTGCCCGATGCCGTCGGCGACGAGATCCTCGCCGGTCATGACCAGAAGCACGCCGGGGCTGGCGAGGGCGGCCTGCTTCGAGATTGCGCCGATTCGGGCATGCGGATAGGGCGAGCGAACGATGGCCGCATAAGTCTGGCCGGGGAATTTGAAATCGTCGGAGAAGCGCCCCTTACCGGTGATCAGGCGCTGGTCCTCCTTGCGCACAAGCGGACGGCCGATGTGCTTGAAGAGCTTGTTGATAAAGGGTTCCAGCGCGCTGTCCATATTTTCGTCCCGGTCCCCCATGCCTTCCGCCGGATGGCTCGGCCACAATTTTTGCCATCCGGAAGTGTGTATTAATGTATGACAATATGATTGACAAGAGAGGATGTTTGCCCGCACAATGGCAGCATGGAAAAGTGCTGGCTGATTGGCTTGGCAGGAATGGAGAGCACACTTGGCGACACCGAAAACCGGCGCTCCGATGGATATGCAGGAGCATATCAGGCGGCTTGAGGCGAGGGGGCTCGTCACCCGCATCGGCCGGCCCATCGACAAGGACAGCGAGTTGCATCCGGTGTCGCGCTGGCAGTTCCAGGGCGGCCTCCACGAGGATCAGCGCCGGGCATTGCTGTTCACCGATGTGCGTGGCGCAAAGGGCGAGACCTTCGATATTCCGGTGGTGACCTGCGCACTGGCCGGCTCATCGGAAATCTATGCGGCGGGCCTTGGTGTTCCGGTGGAAGAGATCGGCGATGTATGGGTGCGTGCCATGGAGAACCCCATACCTCCCGTTACGGTGATGGAAGCACCCTGCCAGGAAGTCGTCCTGACCGGCGATGATCTGACCAGGCCCGGCGGTGGCCTGGCGACGCTGCCTGTGCCGATCTCGACGCCCGGCTTCGACTGCGCGCCTTACCTGACCGCAACGCTGTGCGTGACCAAGGACCCGGATAGTGGCATTCGCAATATGGGGACCTATCGCGCGGCGCTGAAGGCGCAGAACAGGCTGGGCGTGCGCATGGCGAGCCGGCTGAGCGGGGCCGGCGGTTATCTGCACTGGCAGAAGTACCAGGCGCGCGGCGAAAAGATGCCCTGCGCCATCGTGCTCGGCTGCGCGCCGGCAGTCATCTTCACCGGGCCGCAGAAACTGCCGGTCGACCAGGATGAAATGGCGGTTGCCGGCGGCCTCGTCGGCGAGCCGGTTCGGGTCGTCCGTTGCAAGACCGTCGACCTCGAAGTCCCGGCCGACGCCGAGATCGTCATCGAGGGCCTTATCGATACGGAGCTGCTGGAGCCGGAAGGGCCGTTCGGGGAAAGCCACGGCCATGTCGCGCTCGAAGACTTCAACATGTCGATGCAGGTCACGGCGATCACGCGCAAGCGAAAGCCGGTCTTCGTCTCGATCGTCAGCCAGGTCACGCCGAGCGAGTCCAGCGTGCTCAAGCGCGTCGCCTATGAGCCTCTGTTCTTCAACCATCTAAAAAATGTCCTCAATGTCAGGGGGCTCAAGCGCGTAGTGATGCACGAGCCTCTGACGAATATCCGGAAAGTCATCTTTCTCCAGTTCGAACCGGGTGCGCCGCAGACTGAAATCTGGCGGGGCTTGAACGGGGCTGCGACGCTGCAAGCGCAATGCGGAAAGATCGTCATCGCTGTGTCCGACGACATCGACCCGCATAACGCCGACGCCATCTTCTGGTCGCTCGCCTACCGTGCCAACATGCTCGACGACGTGCACGTCACGCCTTACCGCTCCGGGGGGCATGGGCCCAAATCCGGCAATGCGGTGCGCGAGGGCACGCTGATGATCGACGCCACGCTCAAGGCGCCCATGCCGCCGCTGGCGCTTCCGGCCGAGAAATATATGTCGCATGCGAAGCAGATCTGGGAAGAACTGCAAATGCCGTCGCTGTCGCCACAGTCGCCATGGCATGGCTATTCTCTCGGCGACTGGGCAGATCGCTGGACCGCGTTCGCCGATGCGGCCGCTTCAGGGGACTGGCTGGAGAACGGAAAGAACACCTATTCACGCAGGAAAGGCGGGATAAAGCCGGAAACGCCGGTTCGCAAGGTCGAGAAGGATTGACATACGGTCATATCGGCATGTGAACTGGCAAAGGCCCTTTGGATGGAGTAGACAGGTACTGGCGGTCGAATCGTTACCCCAACTGTGGGTTGAAGACCGAATGACGCGGTCGGCGTGAAAACATGACGGCTGCAAGGCAATGGAGACGAAACTGAACACCTTTGCTCCGGTCCATCATGAACCAGCCCCCCTGCGCAACAAGATCATCGGCGCACTGAGGGGCGCCATCGAAACTGGGGCGCTTACGCCCGGTACGCGTGTGGTGGAAAAAGATTTGTGCCAGCAACTGGATGTCAGCCGCACGTCGCTGCGGGAGGCATTGCGGCAGTTGCAGGCGGAAGGCCTGTTGGTCGAAGTCGGCAATCGCGGCCTTGCGGTGGTGCAGATATCGCGCCAGAAGGCGGAGAACATCTACCGCATCCGCGCCCTTCTGGAATCGCTCGTGGTCGACCAGTTCATCGACAATGCGACCGCGCAGGACCGCAAGGAACTGGAGGAGAAGTCCAGAGATCTGATCGCGGCGTACAAGGCCGGCAAGGCGGACGATATCATCGCCACCAAGCGGGTCTTCTACGAACATATCTGCCGCGGTGCGCACAATACCGTTGCGCTCGACATCCTCAACAACCTGACGCTGCTTACCTCGAGCCTGCGGCGGCGCTCGGTCGAGCGCGGCGTGCGCCAGAAGCAAAGCGTCGAGGAAATAGGCATGCTCGTCAAGGCTATCCTGGCTGGCAACAAAAAGGACGCGCGCCGGGTGGCCGAACTGCATGTGGCGAACTCGGCCAGTTCCGCTCTGGACGGCGACTAAGGCGCGTCGCAATCTTTCAGATTCGCTTGCCGTGCTTTAGGTCTTTGTTTCTGCGCATGTCTTTTCCCCGAAATCAGTTTCCGCTTTCGGGAGACATGCTCTAGCGCTGGAAGCGCAAGCCGGTTTTCGGGTTATTCCGATGCTCGATTAAGTGTTGGAGCGTCCTTTATGCGCCCGGCTGAACGAACGCACTGCGCTCCGGCCGAGAGGGCCGTTCGCTCCCCTGCGCCGTGCGACGGCAGCCGTTCATTCGACTGCAAGGCCACAGGCGTGCTCCTCGTATTCCCCGCCCGATCGTGGCCGCCGACGCATGCCTCCGGAAAGCGGAGCCGGTTTCATGCTGAAGACATGCTCGGGATCGACAGGCTGAACCTCACCGAGTTGCGTCCTCGTAACGGTGCCACTTCACTCCCTTGTTGTGGCGGCTGAACCTTTCGGTGATGCCCGGCATCGCCGTATTTCCTGTTTCCCGACAAATTTTTTCCAAAGTTTCCTGGTTTCCCCTTTCACATTGTGTGTAGGTATGTTTATCATAATGTATGACAAAGGATGGTCTGGTATGATGGACAAACCTCATCCATGCGCATCGTTGTCTGACGAACGGCGCCATTGGAGGAGTAGGTGGCGCTGGACTTCCACTAGACTGGATCGACAATAACGCGGCGACTGCCGCACGCGGAGGAAAAATTGAGGAATGTTCTGACGGCTTTTGCAACGGGCCTGCTTGTGGCCACGGCGATTTCAAGCGGTGCGCAGGCGGCGGATACATGGCGCCACGGCCTTGTCGAGGCCAAAGGCGATGCCGGAATCAAATTCATGCCGTCGAAGTTCGCCGACAAGTTCGGCGTGCAGGTCGAGCCGATGGGCTTTGCGTCGAGCACCGTACCCGTCAAGGCGCTGCTGGCGGGTGAGATCGACAGCTATTCCACAACGCCGCTCACTGCCATCGCGGCCATGAGCGAAGGCGCGAAGATCCTCTTCATCGGCTGCGACTGGCCGGGCATGACCTACGACCTTTACGCCAAGAGCGACATCAAGTCCCTTCAGGATCTCAAGGGCCACACCATCGGCGTCTCCGGCCCCGGGAGCGCGCCGGACCTCTTCGCCAAGGAAGCGCTGCGTTCGGTCGGCGTCGATCCGTCGGAAGTAACGTTCGCCAATGCCGGCGGCGGCGGCGATCGCTTCCGGGCCGTGGTCGCCGGTGTTGTCGATGCCACTGCGACCTCTTCCGAATTCGAGCCGGAAGCCGAAAAGCGCGGCGTCAATGTCGTCGCCCGCGCACCCGACGCTACACCGAATTTCGTACGCGACTGCATCGTGACCACTGAAGATACGATTAGTCAGCGCCGTGACCTGCTTGTCCGTTTCCTCGCTACGCAGGTGGTCGGGTATCAGTACGCGCTCGATCATCCGGACGAGACGCATGCGTTGGCGCGCAAAGCCGCAAACCTTAGTGCTGACGATCCGGCGCCGGAGTTTATTTTTGAAGAGGCGATCAGATACAAGGCCGTTACACCGGATCTCGCCATCCCTGCTGACAAGCTCCAGTGGAATGTCGACATGATGCAGCGTAACGACCGCATCCGGAAGACCTTCGACGTCAAGGCCTTTATCGATGAATCGCTGCGTGAAGAAGCCCTGAAGCTCGTCGACGAAAAGTCGGAGTGACAGGCAAGACAGCGAGGATATTCCGATGGCACATGTCGAGCTTGAAAACGTCTCGAAACAGTTCTCCCTCAACGTGAAGGGCGTACGGAGCGTCACCCGGGCGCTGAACGACCTGTCGTTCAGCGTCGACAAGGGCGAGATCGTTGCTCTTGCCGGCCCTAGCGGGTGCGGCAAGACGACGGCGCTGCGCATTATCATGGGGCTGGAGATGGCCAGTTCGGGCTCGATGCGGGTATCGGGCCGGCAGATCAAGGGGTGCGGGCTCGATCGCACGATGGTCTTCCAGCACGCGGAACTGCTGCCCTGGCGCAGTGCTATCGACAATATCAAGTTCGCCCTCGAGATGAAGAAGCTGTCACAAGCCGAAATCAGGGAGCGGGCGGACCACTTCATCAATCTGGTGGGGCTGGGTCATGCAAAGGACCATCGGCCTCACCAGCTTTCGGGCGGCATGAAGCAGCGCGTCGGCATCGCTCGCGCGCTTGCGATCGATCCCGAAGTCCTGCTGATGGACGAGCCGTTCGGAGCCCTCGATTCCCAGACGCGCGAGACGCTCCAGATGGAATTGCTCGCGATCCACGAACGCACGCGAAAGACGATCATCTTCGTCACGCACGATCTCGATGAAGCGGTGCTGCTGGCGGACCGCGTGGTCGTCATTCTCGGCGGCCATCTGCGAGAAATCGTTCCCATCGATATCGAGCGGCCGCGCAACGACATGCGGGCGATACGCCTTTCCGACGAGTTCGCGAAAAAACGCGCCATGATCTGGGAAGCGCTGCACGAATCGACAGCCCCCAAAAAGCTCTCAGCTTAGGAGAGAGAGAATGAGTGTAACAGCAGAAGACAGCCGCGACGAGCAAATGGCGCCGGCGATGGAGAGCCAGCAGCGCGCGATCCCGTCCTGGGCCATTACGCTCTGCTCGCTGCTCGTGCTGATGGTCGTCTGGCAGGCGGCAGGTCCTTATATAGATCCGCTGATGTTCTCCTACCCGTCGCAGATCTTCGGGTCGTTCCTGGAGATGATGTCGAACGGCTCCCTGCCGCGCGCCTTTCTGCAAAGCGTGCAACCATTCCTGGCCGGCTATCTGCTGGCGGCTGTGGTGGGTGTTCCCACGGGCCTCGTGCTGGGCCGATATCGCTTCATGGAAGCCGCGTTCGGCATTTATATCACGGCAGGCTATGCGACGCCGCTCATCGCCTTGGTCCCCTTGCTGATGGTCTGGTTCGGCCTCGGCTTCCTGGTCAAGATGGTGATCGTCTTTTTGCTGGCTTTCTTTCCAGTCTGCATCAACACCTGGTTCGGCGTTAAAGCCGTGCCGAAGACCCTGGTCGAGGTTGGCACCGCCTTCTGCGCGCCGCCCTCCAAGATCATGAAGCAGATCATCTTGCCGGCCACGCTGCCCTACATCATGGCCGGACTGCGGCTGGCGGTCGGCAAGGCTGTCATCGCAATGATCATCGCGGAATTCCTTACGGCCATTTCCGGCCTTGGCGGAATCATCATCAACGCCGCCAACAGCTTCCGCACCTCCGAGATGTTTGTGCCGATCATCCTCGTCATGATCCTCGCTGTGCTCCTCGACAAGCTGCTGGCATGGCTTGAGAAGAAGGTCGCACCATGGCAAAGCGAAATCAGCGGAAAGTCTGAATAGCTATGACCGGTGCGCGCATTTGGGATCGCTTCCTCACGGAGCGGGATACACGTATCGTCGAGCTTGCCGGCTATGGCGCGCGCCAGGGTTTCGGACAGCGCCCCGCACTTTTGGTCGTCGACGTCAACTATGCCTTCTGTGGCGACCGCCGCGAGCCCATCGAGCAGTCGATCCTGCGTTGGCGGCAATCCGGCGGCGAAGAAGCCTGGGATGCGCTGCCGGTCCTCTCCACGTTAGTCGAGACGGCGCGCGGGCGCGGCGTTCCGGTGATCTACACGACTGGCGTCGAGCGGGCGGACAAATGGGACCGCGGAAGCTGGCTCTGGAAGAACCGGCGTGGCCGGGAGCGTCCGAAGGAAACCAGCCAGAACGCCAGTACGATCATGCCGCAGATCGCGCCCGGTCCCCGCGATATCGTTATCGAGAAGCAGAAGCCGAGCGCCTTCCATGGCACCAGCCTGATCGATTACCTGACGCTTCTGCGGTGCGACAGCCTGATCGTTACCGGCACGGCGACAAGCGGTTGCGTGCGCGCCACCGTGATCGATGCCTTCAGTCATAATTTCCGGGTGACCGTGGTCGAGGACGGCTGTTTCGAGCGCTGCCAGGCCAGTCACGCCATCAACCTGTTCGACATGAACGCCAAATACGCGGATGTGCTGCCCAGCGCTGAAGTGCTGGCGTTCCTCGGCCAGATCGAACTAGGGCTGTTCGACCTGCCTTCGGGCGGCTGATCCGGTCAGCTGCCGTTCTTGCGATCGAATGCCCGGAAAAAGGCGGCGGCCGAAACCGTGATGAAGAAGACCCGCAACACATGGTGCGTGGCGACGAAGGCAATTTCGACGTTGAGTGCCAGTGCTATCAGGCTCGTTTCGGTCAGTCCGCCCGGGGAATAAGCCAAAAGCAAGGCGAGCAAGGGAATGCCCGTTGCTGTGGCAAGGGCAAAGGCGAAGGCGGTACCGAGCGAGACGAGCAGCAGGGTCGAGCCCAGGGATATGCCAAGCACGCTCAGGATATCGCGCGGGCGCGTACCGGCAAAGCTACATCCAAGCACACTGCCCAGCGCAACCTGTGCGAAGGCGACGATCTCGACCGCCGGCCTGAAATCCGTCAGGCCCGACAAGTGGACCGCAGCACTGGCGAGCATCGGCCCCATCAGGTAGGGAGACGGCAGGCGCAACCGGCGGCCCAGCACGACGCCGACGAGACCCGTCACCAGAAGCCACAGTTCCGACATGAGCGGAACCTGCACGATTGATACGCCCGCCGACTGGCCACGCGCCACGACCACACCGGTAGCCAGCGCCAGAACGGCCGGGATCAGCAGCACGGTCAACATGATGCGGCTCGACTGTACCAGCGCGATCTTGCGCGGGTCGCCGCCCTGGGCCTCGCCGAGGGCAACCATTTCGATCATTCCGCCGGGCATCCCTGAAAAATATGCGGTGGGCACATCGAAGCCGGCGACGCGGCGGAAATAAAGAAAACAGAGCGATCCGCCGATCAGCACGAAAAGAATGATGCACGCCAGGCTTGGCGCCCACAACCAAAGCCCCGACAGAAGGTTCGGGCTGAAACCGGAGCCCAGCAATACGCCGACCAGCATGAGCATCGGAGGGCGGATCTTGCCTGGCGCTGCGATGGGGAATTTCAGTAGCGAACCGAGCAGGCAGGCGGTCAGCGAGCCAAGCATCCAGGGTAGCGGCAGGCTCAGCATAAGGAACACGATCGCTCCGCCAAAGCCAAGCGCCAGCGCAAAGGCGAGCCGACCATAGGGGAATCCGCCGGAAGCGGGTTCGACAGTTGATGAGGACACGCTTCGTTCCTTTCGATGGCCGGATGGATACCGGTTGAATCAAAAACGCTGGCCTCTACTATTGCCATACTGTATGTCATAATGACAGTAGTATCGAAAGGCGTGATAACATGACAAACAACAAACAGCTCTCTTTCGCAACCGCCAACGACGGTGCGCGCATCGCCTATCGAACCGCCGGTAAGGGTCCAGCCCGTTGCGTGCTCATCCATTCGCTCGCGATGGATCACCGCTTCTGGCACCGCGTCGTTCCGCTTATTGAAAACGAAGCCGAGATCCTGTTGATCGATTGCCGTGGCCATGGTCGATCCGACAAGCCTGCGGGCCCTTATTCCGGTGAACTTTTCGCCGAAGATATCGCTGCTGTCATGGTTGCGGTTTCCTGGGAATCCGCAGTCGTGTGCGGTGCGTCGATGGGTGGCTCGATCAGCATCGCCTTCGCTGAGGCCTACCCGCAAATGACCAGCGGGCTCGGCCTGTTCGATACGACGGCCTTTTATGGCGAGGACGCATCAAAGGCCTGGGAAGAACGCGCCATGAAAGCGCGCCGTGAAGGGCTGGCGGCTTTGGCTGGATTCCAGAAAACCCGTTGGTTCAGCGATGCCTTCCGGGAAGCGAATCCCGATGTGGTTGATGAGGCGCTCGGGGCCTTCCTTGCCAACGACATGGACGCCTATGTCGAAACCTGTCGTATGCTCGGTGCATTCGACAAGCGTCTGGCGCTGGGCAATTTCCGCATGCCCTGTGAAATTCGCGTCGGCGAAGAAGACTATGCCACACCCGTCGAGATGGCGAAGTTACTGGAAACGTCAATTCCGGGTTCGAGAATGGAGGTTATCGGAAAGGCCCGCCACCTGACGCCGCTGGAAGTTCCCGAAATTATCGCCGATGCGATCAGATCGCTGATTGACAGAGCTTGAGCGATGACCGTGACCTGGTCGCCGGATAGCTGGCGGAAGCTTCCCATCGCGCAGATGCCCCGGTATCGCGATGCCTCGGCCTTAAGTGCGGTCGAAGCCAGAATTGCATCCTACCCGCCTCTCGTGTTCGCGGGAGAAGTGCGGCATCTCAAAGCTCATCTCGCCAACGTTGCCGAGGGAAAGGCCCTGTTGTTGCAGGGCGGTGACTGTGCAGAAAGTTTCGCCGAGCACGGGGCGGACAACATCCGGGACATGTTCCGGCTTTTCCTGAAGATGGCGGTCGTCCTGATGTTCACGACGGCGCTGCCCGTAGTAAAGATCGGCCGTATCGCCGGCCAGTTTGCAAAACCACGCTCCGCTCCCATGGAACGCCAGGGCGAAGTGAGCCTGTTGAGCTATCATGGCGACATCGTCAATGGCATCGAGTTCAGCAAGGAGGCCCGCGAGCCGGATCCGAACCGTCAGGAAATGGTTTACCGCCAATCGGCTGCCACGCTCAATCTGTTGCGCGCCTTTGCCCAGGGCGGCTATGCCAGCCTTGCGAACGCACATCGGTGGATGCTGGAGTTCGTCCAAGCAAGTCCGGAATCCACGAATTATCGTAGGATTGCGGACCGGATTGACGAGACGCTCGCATTCATGACTGCGATCGGTCTGGATCCCGATCGTAACCAGGAGCTTACCGGAACCGAATTCTACACCAGCCACGAGGCGCTTCTGCTCGGATATGAAGAGGCCTTAACCCGGCGGGATTCTCTCACCGGTGACTGGTATGATACATCGGCTCACATGATCTGGATCGGTGATCGCACCCGTCAGCTGGACCATGCCCATGTCGAGTTTTGCCGCGGAGTGGCCAATCCGATCGGGCTGAAATGCGGACCGTCCATCACGCCAGAAGAACTGGTTCGTCTCGCAACACTCCTGAATCCGGACAACGAACCGGGTCGGCTTACCTTGATCGTCCGGCTCGGCTCGGATCAGGTCGCGTCGAAACTTCCCGGTCTAATCAGAGCGGTCAAAAAGGCAGGTTGCTGCGTTGTCTGGTCGTGCGATCCGATGCATGGCAACACGATCAAGGCGGCCAATGGATACAAGACGAGGCCATTCGACCGGATCATGAGCGAAATCGCCGATTTCTTCGAGATCCATAGGAGCGAGGGCACGGTGGCAGGCGGAGTTCATATAGAGATGTCCGGCCACGATGTGACCGAATGCATTGGGGGCGGTGTTGGCATCGGTGAAGCCGACCTACCCAAGAACTACCTCACGCATTGCGATCCACGGCTCAATGCCAATCAGGCGCTCGAATTGGCCTTCAAGACAGCCGATCTGTTTCGTGCATCTTCGAGTGATGAGGCGGCTTGCCCTCGCACTGGCACTACTTTGGCACTTTAGGTTCGGCGGGTTGTGCGAGGAGCCTCTCACAAATAAGGGCATGCGGCCGTGCGGAAATGTCGAGAGTGGCTTACCTGATGGCCGGTTGCGGAGGCGATCCTGCACTCTTTTTCTCGTCCCGCTGCCTTGAGACAGCCGGATTGGAGAAGGCATAAGCGAAGCCTATCTCGTCCGCGGAAATCCATACTACTTTGGCGGCTGGGTCGAGATGGCCGACAAGCGGCTTTATGCCGGCTGGGGCAGGCTCACCGAGGCGCTGCTGACGAACCGTCCAACCACATGGGATCCGGACACGCAATCGTCGATCTTCGACGGTGCGGACCCAAAGATGCTGGCGTACTTCTGGGAAGCGATGCATTCGCTGTCCACCATGAGCGCCCGCAAGCTGGGCGAGGCCGTGGATTTCAGCCGTTTCCGCCGGCTGCTCGACATTGGCGGCGGATCGGGTGCGTACAACGTCGAGCTCTGCAAGCAATATGGAGAGCTCAGGGCGACCGTATTCGAACTGCCGCATGTGGCCGAGATCGCGGCGGGCAAGATCGTCGAGGCCGGTCTGGCTGACCGGGTGGACGCCGTTGGCGGCAGTTTCTTCGACAGCCTGCCTGATGGCTACGACGTGCATCTTCTGTCGATGGTCCTGCACGATTGGGACGAGGCGAAGAACCGCGCCTTGCTCAGCCGGTCCTTCGCAGCTTTGCCGAGCGGAGGTGCGGTCGTCATCACCGAGCTTCTCGTCAATGATGAAAAGACCGGGCCGGCGCCGGCCGCGCTGATGAGCCTCAACATGCTGGTCGAGACCGAGGGGCGAAACTACACGCCGGGCGAATATTCGGCGTGGCTCGAGGAAGCTGGGTTCCTGCACATCGAGACGGTCTGGTTCGACGCACCCGCCGTGAACGGCGCCGTGATCGGCCATAAACCCTAAACCCACGGGATGGAGGCAAGCATGAGCATTCACGACTTCGGATCTGCTGCGGTGCGCATGGCGTCACAGATGGCCAGGCGGATGTTGCCCGCGGCATTCATGGCGTTGGTGGTGGCGATCGGATTGCCGCCTGCCGAGGCGGCCGACCGCGAGTTGATTGAACGGGGGAAATACCTGGTAACCATCGGGAGTTGCACCGATTGCCACACGCCGGGACATTTTCTCGGCAAGCCGGACATGACGCGTCACCTCGGCGGCTCCGAGGTCGGCTTCGAGATCCCGGGGCTCGGGGTCTTCTACGGCCCCAACCTCACGCCCGACGAGGCGACAGGCCTCGGGCGCTGGAGCGAGCGTGATATCGTCACGGCGATCCGGACAGGCAAGCGCCCCGACGGACGCACGCTCGCTCCGATCATGCCGTGGGCCGCACTCGCGAAGCTCACCGAGTCTGACGCCGCGGCGATCACGGCCTATCTCAAGAGCCTGCCGCCCGTGAGCAACAAGGTCCCTGGACCGTTCGGACCGGGCGAGGCGCCGACTTCGTTCGTGATGAAGATCGTGGCGCCGGGGGAGCAATAGGGCGTATGGCAGGGCGGCGCCGCAACCCTCGTCATCGTGTGCACGTTTGGCGATTATCATAGCAACTGGACATCACAGACACGAGACATCCCATGGAGTCTGGATAGTGGTGTCGCTTATCGGTACACCTTCAAGGTATCGGACGGCTTTTCCCCGAACGCTTCGTAATATTTGTGCGCGAAATGGCCCATGTTGGAAAAGCCACAACTAAATGCGACAGACGTGACGGTGGTGAGCGGCGTCGGGTTGCTCAGCATCGCCTTCGCGTAGCGGAGCCGGACCCGGTTGACATAGGTCATGGGCGATATGCCGGAGGTACGCTGGAAAAGATAGAACAGGCTTCTCGACGTCGTCTGCGTGACCTCGGCAAGCGTTTCGATTGCGATCGGCCGGTCCCAGTGCTCCTCGATGTAATCGATCGCCCGGCATATCTGCCACGGTGCGGCCGCACCGTGGCGTTCCTCGCAGCCAATGGCTGTAATTGTGTTCGTTGGCTATGAGATATGTGACCATGATAGCCTGCTCGATCTCGGCCAGAACGATCGAGGGAAGGCCTCCATCGCCGCGATCGAGTTCACCGATGAGGAAGTCTATGAGGCGTCGCTGGGCGACAGCATATTGAGGATTGCTGTTCGGGCGTCCGGAGAGCTGAAGCGGCGGATCGACGGGCCGACCGATCAGGGCCGAGAGTTTCCGAGTGAGCGCTGCGGGATCACATGGGTGAAGTTTCCGCCGTAGGTGAGCGTCGCTTCGGAACCGGGGCCACCGACGATGCCGCCGCCTGTCTGCTCCACGACGGTGCGGTGGCGGTTCCAACGCACTTCGCCGGATCCGGAAAGCGGAAAACCCTGCACGAAGCAATCGTTCTGCGACAATCGAACCTGGAGAGGCGAGCCATAGCTGGCATAAGTCAGGCCTATGGAGGGCAATTCGCAATGGTTGAGGACGCTGTCGAATAGCCCCGTTCCGGCATGTCCAAGGAACGCACGGCAAAGACCGGTGTCAGCCAGTTTTGAAGCTCCTCGGGGCTTCGTGTGGTAATTTCGGGAAATTGTGAAGCGGCGCGCTCTGGGGCATTGAACTCTCCTGCGCCACCTTTTGACCCCTGGCGTCGCTGAAACACGATCGTTGTCTACACCACAGACAATGGCGCGAGCTGTTGTTCTGGCCGGGTGCGGGCTATGCACCATTCCGTGGCGAGAAGGGAACGAGTTGGGAAGGTGGGCTGAGAGTGCCTTGCGTCGCCCGCTGGCCGGCCCAGATTCCGGCTCACTCGACATCGAACGGCATTCAGTCTCACGAGGATCTGTTCGTCACGCTAGCCGCTGCGGCCGGTCTCCCCAACCTGAAGACCGATCTGCTCGATGGCTACAAGATGAACGGGACGACCTACAAGGTTCATCTGGACGGCTACAATAACCTCGTCCGGGTCGGTGCATGGAAAATGCACATAGGCTTGAAGAAGGAAGGTCTCTGGTGGAATGACAAATACTATCCGAGCGTGCCGTATCTGTTCAATCTACTGATGGATCCGATGGAGAAGATGGATCCGGAATCCCATGAATGGGGCTATGTCGGCCACAAGTTCTTTGCCGCCAAGATGTGGGCGCCAACTGCGGCGACACCGTTTCTTGCCGCACATCTGAAGAGCCTGCAGGCTTATCCGCCACGCCAAAGCGCCGATACGCTCAGTCTCCACAAGGCGCTGGAAGCTGCGATGGATCGGCTCGAAACGAGCCATACGACCAATAACTAAGGCTCAGCCCGAGCCTGACGTGGTCGGGGCTGCAGGTCAATCGGGCGGCTGAATGAGGCCGCCCGTTACCTCGACAAGAAGCGATTGTGCGATGTCACTGGTAGAGCTTTCCCGCAGGTAGTCAACATCGGCATTCAACGTAGCTCCGGATCGCAGCGGAGCGTGCGGGCACGCCACAGACCTCCCTGGAGTGCCATGCGCAGGCGTCGGGACCCCGCGCGGTTCCTCATAGGCCTGCCGTCCGTTCATGACCGGGTCATGCAGGACATCCTTTTCCAATTGGACCATTCCAATTGCCACTAACTGGTCATTCTGTGTGAGCCAGATTGGCGATAGTGAAGGGAGAAT
Source organism: Pseudaminobacter sp. (assembly GCA_049646905.1). Lineage (GTDB taxonomy): Bacteria > Pseudomonadota > Alphaproteobacteria > Rhizobiales > Rhizobiaceae > Pseudaminobacter. The sequence continues at coordinate 1,458 of JBARWP010000122.1, read as the reverse complement.
CCAGGAGGAAATTGGCAAGCCGATGCACAGTGACACCAGGCAATCCGAAGCACGTGACGAACTATCAAGCGCCGCCCCGGGCTATTTATGGACATGACGGGCGACTTCGGGGATGGTGCGACTGTCGTGCGCGTGGGCCAGGCCATCTTCGGCGAGCGCCCGCCCGCCGACAATTATTACCGGCCCGGTGCGAGCGATCAATCATGACGGACATCATCTCGATCCAGAGCCAGGTTGTGTACGGGCATGTCGGAAACAGCGCCGCGGTGTTCCCCATGCAGGCGCACGGCCTGGAAGTCGCGGCCGTCCCGACGGCCCTGCTGTCGAACCATCCGCATTATCCGACCATGCACGGCAAGGTGCTGGAGCCTGAAATGGTCGAGGGGCTCCTGCGCGGGCTCGAAGAGCGCGGGCTGATCGGAACCACGAAGGTCATCCTCTCCGGCTATCTCGGATCGGTGGAAAACGGCACAGTCGTTGCCGACTTCGTGAGACGCGCGCGGGAGCGCAATCCGGAACTTCTCTATATCTGCGACCCGGTCATGGGCGACGACGACCTCGGCCTCTTTGTCGACGAGGGGCTGATCGAGGTCTTTCGCGACCGCCTCGCACCGATGGCGTCGGTCATCACGCCCAACCAGTATGAGCTTGAGCTGCTGGCCCTGCACAAGGCGCGTTCGGTCGAAGGGTTGGACGAGGCGATGCGCATTCTTGCCGGCCGCGGCACCGGTGCAGCGGCCGTGACGGGATGCGTGCTTGACGACACCCGCCTTGGAGCGGTCGAAACGATGGGGTGGTCTTCCGATAGGCTGACGCGCACATCCATTCCGCGCCTACCCATCCGTCCGTGCGGCACCGGCGATCTCTTCACCGCGCTGCTGGTGGCTCGGCTCTGCAGAGGGCTCGACCTGCACGAAGCATGTGCGGGAGCGACGAACGAGATTTTCGCCGTTCTTCGGCGCACCGAGGCCGATGCGTCACCGGAAATGCGGATCGTCGGTTTTCCCTTCGCTCCGAACGCCTGAAGGCGGTGCCATGACCTCGCCGAGTGGGTTGTCCGCCTTTCGCCTGGCACCAGCCGATCTTGCCGGCCGCATCGATACCGTTGTGCCGCACCGGATGGCGCATATCGTTGGTGATGCCTCCACAATTGCGAAAAAATCCAGCCGAGGATAGTGTCCTGCATGGAAAGCCTCGACCGACAATTGCGCTATTTCATCAAGATAGCCGAACTCAAGTCGCTATCGCGCGCTGCCGAGACGCTCGACCTCACTCAATCTGGTATCAGCCGCCAGCTTGGCTCGCTCGAGGCCCATGTTGGCAAGCCGCTGTTCTTTCGCACCGGGCGCGGCGTGGAGTTGACAACGGCAGGGGAGCAACTGTTCGCGGCCGCCAAGCCTGCTTACGCGAGCATCGACGAGACGCTCGACACGATCCGCGACCAGGACGGCATTACAC
>JBARWP010000121.1:0-1729 GCA_049646905.1 Pseudaminobacter sp. | reverse complement strand
GAGCCTTTGGCCATAACCGTGGAACCCGGTCATGCCGTAGTTCTCGGCGCCGTAATTGCTGGTGAATGTGAGCCTGACCCAGCGGCCGACGGCCTTCTGCGGCAAGGTGAAGCCCTGATCGTTCTGGTCGATCTGAAGCTCGGTGTCGAGAACGGTGGAAAAGCCCGCGCTCGCGGAAGTGTCCGACACCTCAACGGTCACGCCCTTTACCGATTTCTCCGCATTGGTCATGCCGCCCGTGTCGAAGACGATGCTGGCGATCTCGGTTTGCTCGGGCAGCTCCAGCACATAGGCCGCGGACTTGCCGCCCTCCGCGCGGGTATCCGTGAACGCGGTTTCGTCGATCAGCGCATAGGGGGTATAGGCCATGTCGGCATAATCGGCATCGTCGGGCTTCTGGACGAAGCGGGCACCGGCGGAAAAGGCGAACAGATCCTCGGCCAGAAGCGATTGCGCAACCGCGGGAACCACGGTCGGCCCCGAAATGGCGCCGACCAGAAGCGGAAGGATCACCGCCCCTGCGATCAATATCGCTTTCCGCATCGCCTTCCCCCCACCCAAACACACAAAAACCCGCACATGTCATGTCGCCTGGAATTCGCAACCTGACATGGCGCGATATGATCCACAATCCCGGAAGGGGCGGCCTGTATCCGAGCAATGCGCCGAGCATTACCGGTAGTGCCTCTCCTGAATGAACACTGATGCGAGGAGCCTGGGCGCAATTGTGAACCGGCGTGCAAAATTGACCCCCTCTCATTCGGTCGATCTACGACCATGCGACCAATTGTAGCGGGGCGCCAGCGCCAGTCCGTTCTGGCGTGGGAAAGCGGACAATCATGCACGCAAGGTCGATGGCCGAACCTGGCCTGACCGGATGGTTGTCACCAGGCGCAGGATGTCGTTCCGGTTGGCTCTGATCCGATTGGCATTGATCGAGTTGCCGATGAGAGGGACCAGGCTTGCCGGAGGCGCGTCGCCGGGGAGGAAGTAAAGCCGCCGGTCTTTGAGGCCGAGCGGTTCGACTGCCGCGCGCTGGCTATCTACGAAGAAAGTGCGGCCGCTGGACCATCCCGCCATGGCCGCCGTCCTCAACAATCTGGCGATGGTGCTTCAGCGCCTCGATGGGATTTTCAGCAGCCATGTCAGAGCCGGGCCGGCGTGCGGGCGCGTTAGTTCTGCGCAGGTGAATTTTGCCGATTGCAATGCTTCCCGCACTAAGATACGAAAAGACCGGCTGGCCGGTTTCTGATATGGATAAATGCGGAGGCCGCGCCGAACTATGTCTGCATGCGGGGTGGAGGAGAATTTCTTGCCTGCCAACGATCTGCTTCACGAACTCTATCGCACGATGTTGAAGGTTCGGCGCGTCGAGGAAAAGCTCCTGGCCGTCTTCGCCGAGGGCGCCATTCCGGGCTTCATCCATGTCAGCATCGGACAGGAGGCCGTGGCGGCCGGGGTCTGCGCGACCCTGACCAGCGACGACACGATCTTCACGACGCATCGCGGCCATGGTCACGCCGTGGCCAAGGGCATAGGCCTGAAACCGTTCATGGCCGAGATTTACGGTCGCTCCGACGGCGCCTGCAAGGGCCGTTCCGGCTCTATGCATGTGGCGTCGCGCGAGGCGGGCGTCGCGGGCGCCAACGGCATCGTCGGTGCCGGCATGCCGATTTCGCTCGGCACGTCCTTCGCCTCCCACTTCAATGGCGAGAAACATGTGACGATC
>JBARWP010000120.1:0-2584 GCA_049646905.1 Pseudaminobacter sp. | reverse complement strand
ATTCGCACAATGCCGGTGATTTCGGCTCTTTCCTTGTCGGCGCCCCGCACCCCTACGCCCTGACCGCCGAACAGCTCGCAGAACACAAGACCGATGGCCACATGGATATCGACGCCGTGCGGCCGGGCGCCATACTGATCGCGCCGGTCAAGGTGAAGGGAGCAGGCGTCTACATAGGCGACATGCACGCCGCCCAGGGCGACGGCGAGATCGCCGGCCACACAATGGATGTTGCGGGTAGCGTCACCCTGCAGGTTGAGGTGGTGAAAAACTTTCCCATAGACGGTCCGGTCCTGTTCCCCCTGCTCGAAGACCTTCCACCGTTGGCGCGTCCGTTCAGCGCCGATGAACGCGCCCGGGCTGAGCGGCTGGCTCATTCGTGGGGCATGGATCGCCTTGAAGAACTGGCGCCCATCTCGATCATCGGAACTGCCGCCAACATGAATGCGGCTATCGACAACGGACTTGCGCGGGCGGCAAAGCTTCTCGGCATGACAGTTCCGGAGGTGCGCAATCGAGCCACGATAAACGGCGCGATCGAGATCGGCCGCGCACCGGGCGTCATCCAGGTGACCCTCCTCGCGCCGATGGACCAGCTCGACGCCGCAGGTTTGGGTGACTATGCGCGCGAACAATACAACTTGTGAGCGCCATACACGGTCTTAAGGCGAGTTCTCAGAAGCACGCTCCCTCAGACCACTATGCCGAACAGGCTGCCGATTCCCGCTGTAATCGCCATGGCCATCGCGCCCCAGAAGGTCACGCGCACCACCGCCTTTCCTATTTTCGCGCCGCCGGCGCGTGCGCCAACCGCGCCGAGCAGTGCCAGGAACAGGACAGATGCTATGGATACACCTGCGACGATCATGGAATGCGGTATCAGGACAGCGGTAAACAACGGCAGCGCGGCACCAGCCGCGAAGGTGGCTGCCGACGTGAATGCTGCCTGGATCGGCCGCGCCGTCGTCACCTCGGACATGCCAAGTTCGTCGCGCGCATGCGCGCGAAGCGCGTCCCTGACCATGAGTTGGTCGGCCACCTGACGGGCAAGCGCCTGATCGAGGCCACGCTCCATGTAGATTTGCGCCAGTTCCTTGCGCTCGAAATTCGGCTGGCTTGCAAGCTCCTGCCTTTCGCGGGCAAGATCGGCATGCTCGGTATCGGATTGGGAACTGACCGAGACATATTCGCCAGCCGCCATGGACATAGCGCCGGCAACCAGGCCGGCAACGCCGGCAACGAGCACTTCGGACGTCGAGGCAGAGGCCGCCGCGACGCCGACGATCAGACTGGCGGTCGAGACGATCCCGTCATTCGCGCCGAGAACCGCCGCTCGCAGCCAGCCGATGCGAGCGACCAGATGGGTTTCCGGATGCAGATGCGCGTGCACCAAAGCCTCCCTGCGATGTTGCCATGCCTTGCCGGATCCATTCCCGCCGCCATGGCATCCTTCGGGCCAACTATGGTTGGCCGCGCCCGCGAACGGAAGCCCCTCTGTTCAGCGCAGGCTCATGCGCTGGAGCGTTCCGTCGCGCAGTACGAACTGGTGCCAGATGGCCATCAGCGCGTGCAGGCCGGCAAGAATCAGGATGAATGTGCCGGCATTTTCGTGCAGATCGGCGATCAGGCCGGGGCGTCCCTGGACCGCTGCGGTGAGCGACGGAAGCTCGATGCCGAGAAAGGACACCGGCACTCCCATGCGCGATGCAGCGTACCAGCCGGTGATCGGTAGGCCGACCATGAGTAGATAGAGCAGGCCGTGGCCAGCCTTTGCGGCGGTTGCGAGCCATCCGCGCCCGCCAATCGCCTCAGGTGCGGCACCGGCCAGCCGCAGGATCAGGCGCGGCACAATGAGGGCCAGCACCGCCAGCCCCAGCGTGAAATGCAGCAAGGGTGGATCCTGGATCACTTCGCGGCCACCCTCTGCGGTCAGCCAGGCGCCGACCACCAGAAGGGCGGTCAGCCAGTGAACAACGATCATGGTTTTCGAATAACGGAGGGGATTGCTCGACATGGTTGGCTTTTCCTGCGGTGGAAAGGGTTGGGTGTGCAGGACCGCCACCGGCCCGGCCTGTCGGTCATGTCACCTTACTTGACGACGCTTTTCGGCAGCTTCCCCGATTCGAACAGCTTGTTCGAGGGAGGTGGGGCGCCCGAAGCGCCGCCCGTGCCGGGATCGGAAGATTGCCGCCGTTCGCGCGTGTCGTCCTCATCATGCCGGTCCTTGCGCTTCATCTTGACGACTGAAAGGGTTTCGGGATCGATTTTCGCCTTGAATGCATTTCCAGCGTCGTCAAGACCCCTGACCTCATAGCAACCGTCATCGATCTTGATCCGGCTCACCTGCCAGCCGCGTGCTTTGGCCATTGCCTCAACCGCTTCGCGAGACTGCCACTGATCCATCGGCACGTGACAATCATCGTCAGCCATCGCCGAACCGGCTCCAACCATGATGAAGAAAAGCGAAGCTGCCACGATATGTTTCATCATGTCATTTGTCCTGCATCAGCGTTTACATGAAGAAATGCTGGCATTCATTCCTGACGAATAGCTGAAGCCCAACCGACTTATCTGTCAGCCAACT
>JBARWP010000119.1:0-1743 GCA_049646905.1 Pseudaminobacter sp. | reverse complement strand
GGAAACGCCGTTCCAACTGGCGCCTGTTGACACCAAGCCGCCGGGCGACCTCGTCGATCGCGACCGGCGTGTCGATATTCTGTTGCATCAGGATAAGCGCCTTCTTCACCAGCGGGTCGTCGCTGCGCAGGTCGAGCGGGATGCCCGGCTGCGGTGTCTCGGCCCGTTCCGCCTCGTCGATGATCATGATGTGAAGGCTCTTGGTCGCTTCGGCGCGACCGACATGGCGCTCGACCAGGAAGGCGGCCAGATGCGCCGAGCTTGCGCCGCCTGAACAGGTGAGCCGGTTGCGGTCGACCACGAAGATCTGGTCCGAAACCGGCTTGAGCCCGTCGAACTGCTCTAGGAAATCGTCATGGTGGAACCAGCTGACGCAGCAGCGATAGCCGTCCATCAGGCCGATCCGGTGCAGGATGAAGGCTCCGGTGCAGACGCCGACCAGCGGCACGCCCGCCTCGGCGGCGGCATGAAGGAAGCGCACATAGTCGGGATGGAGATTGGCGACCTCGTCGATCAGCCCGCCCACCACCACGATATAGTCGAAGCGTGAAGGGTCGCCCAGCCGCTCCTCCGGTTGCACGGTGATACCGGAGCTGGAGGTGATCGGCTCCATCGTGGTGGACAGCACCCGCCAGCCGCAGCGGATCGGCCGGCTGCGGTCGCCCTCGTCGGCGGCCAGCCGCAGCACGTCGACGAAATTAGCGAAGGCGCACAGCGTGAAGCGGCGCGCGAGGATGAAGCCGACCGATAGGCGCGGCTTGTCGGCCGATCTTCGCATCGGGACTCTCGACCCGGAAACCATTCCCATCTCCTCGGAAGCGTCGCCGCCGGATTCTGCGCACTGTCGCAAGGATAACATTACGATGACGCACACATTCTGTTCAAGCCGCTCAAAGATGCGAAGATCGGCGCACGGTGAAATCAGGTTCCGGCGATGACCCATTTTTCCTTCTCTTCCCTGCTGCGCAACGCGGTCAGCGGCAACAAGAACTGGCAGCGGCAATGGCCCGATGCCGAGCCGAAGGCCGAGTATGACGTCATCATCGTGGGTGCCGGCGGCCATGGTCTTGGCGCGGCCTATTACCTGGCCAAGGAGCACGGCATCACCAATGTCGCGGTGATCGAGAAGGGCTGGCTCGGCGGCGGCAATACCGGCCGCAACACCACCATCATACGCTCCAACTACCTCTATGACGAAAGCGCCAGGCTTTACGATCACGCCCTCGACCTGTGGGAAGGGCTGAGCCAGGAACTGAACTACAACGTCATGTTCTCGCAGCGCGGTGTCATGATGCTGGCTCATTCCGTGCATGACGTGCAGAGCTTCAAGCGCCATCTCCACGCCAACCGCCTCAATGGCGTCGATAATGAGTGGCTGACGCCCGAGCAGGCGAAGGAGTATTGCCCGCCGCTCAACATCGCCAAGGATGCGCGCTTCCCCGTCATGGGCGCGACCCTGCAGCGGCGCGGCGGCGTTGCCCGTCACGATGCCGTTGCCTGGGGCTATGCCCGCGCCGCCGCGGCGCGCGGCGTCGACATTATCCAGAACTGTCCGGTGACGGCGATCCGCCGCGATGCCTCCGGCAAGGTTACCGGCGTCGATACGCCGCGCGGCTTCATCAAGGCCAGGAAGGTCGGCGTGTCGGCGGCCGGCAGCACCTCCGTGGTGATGGATACGGCCGGCGTGCGCCTGCCGCTCGAAAGCTATCCGCTGCAGGCGCTGGTGTCGGAGCCGGTCAAGCC
>JBARWP010000118.1:0-3779 GCA_049646905.1 Pseudaminobacter sp. | reverse complement strand
CCCGCGTCTCGATGGAGAAGTCGGGCCGTTCGATGATTTCGAAGAGGGGCGGAGAATCGGAACGCTGGCGAGCCATGATGCGGCAATGCTCGCATCGTCCCCGATTCTCCGCAAGACCTTCCGGCCCGTTGGGGCGCGGTTCCGGAAGGCGCCGTCGGCTGTCGGGGGAAGGCCGGACGGATTCCTGAATATCTGTCTCGTGAACATCCGCCTTGCCTCGCTCAGGCAGACGTTTTCGAACCACCGCTCACTCTCCTTGCCGGAGAACAATCCTCCCCGAAGGAGTTCCACGCACAAGCATGTCCTACAACAGTATCAGTTGTTCGCTGCCTTTCTGGGCGCCGATGAACAGGTCGGTGCGCAGCCGCTGCTTATTGATGTTGAGGCCGAGCTTGCGCGCCGCGATTTCGAAGCGCCGGCCGATCTGCCAGGCATAGGGGCCGCTGCCCTTCATGCGCTTGCCCCATTCCGAATCGTAATCCTTGCCGTCGCGCATGGACCGCACCAGCGACATCACGTGGCGATAGCGGTCGGGGTAGTGGCGCAGTAGCCAGTCCTTGAAGATCGGGCTGACCTCGAGCGGCAGCCGCAGAATGACGTAGCCGGCCTCGCGCGCACCGGCCGCCCGCGCCGAATCCAGGATGCGCTCGACTTCCGAATCGGTCAGGCCGGGGATGATCGGCGCCACCATCACCGAAGTCGGGATGCCGGAGTCGCTGAGTTGCCGGATCGTTTCCAGCCGTTTCGTCGGTGTTGCCGCGCGCGGCTCCATCGTGCGCGCCAGCATGCGGTCGAGCGTCGTCACCGACAGGGCGACCTTGGCCAGCCCGCGTTCTGCCATGCGCGCCAGGATGTCGATGTCGCGCGCCACCAGCGCCGATTTGGTGACGATGCCGACCGGGTGCTGGCGTGCTTCCAGCACCTCCAATATCTCGCGCATGATGCGCCAACGCTTCTCGATCGGCTGGTAGGGGTCGGTATTGGTGCCGATGGCGATGATGCGCGGCTGGTAGCCTTCCTTGGAAAGCTCCTTGTCGAGCAGCTTGGCGGCATCCGGCTTGGCAAACAGCTTCGATTCGAAATCCAGCCCCGGCGACAGGCCCATATAGCTGTGGGTCGGCCGGGCAAAGCAATAGACGCAGCCATGCTCGCAGCCGCGATAGGGGTTGATCGAACGGTCGAAGGAGATATCGGGCGACTGGTTGCGCGTGATGATGGTGCGTGGCTTTTCGGTCTGCACCTCGGTCTTGAAGGGCGGTAGTTCCTCGATCGTGTTCCAGCCATCGTCGAAGACATGGCGGGTCACCGGCTCGAACCGGCCGCTCGGATTGATGCCGGCCGCGCGGCCGCGCCGGCGCTCGTCCTGGATCCTTATCCCGCTTTCCTCGATCATCGCATTGGCCATCGCGGAGCTACCGTTCCTGAAGGCTGCAACATCAGCGCGCACTATCGGTTCCATGCGGATCATCCCTGGAGATCGGGTTCCTTGGGCCGGCGAATCGTCGCCATTCATGAAATTATTCCTATTCCAGGAATAAGAACAAATCAAGAACAATGTGGAGGAGAGCGCGACGCTTCCGTGTGCTTGCCTCACAGATTCCAGTCCACGCCGTAGCGGCATGAGAGCCGGCTTGCGGTTTGGCGGCGGCTGTTTCACATAGGGGGAATGCTGAGCGTCCTGATCGAAACGAAGAACGATGAAGAAGCGCTGGCGCGCACGCTGGCCTCGCTGGTCAGTGCGGCCGTGGCGGGCACCGTACGCGAAGTCATCGTCTGCGACCTCGGCTCGACCGACCAGACTCATAGCGTGGCGGAGCAGGCGGGCTGCGATTTCCTCGCGTCGGGTGGCATTTCTGCCGGCATAGAGCGGGCGAAGGGCGATTGGCTCCTGTTGCTGGAGCCGGGCGCCCAGCTGGTCGACGGCTGGATGCAGGCCGTGCGCGACCATACGGAAATGATGAAGATGCCGGGGCGCTTCGCCAGGTCGAGTGCCGACCGGCCGGGATTCCTGGCACGGATATTCTCGTCGGATCGCGCCCTGCGCGAGGGGCTGCTGATCAGGAAGGCACAGGCGCAGCCACTTTCACGCCATGCGAAAAGCGCCGAGGCGATCGCGCGGGGCCTGGCCACCAAGCGGCTCCATGCAGAAATCCGGATTGCGCCGCCGCTCTGAGTCTTGGCGGCGTATCGAACGAGGCTACTTCCCGCTGCGCCGCAGATGCTCGTCGAGCCGCGGCATGATCTCCACGAAATTGCAGGGCATGTGGCGATAGTCGAGCTGGGCCTTCAGGATGCCGTCCCAGGCATCGCGGCAGGCACCGGGCGAGCCCGGCAGCACGAAGACGAAGGTGGCGTTGACCACGCCGCCGGTGGCGCGCGACTGCACGGTGGAGGTGCCGATCTTGTCGTAAGAAATGCGGTGGAACGCTATCGAAAAGCCGTCCATGCGCTTTTCGAAGATCGGCTCCAGGGCATCCGGCGTGACGTCGCGGCCGGTGAAGCCGGTCCCGCCGGTGGTGATGACGACGTCGATCGCTTCATCCTGCGACCAGGCAAGCACGCGCTCGCGAATCTTGTCCTTGTCGTCGGTGACGATGGTGCGGTCGGCAAGGATGTGGCCGGCTTCCGCTATGCGATCGACCAGCGTCTGGCCCGACCTGTCATCGGCAAGCGCGCGGCTGTCGGAGACGGTGAGCACGGCGATGCGGACGGGAATGAAGGAGCGGTCATTGGCCATGGATGTTTCTACCTCCTGCTGCTGGTGGCGGCAACGAACCAGCCGGGCCGGCCGTGGCCGATGGTTTCGGCGGCCGCTTGGGCTTGCGCCTGCGTTTCGAATAGCCCGAAGCAGGTGGCGCCCGAGCCCGACATGCGCGCAAAGGCGGCGTCATTGGCGCGCAGCGCAGCAAGGCTTTCGGCGATTGCCGGTGCAATTGCCGTGGCCGGCGCTTCGAGGTCGTTGCGGCTCGCGGCAAGCCAGCTTCGCAGGCTGTCGAAATAAAGGTGGGCCGGCAGCGGCGGCAGCGGCGGATTTTCCTTTTGCGCGAGAGCGGCGAAAACGGCGGGCGTCGGGACTTCGACCCCGGCATTGACCAGCACCAGATGCAGCTCCAGGAAATCGGCGACCGGCTCGATGATCTCGCCGATTCCGCGTGCGATCAGCGGCGTTGCGGCCAGGCACATCGGCACATCGGCGCCGAGGCTTTGGCCGATATGGGCGAGGGCGCCGGGCGTGAGATTGCATCGCCAAAGCCGGTTCAGGGCGCGCAGCGTCGCCGCCGCATCGCTCGATCCGCCGCCGATGCCGGATGCCAGCGGCAGATGCTTATCGAGGCGGATGGCGACGGGGAGTCCGGACACGGAGCACCTTACGTTGCCCCCCTCTGTCCTGCCGGACATCTCCCCCTCAAGGGGGGAGATTAGTCGCTCCGCCGCCTCATCAACTTCGGGTTGGTTGAAGATTGGCCGGGAGGCCGACGACGGCATGATCTCCCCCCTTGAGGGGGAGATGTCCGGCAGGACCGAGGGGGGCAACGTAGGGCGCGAACCTCCCCGCAACTGCCTTGCCACGGCCTCCCGCAACGCATCGCGGGCGCGAATGACGAGATTGTCGCCATCAATAGAGAGCCCTTCGCCGAAAGGGCCGTCTATCTCGAAGCTGTCGACGCCCGCCGCGCGCATCTCTGCGCGGTCCCCGAAACGGGTAAAGACAACGAGGCTCTCAAGAAGATGATAGCCGTCGGCACGGCGGCCGGTGATGTGCAAGGCGAGATTGATCT
>JBARWP010000117.1:0-1506 GCA_049646905.1 Pseudaminobacter sp. | reverse complement strand
CCAGCCGGCCGTCGCGGATCACGGGCAGGCGTTTGACGCCCCGTTCCTCCATCACAGCGGCGACGCGGCCGACCGGGGTATCTTCCGTGATCGTCACCAGTTCCTTCGTCATGACGTCCTCGACGCTCCAGCCATGGCTTTTCACATAGGCGCGAGCGCGTTGCTCGGCCGGCAGATTCGATTCGGTGGCACGTACGGTGCCGAGCTCGGCGCGGCGCAAGAGATCACCCTCCGTAACGATACCGGTAAGCCTGCCCTCGTCGTCAAGGACGGGCAACCCGCTGACACCGCGATCCAGCATGATCCGAGCGGCATGCCGCACACTCGTCGCGATTGAGACCGTTGCAACAGGCATCGTCATGATGTCGCTTGCCTTCATTCGCCAGCCATTCCTTCCTGATCGGAAGAGACAGTATATTGGCCGACGACTTCCGACTTGATCTGCCTCAATGAACCCCCTTCCGCTGTCGCCCGTGAGGCAACGGAGAGCTGCGGAAGGCGGGCCGGCCGGGATCGCCCGGCGCGGCCTCACCGGGTGCAAGGCAGTCGGGATACCAACTCTTTTCGGCGGCTCGGCTCCGGCAGCGACCGAAGCTGCCAAGCGCCTGCGGGGCCGTGGGACCGTGGATCGGCTTGCGGTCGCAACAACACGAGAAGGACGGCATCAAACGACGGGCAGCACGAAAAAGACGATACTCGTGGCGACCGATTTCTCTCCCCTTTCCGACCGCGCCTTGCGCCGAGCCGTCCTGGTGGCGAAGCAAAATACGGCGGGTCTCGTGCTCGTGCATGTCGTCGACGACGAGCGGCCTCGGCGGTTCGTCGACGGCGATATCGCCAGGGGCCGCCCCCTCCTGGAAGAACTGGCGGCCACGCTCCGGGATATCGACGGCGTGGACTGCCAGCCGAAGGTGTCATTCGGCGCGGCCGACGAAGGGGTCATTCACGACGCCGATGAGCTGAATTTCGATCTGATTCTGGTCGGTCCGCACCGGCGACACGCGGTGAAGGATGTCTTCATCGGAACCACGGCGGAGCGCATCATCCGCCGAAGCGGGCGGCCCGTCCTGATGGCGAAGGCGACGCCGGCCGCGCCCTATTCGCGCATGCTCATTGCAACGGATCTCACCGATGGTTCGACCGCCCTGGTTTCCGCCGTCAGAAAGCTCGACATGCTCGAAAACGCGGACGTTGCCGTCCTCCACGCGTTCGACGTGCCGCTTGGGGAGCCGACACAGGCTGAATCGGCCGCATCGGAGACGCTAAGCGAGCATGTAGCGGGTCAGCGGGCGCTGGCTACCCAGCAGATGGCGGAATTTCTTGCCACGACAGGTTTGAGTCCGGAGTTCGAGGCCATTCAATCTTCCGACCTTTCCGTTGCCGAACTGATCGAGGATCGTGTGCAAGACTGGAAAGCCGACCTCGTCGTCATCGGAACCCATGGGCGTTCCGGCATCGGAAGGCTGCTGCTCGGCAGCAATGCCGAGGAAGTCATGAGGCGGTCAC
>JBARWP010000116.1:0-10287 GCA_049646905.1 Pseudaminobacter sp. | reverse complement strand
GTTTTGCGCAAGTCCGGACGGAGAACCGGTTCCCACTTTTCCTAGAATTGCTTTATTTACGCTTGCCCGACTTCTTCGCCGAGGCGATGCTTTTCTTCAGCGCGTCCATGATGTTGATGACATTGCTGGGCTTTTCAGGCTCGCTCCTGGCAGGTGCGGCAGGTTTCTTCCTGCCCTTCTTCTTAGCCGCGATGATGTCGAGCAGGCGGTGCTGCACCGGGTCGTCCACCATCTTCGGGTCCCACGACTTGGTGCGCTCGTCTATCAGCGTCTTCACCAGTGTCATCAACTCCGGGTCGGCCTTTTCCGAACCGACCCCGCCGAAATAATCCTCCGGATCGCGCACCTCGTCACCATAGCGCAAGGTCCACAGCACGATGCCCTTGTCGCGCGGCTCCAGCATCACCGCACGCTCGCGGCGATACATCACCAGCCGCGATATGCCGACCATGCCGGTGGAGGCCATGGCATCGCGTATGACGGAAAACGCCTCCTCGCCAACCGGGTCATCGGGCGTCAGATAATGCGGCTTGTCGTACCAGATCGGGCCGATGCTGTCGGCCGGCACGAACATCTCGATATCGATGGTGCGCGTGCTTTCCAGCCCGACGGAGTCCAGATCCTCATCCTCGAGCAGCACATATTCGTCCTCGCCACGCGGATAACCCTTGACCTCGTCGTCTTCATCGACGGGCTTGCCGGTGACGGAATCCACATATTGGCTGACGACGCGATTGCCGGATTTCCGGTTGAGCGTGTGGAAGCGAACCTTCTCGGTTTCGGAAGTGGCAGGCGTCATCGCCACCGGGCAGGTGACGAGCGAAAGTTTCAGATACCCCTTCCAGAACGGACGCGGCGCCATCGGACAAACCCTGCTGCAACCATTCTGAACGCAAGCAGCCGGAAATTGTTCCGGCCGCGGGGTTTTGCGAAGCAAACCGAAGGGGATCGAACCTGTATGTGATTGCCCGGAATGCCGGCGGGGTCAGTCTATTCCGCCGGTGTTTTCCTCGCCTTCGCTGCTGTCCGGCGTCACGTCGAGCACGGCCGCATGCTTGGTGATCTCGGCCTTGCCGGGCTTGCAGTCCTTCATGCAGGGCTCGACATTGGCGGCATAGTGCTTTTCGGAGAGCCGGTCGTCATCGATGAAATTGTCCTCGTTCGGCAGCCGGATCGAGGTGAAGTTCTCCTTCGACAACTCGAAATCCTCGTCCGTCACGATGTCGTTGAGGTAAAGCACGTAAGCCGTCAGCGCATAGACCTCGTCGTCGCTCAGCGAACGCGCGTCGCCGAACGGCATGGCGCGGCGGATATAGTCGTAGACCGTGGACAGATAAGGCCAGAACGAGCCGACCGTCTTTTCGGGACGCTCGTTCATCAGCGTACCCTGGCCACCTGCCAGAACCGGCCAACGCCCGACCGCCTCGCCGAAATCTCCATGACAGGAGGCGCATTGATCGGCAAAGAGCGTCTCGCCTTGCAAAACCGTGCCGCGCCCTTCCGGCAACCCCGCCCCGTCCGGCCTGACATCGATATCCCAGGCCGCGATCTCGTCCTCAGTCGCGGGCCGCCCGAGATGGAAGACGCCATGGGATTCGGCTTCCTCGGATACCTCGGCCGCTGCCTCTGCGGGAGCGGCTTCCGTAGCAGCCGCAACCTTGGCTTCGGCAGGCTCGGCGGCCGCGCCGGATTTCTCCTCGACCGGCGTTTCGGAGGCATCGTCGGTCGGCGCGGCAGGCGCCGCATCCGAAGAGAAGGTCTTGAGATAGGCCGTCAGATTGGCGATCTCGTCTTCCTTCTTCAGGCCGGCAAAGGCCATCTTCGTGCCCTTCACGAAGTCCTTCGGCTTGGTCAGGAACTCGGCCAGCGTCTGGTCCTCCCAGACCAGGTCGCCCTCGCCCGCCTTGCTCATGGCCGGCGAATATTTGAAGTCCCCGATCGAGCCGGCAGCGCGTCCGAACAGATCGTTGAGATGCGGCCCTACCCGGTTCTTGGCATCCTCGCCCACCGCGTGGCAGGCCTTGCAGCGCGCAAACACCTTTTCGCCCAGGGCGGCATCCTGGGCAGCGGCGGGTGCGAAAGAAGCGGCGAGCACAGCGGCAGCCGCGAGGGCCGCTTTAGGAAATCTCGACATTTTCAATCACTCCGTCGGGGCTCACGTGCCAGGTCTGGATACCGTTGTTGTGATAGATCGAGTTCTCGCCGCGCGCGGCGCGCAACTCATCCTTGGTCGGCTGCACGAACCCGGCCTCATCGATGGCGCGCGACTGCAGGAACAGCTCCGAGCCGTCCCAGTCGAACTCGTGATAGAAGCGATGCAGCGACTTCGACAGGCTCGGCCCATCCAGCCGCGCCGTCACCCAGTTGCGGCCGCCATCCAGTGTCACATCGACCCGCTTGATGGCGCCGTTACCGGACCATGCCAGACCCGTCAGCACCGTGCGGCCGCTTTTGTGCTTGATGGGGGCCTGCGGGCTCGGATTGGTGATCACGGATTTGACGTCCATGACCCAGGTGAAGCGGCGCGATTTCCCGTTGGCCAGCAGGTCGGTATATTTCGATGTCTCCTCGCGCGGGTGCCATGGCTCGTCGCCGACCTCGATGCGGCGCAGCCACTTGATCCACATATTGCCTTCCCAGCCCGGCACCACCAGGCGCAGCGGGTAGCCTTGCTCGGACCGCAGCGCCTCGCCATTCATCTTGAAGGCGACCATGCAGTCCTCGAGCGCCTTTTCGAGCGGGATCGAGCGGGTCATGGCCGAGGCGTCGGCGCCTTCCGGCATGATCCACTTGGCGCTGGTCTTCACCCCTGCTTCCTCGAGCAGGTATTTCAGCTTCACGCCCGTATACATCACGCAATGCACCATCCCATGCGTGAACTGGCAGCCATTGAGTTGCGAGCCGCGCCATTCCATGCCCGAATTGGCGGCGCATTCCAGGAAATAGATGCGGTTCTCGCGTGGGAACCGCATGAGGTCGGCCATGGTGAACACCAGCGGTGTGTCGACCAGCCCGTTGATCATCAGCCGATGCTGCTGCGGATCGATCGTGGCGATGCCGGCAAGGTGGCGCTCGAAGCAAAGCCCGTTCGGCGTGATGATGCCATCGAGTTCATGCAGCGGCGTGAAGTTGACCGAGGAGATCGAATCGGAGGTCAGCCACGGCACGTTGCGGCGGATCACCTCGCTCTCGAACGGCGAAGGCTTGCCATAGGGAAAGGCATCCACCCCGTCGCCGGAATAGCGGTTCCAGTCCTGGATCTCGGTGATAAGCGGATCGCCCGCAGCCAGCGCGCCGCCGGCCATCGTGCTTGCGGCAGCGACCGCCCCACCCGCCAGCCCGGCTTTCAGGAACTGCCTTCGCGAGGCCGAAGCCGCAGCCTTGCTGTCCTCGTGCACAACGGTCATGGAAATCTCCCGGTCATATAGGAAAAACATTATATTCAGTTTTTCCTATATATCAACGCGCAATCGGCCCTCACGGACCGCAACATCGTCGCACCTCAGTCGGCAAGTTTCACGGAACGGTTCGGCTCTAGCTTCACGACCGGATTTTTTGCCAGGTAATCTTCGACGACATCCCAGATCGCGGGGCCTTCCGTGGCCTCGTTGATCGAGGCCCAGCCGGCGACCACATAGTCCTTGTCAGCTTCGATCGCCTCGCTGGTCTTGAGCAGCGTCATGTCGGAGATGCGTCCGCCCATATCGCCCTGCGGGTCGATCGTGTAGCCCATGCCGCCGACGCGCACCATGTCGCCACCCTGCTGGTAGTAGGGGTCCTTGTTGAACAGGTTGTCGGCGACGTCCTCGAGTATGTCCTTCAGAGCCTGGCCGGTCATGGTCGAGCGATAGGCGGCCGGATAGGTCATGGCGCAGGCATTGTGCAGGTCCTCAACCGTGATCTTCTCACCGGGAAGCACGGACGTGCCCCAGCGGAATCCGGGTGAGAGCGCGATATCGGCCTCACGCACATCCATCAGTGCCTGGCAGATCAGGTCGTCGAAGGTACCGTTGAAGTTGCCGCGCCGGAACAAGAGCGATTCCGTCGTCGCCAGTTCGCGCTTCAGATCCTGTTCGTAGGGCGCGCGCAACTCACCGATCAGCCTGGCCATCTCCGCATCCGGCGCGATCACGTCGGAGAACACCGGGATCAGGCGGTGGCGGAAGCCCTTCATCTCGCCGCCCTGCACGTCGAGATCCAGGCGGGTGACGAACTTGCCGTGCGAACCGCTGGCGATCAGCAGCGTCTTGCCCACCAGCACCGGCTCCGGCAACGCGTCATGCGTATGGCCGGTAAGGATGACGTCGACGCCCTCGACGCGCGAGGCCAGCGCCCGGTCGACGTCGAAGCCGTTATGCGACAGCAGCACGATCAGTTCGGCGCCGTCTTCCCGGGCCGCCGCTATGTTGGCCACGACATCTTCCTCGCGGATGCCGAACGACCAGTTGGGGAACATCCAGCGCGGATTGGCGATCGGCGTATAGGGAAACGCCTGGCCGATGACGCCGACTTTCACGCCGCCCTTCTCGAAGATCTTGTAGGCTTCGAAGGCCGGCTCGTTCCATTCGGCATCGTAGATATTGCCGCCGAGAAAGGCGAAAGGCAGCCCTTCGACGATCTCCTGCACGCGCTCCGCGCCATAGGTGAACTCCCAGTGGCCGGTCATGGCATCGGGCGCCAGCGCATTCATGGCATCCACCATGTCCTGGCCCTTGGTTTGCAGCGAAGTGTAGCTGCCCTGCCAGGTGTCGCCGCCATCCAGCAGCAGCATGTTGTCGCCACGCTCGGCCCGGATGCGCTTGACGATCGTGGCGATACGGTCGAGCCCGCCCATCCTGCCATAGGTCTTTGCCAGGCTGCTGAAATCTTCCGCGGTCAGCGCATAGGCATGCGCAGAGCCCGGCTCGATATCGTAGAGCTTGAGGAAATCCGCCCCGGTGACATGCGGCGGCAGGCCGGCAACGTCGCCGACGCCGAGATTGACCGACGGTTCGCGGAAGTGAACCGGCATCAGCTGGGCATGGATGTCGGTCAGATGAACCAGCGTGACGTTCCCGAAACTGTCGAAGTCCAGCAGGTCATTCTCCGAAAGCGCCTGCTGGGCGGCGGCCCGCGACCATTTTCCGACGAGGCCGGGACCGGCGATCGCACCGAGCGCTGCGGTGGCCATCAGGAATTCACGTCTTGAGAACATCTTCACTCCAAGGGAAACCTTGCGAATAATGACACACAGGTTCGCTCCGGCACGCAAACCGGACCCGTCATCTTATTCAGGGCGAAGCGGCGATCTGTCCGCCGCTAGGATCAGTGCCGGACGGACGGCGTCTCCACGGCCAGGCCCGTGCCGCGCCACGTCACGTAGAGTTCCAGCGCCATCAGATCGTCGGAGAAGGCCTTGGGCGTCTCGGCGCGGGTATCGCGCACGCAACCCCGGAAGCGCTGATGCAGCGAAACGAGGCCGTCCTTCAGCCGATAGGTCGGAAAGCCGTTGGCCTGCCCCTGGCTGAGATGGTCGGCGCGGATCATCTTGCCGGCATTGGCCTCATGGCAGGAGGCACAGGCGAGATTGAGCTGGCCGGTGCGCGTGTAATAGACGTCCTTGCCGCGGTCCCACCAGCTTTGCAACTCGCCCTGCGTCAGGTCGAGCGAGACCGGCGCACCGAGCGACTGATGCTTGATATAGGTCGTCAGCGCCACCTGCGCCTCATCGTTGAACTTGTAGGCCTCCGCGCCCATGTTCTCGACGCGGCACTTGTCGATCTGCAATTCGATATTGATCGGACGCTTGGCGTCGGCATCCCATTTCGGATAGTTGGCGGCGATGCCCTTCATCGTCTCGGCCGCGTCATTGTGGCAGGACGCGCAGGATTGGCCCTTGCTGCCATCGACCGTATTCCAGATTTCCTCGCCGCGCTCCACGGCCAGCATTCCCGGATTCTCGAAGGAGTCCTCCTCGAGCGCCCGCGTCTCGGCTTCGCGGTAGAGCCAGCCGGACAGGACCTCGTCGAAGGGAAGGCCTTCCGGCGCCTTGGCACGACTGACGATCTCGACGCCATCGATGACAAGCTTCTCGTCGATCGGATCGGCCCCGGCAGGCGACAAGGCCGCTGATGCCATGGCCAGCCCGAACGCGACTGCGGCAAATTTGTTTCTCACGGCCTTCCTCCCCAATCCTTCCAGGTCGCGGGCGCGCCCGCCCCGTTTATTGCACGTCGATCTTCTGTTCGTCGGCGTAGACCGAGCCGTCGTCGTCCACCCAGGTGAACTTGAACGTCCCGCTCTCGCTGACCTTGGCGTTGAACTCGAAATACGGATTGGCCGAGACCGCCGGGTCGAGGTCACAGGAGAACACCGGCGTGCCGTTGAACTCGCAGGTGAACTTGTTGATGATCTGGCGCGGGATGTCGTTGCCATCCTTGTCCTTGCGCTGGCCGGACTCCATCTCGTGGCTGATCAGCGTCTTGATGGTGATGACCTCGCCGGCCGCAGCCGACTTGGGCAATTTCACGCGTGGTTTTGGGGTAGCCATCTGAATATTCCTTCCCGAGCGCTCAGCCGCCGCAGCCGCCGATGGTCACTTTGACCTGCTTCTTATCCATGAACACCGAGCCGTCGGCCATCTTGGCCACCGCGATTACATTCTGCGTCTTTGCAAGGCGCATGCGCGTGGTGGCGGCAGCCGCGCCGCTGGCTTCGGTGAAATTGAAGGTCGCAACCGCCGGATTGGGGTTGCCGTCGGCCAGGATGATCACCGACTGGACGAGATCGTCGCCGGCCATGGCGCTCTCGACATTGACCGCGATCGGCACCGTGTTGCCATTCTCGGCAATTTCGGGGGCGGTCAGCGTGATCTTGCCGGCCTCCGGCGTCTTGCCGCCGGTGAATTCCATGATGCTCTTTTCAGCCTCCTCAGCGCTGGCATAGGCCGTCGAAGCCTGAAAGCCGACCATGGCGAAGACGGCCGCTCCGCCCGAAAGGGCAAGCGCTTCGCGTCTGTTGAGTTTCATCCGCTTTCTCCTGGGTTCCATCATTCCTTGAGCGTCGCGAGATAGGCGACGACATCTTCGACCTGCTGTGCGGTCAGGATTGTTTTGCCGACGAACTGTTCGCCGATATTCTTGCCCACTTCGAGCGAATAGAAGCCGGGCATCACCGTCTCCTCGCCGAAGACCTGCTTCGAATTGGTCACGATCGCCCGCAGTTCCTCGGGCGTCCAACGGTCTGCGACGCCATCCACCGACGGGCCGACAGTGCCGTGGAACAGTTCTTTTTCCATAGCCGCATTGGCATGGCAGGCCAGGCAGTTGCCAAGGCTGCGATTCTTGAACACTTCGGCCCCCGCAGTTGCATCGCCGGCCGCACCGGTCAGCGATGCGGCAACCGCATTGTCTTCGAACGTGACGGCATCGGGAGCGGTATCGGCCGACATTGCGACACTTGCCGGCAAGAGGAGCGCTCCAGCCAGAAACAGTTTCACACCATTCATCAGCCTGCCATCCTCCCGCTATTTCCCCGTGCCGATCCGGCCAGGTCCTCTCCGAAATTCACTTTAGACACGTTCGAAACTTTCTTCAATGCAAAAATATGATTTTCTGCATATGTCGTGAAACCGCCCGATCATTCGACGTCCGGACGCCCCGCCGCGCGCAGTTCCTCCAGCATGCGTGCATGGAACTTTTGGAAATGCTCGTCGCCCTCGTAACCCTTCTCGGACACCCATTGGAACATATGCAGGAACGTCCATTTGCCGAACGCGCCCGGCATCGTCGCCACGGCGGCCTCGGCCACTGTCTTGCCCTCAGGCGCGACCTCCGGCAGGAAGATGATCGTCGGGGTGAAGACGACGCCCCATTTGCGCGCCGCCGTCTTTTCCGTCAAGGTCTCGCCGTCGAGGTCGGTCACCTCCTCGTCGCCGAACATGTTGTACTGGACGACCTTGAAATTGGCCTCGATGAAGTCGCGCACCTCCGGGTCCGAAAGCAGCTTCTCATGCATGGCCGCGCAGTAGATGCAGCCACGCTGCTCGAACACGATGGCAAGCCTTTTGCCTTCCTCCTTGGCGGCGGCGATGTCTTCGGCCATGTCACGGAAGGTCATGGAAAACCATGGTTCCTTGTGCAGGCCGTCGTCACCGATCTCGGCGGCAGCAGGCAAGGCGGCCGCAAGCAACAGGCCGAGGGTAGCAACAAGAATCTTCAGCATGGACAAGCCTCCTATCCGATCGTCGCGAAGATGGGAAATGTTTCGAGCAGCCAATAGGAGATCGCCGACATCTGCCCGGTGATGAACAGGATACCGGTGAGGATCAGCAACACGCCCATGGCGATTTCCACCTTGTGCATATGCCGCTTGAACCGTGCCGCCCAGGCAAGGAAGCGGCTGGCGAACACCGCCGCGAGGATGAAGGGAATGCCGATGCCGAAGGAATAGGCGGCAAGCAGGCTTGCACCGCGCAGTGCCGTTCCTTCCGAGCCGGCAACGAACAGGATCGCTGCCAGCACCGGCCCCACGCAGGGCGTCCAGCCGAAGGCGAAGGCAAGCCCCATGACATAGGCGCCGATCATGCCGACGGGCTTGCGGTTCACCTGGATACGGGCTTCGCGATAGAGCAGTCCGATGCGGAACGCGCCGATGAAATGCAGTCCCATAGTAATGATGATGACGCCGGCAACGACCGAGAGGATGTCGAAATATTGCGCGATCGTCTTGCCGATCACGCTGGCGGTCGCACCCAGCGCGACGAAGACCGTGGCAAAGCCGAGGACAAAGGCGAGCGCGGCCAATATGATGCGGCGGCGCGTGCCGCTGTCGATGGTTTCGGATTTGAGCTCTTCGAAGCTCAGTCCGGCAAGCCAGGCCAGGTAGGGCGGCACGATCGGCAGCACGCATGGCGAGATGAAGGAAAGCAGGCCCGCCAGGAACGCCCCTCCGAAACTCACATCCAGCATGTCGTCCCTCCCCGTCCCGGCAACAATTTCGCACCGCGACACATAATCGGATGGAAGATATGCGAAAATTACTATATGTTGTAAAGGCGTAGGGACCCGAAGATGCGTTTTTCAGTTCATGGCTTGATTGTGCTGCTCGCGCTGACGTTCGGCGCTGCCGCCCCGTCGGCGGCGGCAGAACTCGTCATGCTGGAACGGCCGGGCTGCGTGTGGTGCGCGCGTTTCAATGCCGAGATCGCGCCGGCCTACCCGAAGACCGAGGAAGGCAAACGCGCACCGTTGCGGCGTGTGGACATCACCGGTCCATGGCCCGCCGATCTCGAGGAGATCGCCAGCGAACAGTTCACGCCCTCCTTCATCCTGGTCGAAGACGGCAAGGAAATCGGCCGTGTGCGCGGTTACCCCGGCAGCGAGTTTTTCTGGTATCTTCTGGGCGATATCCTTGCCAAACTGGACGCACCAACCTCCGGATGAATTCCACGGCAGGCAAAAACGGGCCACGCGCCAGGCATGCGAAACCGAAACAAGGAATTTGAATGGTCCTTCCGAAATTCGATCCTGATCAATCTCCGGCCGATTTCGAGGCGCTGGTCACCCAGGCACGAAAGGCCAGCGATCTGTTGAAGGCGCTTTCCCATGAAAGCCGCCTGCTCATCCTGTGCCTGCTGGCCGAGGGCGAGAAGTCCGTCTCGGAGCTTGAGGAGATCATGAACATGCCGCAGGCGGCCGTGTCCCAGCAACTCGCCAGGCTGCGCTTCGACCGGTTGGTCAACACGCGCCGCGATGGCCGCGTCATCTATTATTCAATCGCCAATGCCGAGATTTCGGCCGTGATCGGCACGCTGTACGAGCTGTTCTGCGCCTCCGTCCGGAAGCCGAACTCTTGAGACCTCCGGCGCCGTTACGGCGCCGGACGTGATGCCTGTTGCCCGCATTGCGCGACCGGTTTGTGGAGGAAGCGATGGAACACCTGGCCACCTCACCCTGGACATTGCCGCTTGCAGGGCTTCTCGCCGGCACCGTGCTGGGCTTCGTCGCCAGGCGGCAGCATTTCTGCACCATGTCGGCGCTCGAACGGCACTGGTATGCCGGCGACAGCCATGGCCTGCGCACCTGGGCGCTGGCCGCAGCCGTGGCGCTCACTCTCACCCAGGCCCTCATCTTTGCCGGCCTGATCGAACTGGACTCGAGCTTCTACCTGTCGTCCGACTTCGGCTGGACCGGTGCCATCCTTGGCGGGCTGGCATTCGGCTTCGGCATGGCCCTGGTCGGCACCTGCGGCTTCGGCGCACTGGTGCGCACCGGCGGCGGCAGCCTGCGCTCGCTGGTGGTCCTGATC
>JBARWP010000115.1:0-2106 GCA_049646905.1 Pseudaminobacter sp. | reverse complement strand
CTTCTTTTCCCCTTCCGCAGAACGGACAGGCGCTACCAGTCGTGGTGAGGCAGTGCATCGATCTGGTCGCCGTCGCAGTCCAGCAGGACATAATCGCAGCGCTTCTTTCGAGCCCAGATCATGACGGCGTACAGATCATCCGGAATCCGGTCCTTGCCGGTTCCGCAATTCTCGTCATGGGCATAGACGAACCAGCCATAATCGCCGTATCGGCCACCAAGGCACGGCCATTGGTCGACCGGGACACCATCGAGAAGCTTTGCCGTCGTCTCGGTGACATGGCCGGTGGAGATGACGATGAACCGGCGAACATCAAGCGACGACATGGGTCTTCTCCATGACGTCTAGGGTAATCGGGGCATCGAGCCCGAGCTTGCGCGGCGAGGTCGCCTGCAGCATCCAGCGCTCGCCCTTGATCCGGCGCAGGAACTCCGTCGCCGGCGGAACGCGTCCAAGGACTTCCTGAACATGGCGTTCGGCGACCATACGCGTCGGGGTCACCCACCCGGCGCCATGGTGGATTACGGGTCCGAACCTCGCCTCCGCCTCGAAAACACCGAAAGCGTGATGGCGAAACATCAGATGCGCCGTGTCTTCACTCCAGGGCGCTGTCGCCAGGAACCAGCGATGAAGCGGCAGGAAATCTTCAGCCTCACCACCAAAACGCATCACGCTCGCCTGGGCCAGATCTTCCGCGTCCGGCAGCGAGGCAGGCAGCCAGTCAGGCGCGTCGAAGCCGACGAGCCAGTCACACGCGGAAACAATGCGTGGACAGTCTTCTTCCAGGTGCTGGACACCAAGCGTCATGGTGTCGACGTCGACGGCATCGGAATTGCGGATATCGGCCCCGAAATGCGCTGTCGCCTCGGCGACGCCTTCGAGGTGATGGCGTAGCGCACGATGGGTAAACCTGCACAAAAGCGACTTGCTGGCGTCGAACCAACTGTGCAGTTCGAAATAGTCCTGCCACACCCCGCCGTGGATGCGGGCTGACGAACGCGCGTGATCGTAGGGATGCATGATCTGCTCTCCTTCATGGGTTTGGAACGGGAACTGGTTGTGGTGCGGTCAGCGCGAGGAGGCGTCGAGCTGAGCGAGCGTCGCGTCAAAGGCCGCCGGTAATCCCGACGCCGCGCACCAAGCGTCGAAATCCGCCGGTGTCCCCCGTGGGAGAAGCGGCAGATAGAACGGAAAGGCTTTCCGGGCGTGATCGAGCGACAGCGCCTCGCTGTTCCAGGTCCCGTCCCAGACGTCACGCATCTTCTTGCGATAGTGGGCGAGGCGGGCGGCATTGACCGGATGGTCGCCACTGCGCACATCCCGCAGAAAAGCACGCAGCGGATCATGAAGATGGGCCGGCGGAGTCGAATTGCGGTAGGCCTTGAACTGGCCGACCGCAAGCGCCAATACGCCGAGGTCCGGGCCGAGCGTCAGTTCCAGCGTCGCTATCCGCTTGCCGTTTTGCCGCAATGACAGGATTTGCGTATCTCCGCGCCGGCAGATTGCGTAATAGCCGCCGACGCAGTGGTCGAGGACACGGCCTTCTTCGACTAGATCCGCCGCCGACGACAGGACGACGATTTCATGGCTGCCGCAGAGGGAGCGCCAGGGCGCGCACAATTCCGGCCAACCCGGCCGTTCGGCCGAATGCTCATGGCGCAAGGCCGAGAGCGTCGCGACCCGGCGATGCCACAGGCCGACAGCTTCCTGGAATGCTTTCGGCTTGCGAGGTCCGATGATCGCATGCCGCAGCGCCGCGATCATTCGCTGGCGCACCAGCCCGCCACCTTTTCTGACATCGACCTCGATGCTCCTGGCGAAGGAGACCACCTGGCGGGATGGCGCGAAACCTCCGAGGCGGATGCGCTCGGCGACCATCGGCCGAAGCAAGTCTTCGCGCAGGGCGTTGATGGCGTCGGTTATGCCATCCTTGTAGAACCCGAAATAATCGGGCCTCACGACATGCTGGCGGGGCTCTTTCACCCAGGGCGAGCCTGCCCATGCATCGGCTTCGTCAGGCCTTCCTCCGCCCGGCCATTCATGAAGCGGCGTTTCATGGGTCTTGAGTTCCTCGATGGCGACATGGAAGTCGGTCGGGTTCTCGAT
>JBARWP010000114.1:0-5121 GCA_049646905.1 Pseudaminobacter sp. | reverse complement strand
TCTCCATGGCATCCGCGTTCAGGAACTTCAAATCCGTAAACCACACTGGATTCAATAAGTTGCTGGTGTGGCTTTGAAACCGAAATTCGTACCGACCTCGCTCCAAAGTGATACGAATTTCGGATTCGCCACACCAGCCCGAATTGGATTTGCCGCGCCTCGCGGGCCGGCGTAGGATCGGCCGGAATCCACTCGGGCTGAGGTTGTTGCGATGGACAAGGGCGCGATATTCCGCAAACTCCATGAGGCGCCGGGCGCCTTCGTCATTCCCAATCCATGGGATATCGGCACGGCAAAGCTGCTTGCCTCCTTCGGGTTCAAGGCGCTGGCCACCACCAGCGCGGGCTTTGCTTTCGCCCATGGCCTGCCGGATGGCGGCGTCCCCTTCGACATGATGATTTCGCACTGCAAGGCGGTGGTGGCGGCGACCGACCTGCCGGTATCGGCCGATCTCGAACGCGGCAAGGGCGACAGCCCGGAAAGCGCTGGCGAAACGATCTTCGCCGCGCAGGCGGCAGGGCTCGCCGGATGCTCGATCGAGGACTATACGGACGACCCGTCCAACCCGATCTATGATTTTTCGCTTGCGGTCGAGCGTGTCGCAGCCGCGGCCGAGGCCGCCCGCGCCCTGCACAACGACTTCGTCTTCACCGCGCGGGCGGAAAACTTCCTGCGCGGCCGCCCCGATCTGGACGACACGATCGCGCGGCTGCAGGCCTTCGAGCGGGCCGGTGCCGATGTGCTCTATGCCCCTGGGCTCAGCGATATCGCGACGGTCCGGCAAATCTGCTCGGCGCTCTCAAAGCCGGTGAACGTGCTGGCGGTTCCCGGCTTCACCGTGGCCGCCCTCGCCGATGCTGGCGCAAGCCGCATCTCGGTCGGCTCCAAGCTGACCACCTATGCCTTCGGCATGCTGCAGCAAGCCTCACGCGAAATGCTCGACCAGGGCACGTTCGAATTCTCGCGTGAGTGCATGCCTTTCGCCGCCCTTCAGGAAATGTTCTCCTCGGATATCGCATGAACGCTCTTACCGTCACCGACATGCACACAGGCGGCGAGCCGCTCAGGATCGTCACCAGCGGCTATCCGCCGATACCTGTCGGCACGATCCTCGAAAAACGGGCCTATGTGCGCGAGAATCTCGACCATTTGCGCAAGATCCTGATATTCGAACCGCGCGGCCATTACGACATGTATGGCGCGCTGCTGGTCGAACCGAATCTGCCCGGTGCCGACCTTGCGGTGCTGTTCATGCACAATGAGGGCTATTCCACCATGTGCGGCCACGCCGTCATCGCGCTTGGCCGCTACGCCATCGACCAGGGCATCGTTGCCGCCCGCGAACCGATCACGACCGTCAATATCGAATGCCCCTGCGGCATGGTGACGGCCTCCGTCGAGGTCAAGGACGGCAAGACCGGCGCCGTCTCCTTCGAAAGCGTTCCCGCCTTCCTGTTTGCGCGGGACCTGCAGGTCGACCTGCCTGGCCATGGTTCCATTACCTACGACATCGCCTATGGCGGCGCCTTCTACGCATTGGCCGATTGCCGCCAGTTCGGGCTGGAGTTCGGCCGCAACCGGGTGCGCGACTTCGTCGATGCCGCGACCGCCGTGACAGAAAGGGTGAAGCGGGAAGTCCTGCTCTCTCATCCCGATCATGACGATCTTGCCTTTCTCTACGGAACAATCCTGACCGACAGCAGGGATATGTTTTCGGACGAACCGACGCGCAATGTCTGCGTCTTCGCCGAAGCCGAGGTCGACCGCTCGCCGACCGGTTCAGGCGTCACCGCACGCCTGGCGGCGATGCATGCCAAGGGCCGGATCGGGATCGACCAGGCCCGGACCTTCGAAAGCATCGTCGGCTCCCGCTTTTCCGGTGCGGTGGCGCGAACGACGAAGACAGGTACCCACGACGCCAT
Source organism: Pseudaminobacter sp. (assembly GCA_049646905.1). Lineage (GTDB taxonomy): Bacteria > Pseudomonadota > Alphaproteobacteria > Rhizobiales > Rhizobiaceae > Pseudaminobacter. The sequence continues at coordinate 3,199 of JBARWP010000114.1, read as the reverse complement.
CATCGCGCGCGTGGGCGGCCGCGCCCATTATTCAGGCAAGGCCGAATTCATCGTGGAGGCGGACGACGAACTGGGCCGCGGCTTCCTGGTGACCTGACCGGCGTCGTCCCGCGCCGAGATCATCTTGTGCAGATGCACCATCATGGCGGCTGCAAAAAGCGGCGTCAGCAGATTGACCAGCGGCACCGAAAGCAGGGCAGCAACCACCAGCCCAGCCAAGAACACCGTGCCGGCATGCGTCCGCCGCAGCGCCTTGGCTTCGGCTTCCGGCCGGAAGCGCATGGCGGCGAACTCGAAGAATTCGCGGCCGAGCAGATAGGCGTTGACGACGAAGAAGGCGGCGATGTTGACGCCCGGAACGAACAGAAGCAGCAGCGCGAAGAGATTGGCGAAGATGACGACGCCGAAGAATTTCAGCGCCATGACCAGAGCCGCAAGCACCGGCAACGCCCGGCCGGGCGGATCGTCCGGATAGGCCTCGCTTTCGACCCGCTCGGCGATATCGTCCAGGAACAGTCCGGCGACGATGGCCGTGACCGGCGCCACCAGGAAGGCCAGCGCCAGCGCAAGGACCATGCCGAACAGGATGGCCGCGATCAGGCTGATCCATCCGGCCCATTCGGGAAAGCCGGGCAGCAGCACGTCGATCCATGGCAGCGCCAGCGTATCGAATATCCAGCGCAATCCGAACCACAGCGCAATCAGCGCCAGCAGGGTCAGGCCGATCGACTTGAACAGCACCTGGCGGAAGGGCGGCGACAGCACCTGAACGGCAGCGGCGCGTGCGGCTTCAAGGATCATTCGCCGTCTCTCCACAACCGGGCGGATCGGTTCTCATGGCGGGATGATGACCGGCCAGCCCCGAACTTGTCAAAGGGGCCAGAAAAAACAAAACCCGCCGAGGGCATCGGCGGGTTTTGTTGATTGGAGTTCCGCGAAGCTTATTCGGCGGATGCCTCGGCAGCCTTTGCAGCCTCCTCGGCGGCCTTCTTCTCGGCCGCTTCCTGGGCTGCCTTCTCGGCGGCAAGCGCTTCGGCGGCGGCAACGCGCTCGGCCTCGATGCGGGCCTTCTCGGCGTTCAGCGCATCGCGCTCGGCTTCGTTCAGCTTGCGGGCACGCACGCCGGTGTTCTCCGAAATACGAGCCGACTTGCCGCGGCGGTCGCGCAGGTAATAGAGCTTGGCGCGGCGTACCTTGCCGCGACGCACGATCTCCACACCCTCCACCATCGGCGAATAGACCGGGAACACGCGCTCCACGCCTTCGCCGTAGGAAATCTTGCGGACCGTGAAATTCTCCTGGAAGCCGGAGCCCGAGCGCGCGATCACCACGCCCTCATAGGCCTGCACGCGGGTGCGCGAACCTTCGGTGACGCGAACCAGGACGCGCACCGTATCGCCGGGCTGGAATTCGGGAAGCGTACGCTTCGCTTCGATCTTGGCAGCCTGTTCGGCTTCGATCTGACGGATGATATCCATCGCAATAACCTCTTCTTGCTTCTCAACAGCCAGAGCGCCCGGCACTCACCTCGCAGTTCTAGGACCGCTGGGCTATGCCTTTCTTCTCATCGAGAAGCCGAGGCAGGGGCGAATTCACCGTCTTTTCGTTGACGGGTCCGGAAATTGTTCCGGTTGCGAGCGCGCACATACACGCTTCTGAAGCGCTTGTCACGCCTCGCGCGATGTCTTTTTGCCGCTCGCCGCTTTCTCATGCTGCAAAAGCAGGTCGGGACGGCGCTCCTGCGTCAGTTTCAACGCCTGTTCGCGCCGCCATGCGGCGATTTTCGCATGGTTTCCCGAAATCAGCACATCGGGAATGCTCAGGCCTTCGAAGTCCTGCGGCCGCGTATAATGCGGATGTTCCAGCAGGTCGTTCTCGAAGCTTTCCTCATCTCCCGAGGCTTCATTGCCCATCACCCCCGGCAGGAGCCGCACCACCGCATCGAGCAGCACGAGGGCTGCCGGTTCGCCGCCGGAGAGGATGAAATCGCCGATCGATACTTCCTCAAGCCCGCGTGCCTCGATCACCCGCTGGTCGACACCCTCGAAGCGGCCGCAGACGATGACCGCCCCCGGCCCGGCCGCCAGTTCGCGCACACGCGCCTGCGTCAACGGCCGTCCACGCGGGCTCATCAGCAGGCGCGGCCGTGGATCGCCTTGCGGCGAGGCATAGTCGATCGCCTTGGCCAGGATATCGGCGCGCATCACCATGCCCGCTCCTCCGCCGGCCGGTGTGTCGTCCACCGTCCGATGCCTGTCACTGGCAAAATCGCGGATCTGCACCGTCTCCAGCGACCAGACCCCGGCCTCCAGCGCACGACCGGCAAGCGACAGGCCGAGCGCACCGGGAAACATCTCCGGATAGAGCGTCAGCACGCTGGCGCAAAAGCTCATCGCGGGCCTCCGGCTTCTTCCTCGTCTTCGTCGCCCTCGACCAGTCCGGCGGCAACGCTGTCGATCCGCACGAAACCGCTCGCGACATCGACCTGCGGCACCGCAGCCCGGGTGAAGGGGATCGGCACGCCCTTGCGGCCCTGATGGGTGATCTCCAGAATATCGCCGCCGCCGAAATTCTGCACTGCGGTCACCTTGCCGATAGCAGCCCCGCTCTCGTCGCGCACCTCCAGCCCGATGAGGTCGGCGTGATAGAAGTCGTCCTCGTCGCCTTCGTCGGGCAAAGCGGCACGCTCTATGACCAGTTCGGTGCCGTTACGCGCTTCGGCGGCGCTGCGGTCGTTCACGCCCTTGAAGCGCACGACCACAACCGTATTGGCCGGCCTGATATCGACGATCTCGAACATCCGACCATCACGCGCACGGAGCGGACCATAATCGCCCAAGGCCAGCGGATCGGCGGTAAAGGTCTTGACGCGCAACTCGCCCTTGACGCCATGGGGCGCACCGATCACGGCCAATTGGACAGGGTTTTCAAGCTTGGGCATCGGGTGAATGATCCGCGTTTTTCAAGGGTCATGCTCTACAGAGCCGTCAGCACCTTTTCAATCCGAGGGCTTTCACCGCTTGCTAACGCCGATCAGTCAGCATGGGGCAAAGCGCAGGATGACAGCATGCAGGAATTCCTCATCTCCGTGAAACCCGATCTCCAGTCGGCACGGGAAGACTGGCTGAAGATGCTGGCAGCCGAACGCCGGGTCTCGGCCCTGACGGTGGAGGCCTATGAGCGCGACACGCGCCAGTTC
>JBARWP010000113.1:0-2971 GCA_049646905.1 Pseudaminobacter sp. | reverse complement strand
GAGCTGAAGCGCAAGCATGTGACGCTGCAGATCCTGTGGGACGAATACATCGAGCATCACCCCGATGGTTACCGCTATAGCCGTTTTTGTGATCTCTACAGGGGCTGGGCATCCAACCTGCCGGTGACGATGCGGCAGAACCACGCCGCCGGCGACAAACTCTTCGTCGACTATGCCGGCGACACCGTGACCGTGGTCGTCGACCGGCTCAAGGGCAAGACGCGGCAAGCGCATCTGTTCGTGGCCGTGTTGGGTGCGTCGAGCCTATCTTATGCGGAGGCGCGCTGGACCGAAACGCTGCCGGACTGGCTGGGGTGTCACGTCAATGCGCTGGAAGCGTTCGGCGGCGCGCCGGCTCTGTTGGTTCCCGACAATGCCAAGGTCGCCGTGATCAAGGCCTGCCGCTACGATCCCCAGGTCAACCGCAGCTATGCGGGGATGGCCGACCATTATGGCAGTTCGGTGCTGCCGACCCGACCACGGCGGCCGCGCGACAAGGCGAAAGTCGAGGCGGCGGTGAGGATTGTCGAGCGCTGGCTTCTGGGCCGCCTGCGCTATCGCGTCTTCCATAGCCTGGCCGAGGTCAACACGGCGATCGGTGAATTGCTTGCCGATCTGAACGATCGCCGGATGCTGCGTCGTGTCGGCTGCACCCGGCGGCAACTGTTTGAAGAGATCGATCGTCCAGCACTGCGACCCTTGCCTGCCGATCGTTATGTCTTTGCCGAATGGCGCATTCGGCGCGCCGGCCTCGACTACCATGTCGAGATCGATCGGCACTATTACTCGGTGCCATACCGCTTTGCGCGTGAGCAGGTCGAGGCGCGCATCACGGCGACCACCATCGAACTGTTCCGCAAGGGCGAGCGGATCGCCGCCCATATGCGCTCCAGCGGCAATGGCCGGCACACGACGGTGCCGGATCACATGCCTTCCGCCCATCGGCGATTTGCCGATTGGACGATCGAGCGGATTACCCGGGAAGCCTCTGCGGTCGGCCCCGATGCGGCCTTGCTGTGCCAGAAGATATTGGCGGACCGGCCGCATCCCGAGCAGGGCTTCCGCGCCTGTCTCGGCGTCATCCGGCTCGTCAAGGGCTTCGGCCGCGAGCGCGTCAATGCCGCTTGCGGCCGGGCGCTGGAGATCGGCGCCCGGACTTATGGCTCCGTCCGCTCAATCCTCGACAACCATCTCGACCGGGCGTCGTCGCCCCAGGCGACGCCTCGCGAGCCCATCGACCACCCCAATATCCGCGGCTCCCGCTATTACCACTGAAAGGAAAAGGACATGCTTGCACATCCTACCCTCGACCGGCTCAACGCCATGGGCTTGACCGGTATGGCCAAGGCATTCGATGAACTGGCTACAAATGCCGAGGCCGAACAGTTATCGCATGCCGAATGGCTGGGGCTGCTTCTCGAGCGGGAATGGAGTTCACGCTACGATCGCAAACTCGGTGCGCGCCTGCGCTTTGCAAAGCTGCGCCATCAGGCGACGCCTGAGGACGTGGACTATCGCGGGGAGCGCGGCCTCGATCGAACCCTGTTCCTCAAGCTCATCGCCGGCGACTGGATCGATGCCCACGACAATCTCGCCATTTGCGGCCCATCGGGCGTCGGCAAAAGTTGGCTGGCCTGTGCGCTCGGCCACAAGGCCTGCCGGGATGACCGGTCCGTTCTATACCAACGTGTCCCACGTCTGTTCGCCAATCTGGCCCTCGCCAGAGGCGACGGCCGTTATGCACGCTTGCAGCGAACCCTGGGCCGCGTTCAGCTGCTCATCCTCGATGATTGGGGCCTGGAGCCTCTCGACGATCAGGCCCGCCATGATCTCCTCGAAATCCTCGAGGATCGCTACGGCCGCCGTTCCACCATCATCACCAGTCAGCTTCCCGTGTCGGCATGGCATGACGTCATTGGAAATCCAACCTATGCCGACGCCATCCTGGACCGCCTCGTTCACAATGCTCATCGCGTCGATCTGACGGGGGAAAGCCTGCGGCGAAAACAGACGCAAAAAACTTGACACACGACACATACGAAATGACAACAATCAATGCCAGCAGAGCCCTAGCCCCAGGGGGCGAGATCATCTCGGAATCCGGGGGCGCAATCATGTCGGAACAAAGGGGCGGCTTCGTCGGAATCCGCACCTCGATTTCATCGTCAGTGCGTGCGTAAACGGATGAGCCGCAACGAGTGCAGAAAAACCGCCCGGCATAATCGCGCGTTTCGCCCTCGATTGTCACCGCATCCTGAGGGAATATCGCGGAAGCGTGAAAAAGAGCGCCATGATGCTTGCGGCAGTCGAGACAGTGACAGAGACCGACCCGATATGGACGTCCCGATGCCACAATTCGAACGTCCCCGCACAGACAACCGCCTGTGATCCTGTCCATGCAGCTATCCTCCTTGCAAATTACTGCCATGTGCAGAGGTGAAAGATAGAGCCGACTGGCACTTTTGACACCTTGTTCCGTCCCCAGGCTTTGAGAGTCGCGGACTCTCTCCCAAGCTAGGCGACGCGAGGCGGTCGCCATGTCAAGCAGCCGCCCGACGACGCCCGCCTAAGGCGTTAACGCCCATCATGAAATGTGGGATGAAACGAGGGGTCCGCCTGTTCCTGCGGCAAATATCTCTTATTATTCAAGAGTATCATAAGATCAATGGCGGAGGGAATGGGACTGACGTCCAACCTTCTCTGCTGAACGACCACAATGCCCTCACTTCCGGTAGCTGACACGCGCCCCGTCATCAACAATGTCAAAACGATCTTGATATCTCGGGTCATACGGGTTCGGCAGCAGTGTGAAGACTGGTGCTGTGGATAGCGCGTTATCAACCTTCAGGATCAAGAACTCTTCGCGAGGTTTCTTGCGTTTCCTAGCGGCAACTTCACGCGCGCGGCGGATCTCGGATGTGCCCAACATGAAGCTAGTTGCCTCGCCGTCGCTCGCCTTGATCTCAATATC
>JBARWP010000112.1:0-36730 GCA_049646905.1 Pseudaminobacter sp. | reverse complement strand
GCCGCAACCAGCCTGGCACGCTCGGTGGCATGGTCGTGCGGATCGAGCTTCTTTTCGGCAAGGGCAATGTCGAGCCCGCGCAACTCCTCCACGAAGCGGCTTCGTTCCTGTTCCAGGGCAATGATCTGCGGCCCCTGTGTCGGTTGGTCGTCAGCGCTTTCCTCTTCCTGCTGCCCTCGCCAAAGCGGCGAAAAGACCAGGATGGCGACAAGCGCGCATAGAACCAGGATGAGAACGAGCGTCATCATCTCTTCACCTCGAATTGCTCGAGTACGCTTACAGGATCGATATCGCCGGCCTCTTCGGCGGCTTCTTCCGGCCGACGCCGGCGCAGCGCGAGCAGCAACAGGATCGACGCCACCATCGCGGCCGCAAAGGGCCACACCCAGAGGATGGCCTGCGGACCCGACGTCTTCGGCGCCAGCCTTACGAAATTACCATAGCGCTCAACGAAATAGTCGATGATCTGCTCGCGGCTGCGGCCCTCGCGCAGTTGCTCGCGCACCAGTTCGCGCATCTCCTCGGCAAGGCCGGAATTGGAGTCGAACAGGTTCTGTCCCTGGCATACGGGGCAGCGAAGCTGCTGCGAAATCTCCCGCAGGTCGCGGTCGATCGTTGTTTCGGTCTTGAGTTCGCTTGCCTTGAGTGGCATCGCCATGACGCTTGCCACGACAATCAGGCAGGCTATGTAGGCAATCCTCCTCATCGGCCCACTCCAAGCTCGGCAAGGATCGTATCCGCGGTGGCACGGTCGAGCGCGCCGACATGCCGGCGTGCGACACGGCCCTGCTCATCGAGGAAGAAGGTTTCCGGCAGGCCATAGACGCCGTAATCGATGCCAGTACGGCCGCCCGGATCGCGCCCGGAGGGATAGGGATAGGCACCCTGGTCGGCCAGATATTTGCGTGCGGCATTATCCCTGTCTCGGAAATTTATGCCAAGGAAGCTCACCGCCGGATCACCTGCATAGGTGTTACCGAGTTCGACCAATACGTCATGCTCGTTGCGGCACGCGGTGCACCAGGATGCCCAGAAATTGACGACTGTGATCTTGCCCTTGTGATCGGCAAGCCGGACGCGGTCGTCTCCGTCAAGGGCAGGCAGGTCGAAAGACGGGGCATCGTTGCCCACTACGGCGGATGGGATGAAGGAGGGATCGCGTGTCAGTCCGACACCAAGCACACCGATCAGCACCAGTGGGCCTAGCGCGGCAGCGATCTTCCAGGGCGGCAAGGCCCGCAGCGAGATGATCATGCGTAACTCTCCACCAGAGTGGTTCGCTCGTAACGGCGCGGCGACAACGAGACCGCGGTTCCCAGCGCGATGATGATCCAGCCCGCCCATATCCAGGAGACGAGAGGGTTGCGGAACGCCTGGACCGAGATGCGGCCGTCGCCGGCCTCGCCGCCATGGACGAGATAGAGATCCTCCCAGAAGGTCGAGCGGATCGCAGCCTCCGTGGTGACCATCTCGCCGCGCGGGAAGTTGCGCTTTTCGGTCACGAGCTCAGCCCAAGGAGTCCCCTCGCGCGAGACCGAGAAGCGAGCCTGGCGAGCCGTGTAGTTCGGCCCCTGCACGGTATCGATGCCGCGATAGGTGACGAGATAGTCGCCGATGACGAAACGGTCGCCGGGCGCGACGGCGATCGTCACGGTCTCGCGGAAGATGCCGGTTCCGATTAGACCGATGCCGATGACGACGATGCCCAGATGGACAACCAGGCCGCCATAGCGGCGCGGGTTCATCCGCATCAGGTCGCCCAGCGCCCAGAAGGCGGAGCGGCCCGCCGCTGCAGCCCGGACGCGGCTTGCCCGGATGATGTCGATGACAGTGACGAGGACGACGAAGGCGAGTACACCGGTCGCCGCCACCGCCGTCCAGTCCGAGATGCCTAACGCCATCGCGCCAGCTGCAACCAGCGTGGCGGCCACGGCCGGAAGCACGAATTGCCGCCGCAGCAACCTGGCACTGGCACGCCGCCACGGAATGACCGGTCCGAGTGCCATCAACAGCAGTAGGCCGAGCATCAGCGGCGTCATCACCTGATTGAAATAGGGGGCGGCGACGCTCAGCGCATTGTCGGTGAAGAAGGCGGCGAACAGCGGCAGCAGCGTGCCGACGAACACGGCACCGAAGGCCACCAGCAGGAAGAGGTTGTTGTAGAGCAGCGCACTTTCACGCGACATCAGCGAGACGATCTCCTCGCTGCCGCGCAACCTTTCGGCGCGGAAGATCAGCAGGCCGAAGCCAGCCACCAGCACGATAGCCAGGAAGGCCAGGATGAACGACCCACGCCCGGGATCGACCGCAAAGGCATGGACGGAGGTGAGCACGCCGGAGCGCACAAGGAAGGTGCCCATAAGCGACAGGCTGAAGGTCGAGATGATGAGGAACAGGTTCCACACGCGAAAGAGCTCACGCCGTTCCTGTGCCATCACCGAATGCACGAAGGCGGTCGCGGTCAGCCAGGGCATCAGCGAGGCGTTTTCCACCGGGTCCCAGGCCCAATAGCCGCCCCAACCGAGTTCGTAATAGGACCAGTAGCCGCCGAGCATGATGCCGCTGGTCAGCGCCAGCCATGCAAACAACGTCCAGCGACGCGTCGCGATGATCCATTCCGGCCCGGTCTCGCCACGGACAAGCGCAGCGATGGCGAAGGCGAAGGGCACCGAAAAACCGACATAGCCGAGATAAAGCAGTGGCGGATGGAAGATCAGGCCCGGATCCTGCAGGAGGGGGTTGAGGTCGCGGCCTTCCTCGAAGGGCGGCTGGATTTCGATGAATGGGCTCGACAGGAACAGGATGAAGCTCAGAAAGCCGATCTGAATGGCCGCCAGTGTCATCAGCACATAGGGCATCGCCTCCTGATGCCGGCGCCGGTGCAGGAAGGCAGCCAATGCCGAGAAGATGACGAGGAAGAACAGCCACAGCATGAGCGAGCCTTCATGGGCACCCCACATGGCGGTGATGCGGTAGATGAAGGGCAACTGGCTATTGGAATGCTGGGCGACGTAATAGACGGAAAAGTCGCCCCGCACGAAAGCCGCGATGATGACCGCTATGGCGAGTGCCACCAGGACGACATTGCCGTAGAGCGCCAGGCGCGCAACGGCCACGCCCGAGCGCCGGGCTGGCGCCACGCCCAGGCCGGCAAAGACAAAGGCGACAATGGCAAGGACAAGCGCCATCGTCGTCGCGACAAGACCTATTTCAATGCTGGTGCCGTCAAACATCTGCCTGTTCCTTGCCCCTCACCCGCGAGGCCGGGAGCACCTTGGCTAGGCGGTCTATCGCCTGCTCGATCTGGCGTTCGGTGAGTGAGGAATATCCGAATACGAGAACATCGCGCCCGGCCGTGCCGTCGAGATCGACGCCGCCGCCGCTGTCGAGCGCATAGACGCCGATGCCGGCGGAACGCGCAACACTTTCCACTTCGGCCGCGGAGGGGAGATCGGGCGGCAGGTGCCAGGCGATGTGCAATCCGCCGGCGCGGCCCGTCACCTCCACGTCTCCGAAGTGGCGGCGCAATTCACTCATCAACCGGTCGCGGCGGGACTTGTAGACCTGTCGCATGCGGCGCAGATGCCGCTCGAACAGACCCGTCTCGACCAGTTCCGCAAGGACCGCCTGCTCCAGCCAGGGCGAGCCTGCGGTCATCTGCGATTTGATGGCAGCCGCGGCGGTGCTGAATTCCGGCGGCACCACGATATAGCCGAGCCTCAGCCCGGCACCGAGCGACTTGGAGAAAGTGCCAAGATAAAAGACCCGGCCGCTGCGATCCAGTCCCGCAAGGGAGGTCAGCGGCGGGCCGTCATAGCGAAAATCGCTGTCGTAATCGTCCTCGACGATGTGGCTGCCGGTTTCGGTGGCCCAGTGCAGAAGCCGAAGCCGGCGATCGAGGGACAATGTGGCCCCGGTGGGATATTGATGCGACGGCGTCACATAGACTACGCCTGTTGCCTTGGGCAATTCATCGACGATCAGGCCCGAACGATCGACCGGCACTGGAACAACCTTGCGGCACAGCGACTGGAACAGGAACACGGCGCCCTGATAGCCGGGATTTTCGACATAGGCGGTGGTGTCGTTGTCGAAAAGCAGGCGCGCAAACAGGTTCAGGCCTTCCTGCGAACCGGAGGTGACGACCACCTGTTCGGGCGAAACGCTCATGCCACGTGCCGGGCCGAGATGATCGGCAATGGCGCGCCGCAACTGCGGATGCCCCGCCGGCTCGGAATATTCCGTGAGGTGCCGCCCTGCTGTCGCCAAATGATGCAGGAAGGCCCGGCGCCATGCCTTCAGCGGAAAGGAATGCGGATCGGGCCGGCCGACCCAGAAATCATAGGACAGGCTGTGTCCGCCCGGATGCACGATGCGGACCGGCTTGCCGCGGAACCGTATCGCGGTCGCGGGCGAGGAGGCCGCCAGCCCGGCCAGGGAATTGTCGCCTATGCCGGGGCTGTCGCGGAAGTCCGGCAGCAGCGGCGCTTCCGCAGTCCGGTCACTGACGAAGGTGCCTGCCGTGCCCCGCGATTCGATGTAGCCTTCGGCAAGCAGCCGCTCATAGGCAAGAACCACAGTATTGCGCGAGACGCCTACGCGCTCCGCCAGCAGCCGGCTCGGCGGCAGGGCCATGCCGTTGCGCAGTTGCCCACCAAGGATCAAGCGGCGAACCTGCTCGAATATCTGCGCCTGCAGCGTCTCTCCCTGGCTCTGGTCGAGCACCAGCGGCAGATCCATCGCTCCCTCCCCTCCCAGTAGAGGTGGCTACTCTTGGCACCATAATCTGCCGAATTTTCTGCAAGGCAATAGGTCCAAGACGTGGCGGGATGGTGAGTCCATCAGCCTCACCATCATCGCCGCATCAATCGCTGGCGGCCGGAACGATCGGCTTCAGGCGATAAATCCAGGTGCCGCCGCGCTGATAGACGAGGTCGAGCACATCCAGATCCATGGGGTTGGACGTGGTAAAGGGCAGGGCCTGGGCCAGCAATGTCCCTCCTGCCTGCGCGTTTGCCAGGAAGTAGACGCGCACCACATCGGCTGTGCGCGGCTCAATGGCATAACCGTGATAGCCCTGCTCCTTGAGCCAGGTGCTCACCGTTTTCATCAGTGCGTGCGAACCGGTTGCCCCCGGAAAATCACGGTAACCGATCGAAAAGCGGTCGGGATAGAGTTCGCCGAGGCGAAGCACATCCGTCAGATGCAGGATCAGAAAGGCGGGTTTTTCTCCGGCCGCCGCCGCAAGTCGGGCAGCCCCCATCATCTCATCGCTGAGCAGTGCTTCGGCGATATCGGTGGTCTCGAACCCACCCTCACCCGGCGTGGCGAAGAAGTCTCTAGCTGTTTCCACCACCACGGCGCTGCGGTCGCGCCAGATATCTGGCACGAGCACCGGTTCGAGGCCCCCTGTCGCCACGAGGCTCTTGTGCCCCGTCAGGACGGAAAGCCGATTGGCAGCATCGCCGAGCCCGATCAGTACGGCATCTTCCGGCGCGTACTTGCGCACCGCCTCGGCTACCGCGAGAGCTTCCGCCGGATCGATATCGGCCGTCAGAACAGCACTCTGCATCTCGTTGCGCCAGGCGAGCACCCCTTCCGGCTTGCCGTCGCGCCCGAAAGCGACGAAACGTGCGACAGGCTCCTTCACACCCTCGACCCGGACCTCGTAACCATGGCTCGAATAGCCATCAGGAAGCGTGAAATCGACGTCTTTCACCAGTGCCTGCGCATCCGGCGCCGCCACGATGGCGTAAGGCGAAGGCACCGGCTGCATCATCTGCCAGCCGACCCATCCGAGAAGTCCGGCGCCGACAGCCGCAAGGGCGAAGCCAAGGCTCCGCCCTCCCATTGTCATTTTCCGCAAGCTGGCCCCGGCGTCACCGGGGCCAGTATCTGTCGAGACGCCGCTCATCTTGCGCCAGCCATACGCCGAGAGCGCAGGAACACCAGCCCGCCGAGCAGCAGCAGCACGCTGCCCAGTATGCCGACCGATGCGCGCTGGACCGGCGTGTTCAGTTCGAACAGCTTGCCCTGCTTTTCCGGGGTCAATGCCGCGACCTTCTGCTTCAGGTCGGCCATTTCGCGGATGCGCGTGTTTTCATCCTGGATGCGGGTGTAGCTCTTGATGATCTGCGACCAGCCTTCCGAATAGGTGTAGCCACCGGGATTGGCATGGGCGAGGCCCTTGTAGAGCTTGATCAGATGATGCTCCCACAGCTCGTTGTACTCATATTCGATCACGCTCGGGTTGTTGCCCTTGGCCCAGAACAGCTGGAAGAAGGCACCCGGCGCATCGACCTCGGGCTTGGGCGGCGCGGGCCGGTTGGTCTGCTGGCCGATCAGCAGGCCATCGTCATAAAGCGCCTGGACGATCTGCTTGGCCTCCTGCTCCAGCTTGATGCCGTCCTTGGTGCCGCGGTCGACGCCGTCGAGATAGGCTTCGGCAAAGCGGCCGGAATGGCAGGTCTGGCAGGTCTGCAGCCAGGCGTCGCGCCGGTTCTGGAACCATTCATGATCGAGATTGTCGGCGATGTTGGGCGTCGGGTTGAAGCCCCAGCGCACCTTGCGCACGACGTTGTGGCCGAACTCGCCCTGGTACTCCATGTGGCAGGTCTGGCAGGTCGGCGCGATCTGGCCGCCCTTCTCCATCGAATCGGCCAGCCGGGCTTCCCAATTCCAGGTGTCGCCGCGGGTCTGGTAAACCGTGCCGTGCTTGGAGAACATGTAGTTCTCGAACTCGTTGTGATCGACACCGTTGTGGCAGGTCGCGCAGGCTTGCGGCTTGCGTGCCTCGACCACGGAGAATTCATGCCTGGTGTGGCAGCCGTCGCAACGGGCCTGGTTGATGTGGCAGAAGGTGCAGCCTTCGGCGATGTCGCGCTGCTCCATTGCCGCCCACACGGCCGTTTCCACATTGGCCTTCATGTCGAGGGCATGGGAAGGCCGGCCGGCCGGCCATTGATCCTGCGGCCAGTTGGCGGTGTCGCGTTCGGATTCACGCTCGGCGAACTGCTGCAAATGGCATTGGCCGCAAGCAGCCGCGTCGGGCATCCTGAGATCGGTCTTGTGGTTGCCCTTTTCGACGGTGGGGCCCATGTGACAGTCGATGCAGGAAACCTCTGCTAGCGTCTTGTCGGCCGGCAGGATCTCCATCGAACGCAAATTGGCTTCGACCTGCTCGATGATTTCCTTCTTGTAAGCCCGGACGTCCTCCTCCGGCAGATTGCGGATTTCGTCGAGCCGGTTGTGGACGCTGTCTTCCCAGGAATGCACCCAGCCGGGCGTCACAGAGGTGTGGCACTCGACACATTCGGCGCGGGTCGCTTCGAAATCCATGTCCGGCGGCTCATAGAAAACGCCCGGATTGAGATATTTCGAGATCGGGATCGGCTCCCAGAACTCACCGAGCGATCCTTTGCCGAAACCCTGTTCGGGATCGTAATAGCGCTTGGTCAGGGCTTCATAGAGTTCCTTGGGCGACGAATCCCTCGTTACGCCGAGCGCAGTGTAAAGCTCGTCGGGGATGTCCGCCTGCGAAGGGGTCATGCACAAGAAAAGAGCCAGCAACCCCACCGCCGCTGCTCGCACGAGAATGAAAATCCTGGTCATCGCAATGTCCCGCCTGCAAGGCACGCCTCAAAACAGGCGGCGCGCCGATGGTAGTTTCCGGGACTATCGGGCCGGGAACGGCATCAAGGTAGGTCCAACCCGCGATCAACTCATGGGGCCGAGCCAAAGACCCTGCATCGGCAGACGAACCTGCCACTGGGATGCGGCGGCGCCCTTGTTTTGTCCAAATTGCATAATAGATATGCACTATGTGCATGCAGACATTTATCAGGATTACGAGGCTTGCCGGAAAAGCATATGGCTTTTCCCGGGGCAGCCAGTATCCGAATCCAGAATACCGCACTTAAACTTCTGCTCCGGGACATCTCTTAAATAAAGCGGTTCATTTTGACTTGGCGGCAGACCGCCATATCGATGGAGCGTCCCTATGAGAGAGCCTCTTCCCCAAAAACAATGCAATTCCTGCCATCGCCGGCTGCCGCGTGCCGCACAACGCTGCCCGTGGTGCCAGCTTCCATATTCGCCACAGCCTGCCCAGCCCGCGTGGCTTCGGGATGGCGCCCTATACCCGCTGCTACTCGACGGAGGGATGGCATGACAGGTCACTCATTCATCGCAGAGGATATTCTGACGGAGCAGAATACCGGTTTTGCCGGTCAGGAAGTCGGCGCCCTGCCTTGGCGATTCGGCCATGACAAGTGCCTGCAGGTTCTTCTCATGACGTCGCGGCAGCGAGCCTGCTGGGCTGTGCCGACGGGCTTGCCGGCACAAGAACGAACCGCGGCTCGGAGTGCGGCTTTGAGGGCCTTCGAGCAAGTGGGCGTCATCGGTCAGGTGAACCCCGCCGCCATCGGCGACTATAGCTACGCGAAACCGCACAGCGATGGTCCGGCGAGGCAAGGTCGCGTTACAGTGTTCAGCCTTCACGTGAAAGGCACGCTGATCAGCTGGCCCAGGCGCAAGCAGCTGAAACGCCGCTGGTTCGGCATCGATGAAGCCGCGCAACTGGTTGCCGATCCGCAACTGGCGGGGCTTTTGGAACAGTTCGATCCGCAAGCCATGGGCGGCATAGCTTAGGTCCGGACAAGGACATCGACCTCACGAAGCAAGCATGCGAAGGCGACAGAGAAGACTATCCCTCCAGACGCCACCCGTTGAGACGGCGAAGCGGGGCCAGGATATCGCATCTGTGCCAGACGGCGCAGCCGCCTCAAGCCGCTTGCGCAAGCCTGTCGCCGGCCATCCTGTAGGAGATGGCTTCGGCAAGATGGATGCGGCCCACCGTTTCTTGGCCATCGAGATCGGCGAGCGTGCGCGCCACCTTCAGAACCCGGTGATAGGCCCGTGCCGAAAAGCCCAGCTTGTCGCTGGCGTCCCGCAGCAATGCCAAGCCCGCATCGTCGACGACCGCAATCTCCTCGATCAATGCCGTCGGACAATGGGCATTGGTCGTGGCACCGGCTCCCAGACGTTCGAAGCGTTCGCGCTGGATTGCCCTTGCCGTCGAGACACGCGCAGCCACAGTGGCGCTGCGTTCCGACGCTCCCGGCCGGATCAGGTCGCTTGCCGACACGGCCGGAACCTCGATGCGCAGGTCGATACGATCCATCAACGGGCCGGATATCCGCGCCTGATAATCCGTCTGGCAGCGAGGGCCGCGTGCACAGCGGTAGCCCGGCTCGCCGGCCATACCACAGCGGCATGGGTTCATGGCTGCGATCAATTGGATGCGGGCCGGGTAACTGACCCGATGATTGGCGCGGGCAATGACACATTCGCCGATTTCGATGGGCTGGCGCAGCGAATCCAGCACCTGCGGTGAAAATTCGGGAAACTCGTCCAGGAACAGCACGCCATTGTGAGCAAGCGAAACCTCGCCCGGCCTTGCGCGCAGGCCACCACCGACCATGGCGGCCATGGACGCGGAGTGATGCGGGGCACGAAACGGCCGCCGGTCGCTGAGCCGCCCACCAGCCAATTCCCCTGCGATGGAGGCGATCATCGAGACTTCGAGCAGTTCCTTCGGCTCCAGGGGCGGCAGGATCGAAGGCAGACGCTGGGCCAGCATCGATTTCCCCGAACCCGGTGGCCCGACCATAAGTAAATTATGGCCGCCGGCCGCTGCCACCTCGAGTGCGCGGCGTGCCGTCTCCTGCCCCTTGATATCGGCAAGGTCGGGCAAATCCATCGCCGGCGCATGAATACTCGCCTCGGGCCGTGCAAGAACCTGGGTCCCGCGGAAATGGTTGGCGACGGCGATGAGGCTGCGCGGTGCGAGAATGTCGATATCCGCACCGGCCCAGGCTGCCTCGGACCCCGAAGCGGCGGGGCAGATCAGGCCTTTTCCCTCAGCATTCGCGCCGATCGCCGCGGGCAACGCACCCGATACGGCGGTGATCGTCCCGTCGAGCGAAAGTTCGCCCAGCACGACATAGCCCGCCAGCGCATCCGCCGGTATCGCCCCAAGCGCTGCCATCAGGCCAAGCGCGATCGGTAGATCGTAGTGGCTGCCTTCCTTGGGCAGATCGGCAGGCGCTAGATTGACCGTCACCTTCTTGGCCGGCATCGACAGGCCCGAGGCATGAAGCGCCGCCTGCACGCGTTCCCGGCTTTCCGCCACCGCCTTGTCGGGCAGCCCGACAATGTGCATCCCCACCTTGCCAGGCGCCACCATCACCTGGACATCGACCGGCACCGCCTCGATGCCCTGAAACGCAACCGTGCGTACCCGCGAAACCATGCAAGCCCCCAAGCGCCCGCCGATTCCATGCCAGCTTGACTGGCTCGATCCTGACGCGGCTACAGACAAACACAGATTTGAGAGCAAATCAAGAACAAGACAGGAACAAAATAATCGCGCAAATTGCAAGCCGATTGCAACCGGTTGTGGCACCGGAACATTTCAAGGCAAGCGCGTTTCAGCGGGCCCGGCGCTTGTCCTCCACCACATCCCAGAACAGGGAAGCGATATCGGCGCCACCGAAATTCTTCACTTCGCGGACGCCGGTCGGCGAGGTCACATTGATCTCCGTCATGTAGTCGCCGATCACGTCGATGCCGACCAGGATAAAGCCACGCTCCTTCAGCGAGGGGCCGATGCGCGCGCAGATTTCGCGCTCGCGCTCGGTCAGTTCGGTCTTTTCCGCGCGGCCGCCAACATGCATGTTGGAGCGCGAGTCATGTTCGGCCGGTACGCGGTTGATTGCGCCGACGGCTTCGCCATCGATGAGGATGATGCGCTTGTCACCCTTGCGCACGTCCTTCAGGTAGCGCTGGACGATGAAGGGCTCGCGGAACATCTGCGCGAACATTTCGAGCAGCGAGGCGAGGTTGCGGTCCGCCTCATGCAAGTGGAAGATGCCCGCACCGCCATTGCCGTAGAGCGGCTTGACGATGATATCGCCATATTCCTTGCGGAACGCATCGACCTCGCGCGGATCCTTGGTGATCAGCGTTTCCGGCATCAGGTCGGGAAACTCGGTGACGAATATCTTTTCCGGGCTGTTGCGCACCCAGGCTGGATCATTGACGACCAGCGTCTTCGGATGGATGCGCTCAAGAATATGCGTGGTGGTGATGTAGTTCATGTCGAAGGGCGGATCCTGGCGCAGCAGCACCACGTCCATCTCCGACAGATCGGTACGGATCGGCGCACCGAGGCTGAAGTGGTTGCCCTTCTCGTCGCGGACCTGCAATGCCTCGATGCGCGCAAATACGGTGCCGCCCACCATCGAGAGGCGATCAGGCGTGTAGTGGAACAATTCGTGCCCGCGCCGTTGCGCTTCCAGCGCCAGAGCGAAGCTGGTATCGCCGGCGATAGACACCGTGGAGATATGATCCATCTGGATGGCGATCTTGAGCGGCATTGGGGGTCTCCGTCAGGGTGCTTGGAAAATGTTGCCGGGTGCGGTTTCGAGCTGAATTCGCACCTGGCTTTGATCCAGAATTTCGCATTGCCACACTAGTGCGGCAACAGCGCATGTATAGCCTGACAGGGGCGCTGCCAATAAGCGATGCACGCAGGTTTTTGATCCGTCCGGCCTGGCTGCGGAATGCATTGGTCCAGAACGGCTGGACAAGTCTGCATGATACCTTTCCTAAACAGTTTGGTGCCACTGTCGGCCAGCACGTGAGAAGACCGCAGGAAAAAGCATGCAACCGCCGCCTGGCATCGACCACGCCGCCAAGGAAAATACTGATCTTGCATTCACCGATTCCTTGACCGGGCTTGGCAATCGCCGTCGATTCTACGACAAGGTCGATCGCCTGATCAATGGACGGGCCGACGACCCGGCGCCGTTTGCCATCGGCATCCTCGACCTCGACGGCTTCAAGCCGATCAACGATCTTTTCGGCCACAAGGCAGGCGACGACATCCTGATTCAGGTGGGCATGCGGCTGCGTGCCGCGATGGACGGGCACTCGACGGTCACGCGCATCGGCGCAGATGAATTCGCATTCCTCTATCCGATGGTGTTTTCCGAGGAAGCCGCCACCGAAAAGGCAAAGATGCTGATAGAGATCCTCTCGGCGCCCTATGATGTCGGGGAAAGAACCGCCAGGCTATCAGCCTCCGTCGGCTGCTCGCTGTTCTACTTCGGCGAGGAGACCACCGACATACTGGTCAACAAGGCCGAGACCGCGCTTTACCACGCCAAGCGTTCGGGGCGTGGGCGCGTGGTCGTCTATACGCATGAAATGGAGGAAGCGGCCAAGCGGGTCACGCGCATCGAGCAGGCCTTGCGCCGCGCCGTTTCGGCCGGCGAGGTCGAGCCCCATTTCCAACCGATCGTGGACCTGAAAACAAGGAAGGTCGTCGGCTTCGAAACCCTGGCGCGCTGGACCGACCGGGATCTAGGCTCCGTGCCGCCGATGGTGTTCATCCCCATCGCGGAGGAACGCGGCATTATCGGCCCATTGTCGCAACTGGTGCTACGCAAGGCGACCGAAGCTGCGAAAAGCTGGCCCAGCGACCTGTTCCTGTCCTTCAACCTCTCCCCTTCCCAGCTCGTCGACCAGAACACCGGACTGCACATCCTGGCCATCCTTGACCGGGTCGGCTTCGATCCGCGGCGGCTTGAAGTCGAGATCACCGAGACCGGGCTGATGACCGATCCAGCCTCGGCCGAAAAGATCGTCGACGACCTCAGAAGATGCGGTATCCGTGTTTCGCTTGACGATTTCGGCACGGGGCAGTCTTCCCTCGGCCGATTGCGTGAATTCCGTTGCGACAAGCTCAAGATCGATCGTGCCTTCGTGTCCTCGATCCTCGAAGACCGGCCGTCCGAGCACATCATCCGGGCAATCCTGGCCATGTGCGAAGGGCTGGGCATGGATGTGGTCGCCGAAGGCATCGAGCAGGAGGCGCAGGCCGACCGGCTTGTCACCTTCGGCTGCAGCGGCGGCCAGGGCTTCCTGTTCGGCAGGCCGGCCAATGCCGGTGCGACACTCGGCTATCTGCGCGAAGCCTCGCGTGGCGCCTTGCGCGTCGCCAACGCGTAATCCCAACAAAATTTCCGCGCGGGCATATTGTCGACTCCATTTCGGGCGACACGGCAACCGCGAGAGGCGGAGATTGCTTTCGCACTCACCAAGACAGGGGCTGGCGAAGGCTGTTGACCAAGAAAATCCTGAAAAGTGCCGCGACCGGTGCATTGCTGTTCCTGGCTGCCTGCCAGACATCAACGACATCGGGCGAAGGCGCCGGTGCATCGGCTGCGGCAGCCACCTATCTCGCCGAGATCAGATCTACCCATGGGCTTGCAAAGCTCGTTCCTGATTCGCGACTGGAGCACGCCGCACTGCAGCAGGCAGGCTATATGGCGCGTACCGCGCGGATGAAGCACACGACCGGCTGGGGCCGGAACTTTGCCACACGCATGCAGGGCAACGGGGTCGAAGGCGCTGCCGCCGAAAACATCGCGCACGGGCGCATGGACATGGAGGAGTTGTTTGCCATGTGGATGCACTCGCAAGGCCACCGCCGCAATATGCTCGATCCCCGCTTTGGCCGCTTCGGGCTTGCTTATGTGCGCGACGGCAATGGCAGCCAGCAGCGCTACTGGGCGCTGGTGCTCGGGCGCTGATCGGGTCAGCTACGCCCTGATCCAAACTCGGCAAGGTTTATCTTGCAGGTCAAAGACGCTATGTCCCCCTCGAAGGAGAACAGGATGACGCCAAAAGCGGTCTATTGGGACATGGACGGCACGCTGATCGACAGCGAGCCGCTGCATGAGCAGGCCATGGCTGCCGTCCTCACCAGCCTCGGCATCACGCCGCCGGCCGACCTGCATGACAGCATAATCGGCATCTCGGCCGTGCCTATCTACGAGATGCTGCGCGACAGGCTCGGGCTTAACCTCTCGTTCGACGATTGGATCGTGCGCAAATATGTCTACTACATGGAGCATGTCGGCCGCCTGGCGCCGCGTGCGGGAGCCGTCGAGACCTTTCGTGACCTGCGGGCACAGGGCGTGCCGCAGGCTGTGGTATCCAATTCCGATCGGCTGATCGTGGAAGCGAATATGCGGGTGATCGGCATCGACAAGCCCGGCATGAAGTCGGTTGCCCGCAACGACGTGCGACTGGGCAAGCCTGATCCAGAGCCCTATTTGCGCGCGGCCTGGCTGACCGGCATCGATCCTGCCGAAACCTTCGTCATCGAGGATACGATAACCGGTTCGCTCGCCGGCCTTGCCGCTGGCATGCGCACGCTTTTCTGGCCGCAACAGCCGATGGAACCACCAGCCGGCGCCATATTGATCACCAGCGTCGAGGATTTGAAAGGCCATCTCGGCGTGAGTTGAACAGGCACCCTCCGTGCGGGAGGGACAAACCGTCGCGCCGACGGAACCAATCCAACCCACCGGCTGTTTTGTTATTCACGTCCGGATGGGCCACGGGCGAATCGATATGAGAAGGAGAAGTTGAATGAGGGTTATCGCGACACGCGATGCGTTCTGGTTTCACGCGATCGCGGCGTTGGCTTTTGTGGTCGCATCGGCGCCCAACATGACGCTGATGGCGCAGGGCCTGGACAGCCAGAAAGCCATCGATACCATCATCGGATCAGAAGTGCGCGAGGAAGAGGCAAGCGCGAAGGCCGAACCGGACAAGATCATAGCCGCCATCGAAAACACCGCCGCCAATACCAGTGAGGTGCGCAAGATTTCCAACCTCGACAAGGTCGATATCGTCTTCCTGCCGGACGCTGCCGAGAATGGCTTGCCGCCGGAAGTGGATGCCAAGGTGAAGGAACACGAGAAGGAAATAATCGATCTGCGCAAGGAACTTGAAGGCAATGCAATGCTTTTCCATGCCATCAATTCCCGTGCCATCCTGATGCGCGATATCCTTGCCATCGAATTCGACAGCCCGAAAAGCGTGATCATCTACGCGACCGCCAAGCCAACAGGCTGATCTGGCACTCACATCCCGCCGGCCAGTTACGAGCGGACCACGATATCGCTTGTTGCCGAGTTGATTTTCGGTTCCTATACAGGAAGATAGTCCAGCCGCCCGATTTCCCGGGCGGCACAAGTAACGACTGCATGTTTAGGGCAACGACAACTGGAGAGGCGCATTGGCGGATCAGCTCGCTCAGGAAATCATCGACCGGATCAAAGGCCATGCGGAGCCCGAGGGCGGCGAAATCACCCTGGCGACTGAACTCACCGCGCTCGGCATCCATTCGCTGGAACTGACCGAGATCATCTTCGATCTTGAGGAATCCTACGGGATCGAGATCGAGATGAACACGGTCGAGGCCTGGAGCAACCTGAAGAACGTCGGTGACATGGTTGAGGCTGTGCGCGCCCTGATTGCCAAGAAAGTCTGATGCGGCCTCCGCGCATCGTCATCACCGGCATCGGCGGGTTGTGTTCACTCGGCACCAATGTGCCCGCGATCTGGGACTCTATGCGGGAGGGGCGCTCCGGCATCGGCGAGATAACCACCACGCCCCTCTACGAACTCAAGGTCCGCATCGGCGCGGAAATAAAAGCGCTCCCCGACCATGGCTTGGAACACAAGCGGCTGGTCGCGATGGATCGCTTCAGCCTGCTTGCGGTGATTGCCGCCGGGGAAGCGCTGCGGCAATCCGGCCTCGAAGTGGATGAGAGGAACACGACGCGGATCGGAGCGGTGGTCGGAACCGGCATCTACGGCGCGATCACCACCGATGAAAGCTATCGCGAGGTCCTGCTCGAAGGTCGACCACGTGTGGGCATATTCACGGTCCCGAAGATCATGCCGGGGGCGCCTGCCGGCCAGGTCAGTATGATCCATGGGCTGCGGGGGCCGGTCTTCGGCGTAACCTCTGCCTGCGCCTCTTCAAATCATGCCTTTGCATCTGCCATCGATCAGCTCCGCCTCGGCCGTGCCGATGTGATGGTTGCTGGCGGCACCGACGCCCCGCTGGTCTATGGCGTTCTCAAGGGCTGGGAGGCCTTGCGCGCGCTTGCACGCGAAACCTGCCGACCCTTCTCGGTGGATCGGGACGGGCTCGTGATCGGCGAAGGGGCCGGCATGGCGGTTCTGGAAACCTACGACCATGCCAAGGCGCGCGGGGCCACCATCCTTGCCGAGATTGCCGGTGCGGGCCTGTCCGGGGACGCCACCGACATCGTCGCTCCGACTGTCGAAGGCCCCGTAGCCGCAATGCAGGCCTGCCTGGCGGACGCCGGGCTGCGGCCGGAGGACATCGACTACATCAACGCCCATGGCACCGGCACCAAGGCCAATGACGAAATCGAGACGACGGCCATCCGGCGCGTTTTCGGCGCACATGCCGATCGCCTTTCCGTATCATCGACCAAGTCCATGCATGCTCACTGCATGGGCGGATCCGGCGGGCTGGAGATGCTGGCCTGCATCCTGGCTATCCGCGAGGGCATCGTCCCGCCCACCGCCAATTATCGCGAGAAGGATGCAGCCTGCGATCTCGACGTCACGCCGAATGTGGCAAGGCAGCGGGAAGTGAGAGCCGCCATCAGCAACGGATTTGCCTTTGGCGGCACCAACGCCGTCATCGCCTTCAAAGCCGCATAGCTCCCTGCTTCAACAGGTTGCGCCTGGTTCCAGTGGTGATACGGTCTGCGGATCGAATCCGCGCTGTCTTCTCCCGGCATTGCGCCAACATCCACCATCGAGGCTACCAATGAGCGATCTTTCCGGCTTTCCCATTGCCGCGCGCTGGCCGGCGCAGCATCCCGACCGAATCCAGCTCTACTCCTATCCGACACCGAATGGCGTCAAGGTGACGATTGCGCTTGAAGAACTGGGGCTCGCCTACGAGGCGCATGCGGTCAATATCGGCAAGGACGAAAGCTGGACGCCGGAGTTCCTGTCCCTCAACCCGAATGGAAAGATTCCGGCGATCATCGATCCGAACGGTCCGGGCGGCAAGCCGCTCGGGCTCTTCGAATCGGGTGCGATCCTGCTTTACCTGGCCGAAAAGACCGGGCGGCTCATCCCAGCCGACCAGGCGCTGCGCTACGAGACCATCCAGTGGGTGTTCTTCCAGATGGCCGGGATCGGCCCGATATTCGGGCAGCTCGGCTTCTTCCACAAATTCGCCGGCCGGGCGATCGAGGACAAGCGCCCGCTGGAGCGCTATCGCGATGAATCCCGGCGGCTGATCGGCGTCATGGAGGGGCGGCTTTCAGGGCGCAAATGGGTCATGGGCGATGACTATACCATCGCCGATATTTCGATACTCGGCTGGGTGCGCAACCTGATCGGCTTCTACGAAGCCCGGGACCTGGTAGGATTCGACGACTTCACCAATGTCGCCGCATGGCTGGAGCGAGGCCTCGCCCGCCCCGCCGTGCAGAAGGGCCTTGAAATACCTGCGCGGAATTAGAGCACTGCCCCGGAAAGTGGAAACCGGTTTTCGGAAAGGACTTGCTCACCAATATCCCAGATCAAGATGCCGGAGATGGTATCCGGTCTAAGTGGATGACGGCTTGTAGCCTTCGCCGGCCCCGGCCGACGGCTCTGACAGCACAAGGTTGGCCTGCCGCAACCGGGCAAGGATGCGCTCGGCATTGGGAAGGTCGTTGGATGCCACCCAGGCCTGCGCCTCCTCGTCGGGCTTGCCCTGCTCGCGCCAGCGCATCATCAACCGCCGCTCGAGTTCCGCTCGCGGCACGTCGAGGAAGATGCTGAAATCGAAAAGGGGCGCCAGGCCGGTCCAGGGCGCCTCATCGAGCAGCAGATAGTTTCCTTCCACGAGAACGAACTTAATGTCCCCACCGATGATGCGCGCACCGGCGCGCGCAAGCTCCATATCGCGGTCGAATACCGGAATGGCGATATCCGGCTCGGCCGCGCGAATGCGGCGAAGCAGGGCCTCGAAGCCGGCATAATCGAATGTCTCCGGTGCTCCCTTGCGCAAGCGCAAGCCACGCTGATGAAGGATCACGTCGTCAAAATGGAATCCGTCCATCTGCACCACGACGGCGGAGCCCTCCGGCAACAGATCGTGGAGTTTTTCCGCAAGGGTGGACTTGCCGGCGCCGGGCGCCCCGGCGATGGCAACGACGAAGCGCTGCATTCCGGCGGCGTGCCTGAAAATCGAGGCGGCAATGGTCGCGATGTCTGACATGGTCGTTTCATCCAATACCGGCATGTACATTTTGTGGCCGGCGCGGAAAAAATTCAAATCCTGGCGCAAGCAATCTTTCTTGGCCGGGAAGTGAGACCTTGCGTGGTTAACAGGCCGGAAACCGGATTGCGATAAAGTGATCGAAGCTGTAACGCGTGGGCTACGCCATCACCCCATCGCACCGCCCGGGTAATCTCTTGCACGTCGCATCGTCCCACATCGCAGCATCCCTTCGGAATGTCGCAGCCCTTCTCATGCTTATCGGCATGATTGCCGGCTGTTCGACCACCTCGACGCTGGATTCGGTCCAGGCACCACAGGCGGCCCCGAGCAAATATGCCGCGATCGTGGTCGATGCGAATACCGGCAAGGTTCTGTTCGAAGAAAACGCCGAAGCGACGCGCTACCCGGCCTCGCTCACCAAGATGATGACGCTCTACATGCTTTTCGATGCGCTCGAACAAGGCCGCCTGAGCCGCTCATCGCTGATACCGGTATCGGCCTATGCGGCATCGCGGCCACCAAGCAGGCTCGGCCTCCGGCCAGGCCAGTCGATCGATGTCGATACCGCGATCAGCGCGCTGGCGACGAAATCGGCCAATGACGTCGCGGCCGCCGTGGGCGAATTGCTGGGCGGCAGCGAGGAGCAGTTCGCCGACATGATGACGGCAAGGGGGCGCCAGTTGGGAATGCGACGAACCGTGTTTCGCAATGCCTCCGGCCTGCCGGACGCGGGCCAGCAGACCACGGCGCGCGACATGGCCCTGCTCGGCATCGCGCTGAAAAAGCGCTTCCCGCAATACTATGCCTATTTCTCGAAACAGGCCTTCAGCTTCAACGGCAAGACCGTCCGCGGGCACAATCGCCTGCTTGGCCGCGTCGAAGGGGTGGACGGCATCAAGACCGGCTACATCCGGGCTTCCGGCTTCAACGTCGTCACGTCCGTCGCCAAGGATGGACGCTGGCTGGTCGTCGTGGTCATGGGCGGGGACACCGCCGCAACCCGCGACGCCCATGTGCGTGACCTGATAGAGCGCTATCTTCCACGCGCAACACGTGGATCGATGGCGGTTGCCGAAGCAGGGTAAAGGCGACAGCCGGATAATACTGCGCCGTGAACGTTGACCGGCTGCTTCGATAGATCGTCTCAGCTTTGGCGGAAGCGGACCTTTGTCCTCCCCCAACAGGCAAGAGGGCGAAGGTGATGGCAAGTGAGGGCTCTCCAGTAGAGGCCAATTCCATCTGCACCCGAACCGCCATAGCCACAGTATCGTTTCAAGCGCTTCCGGCAGCCAGCCAAGAAAAAACCCGCCGGATCGCTCCGGCGGGTTTTTTCGATCAGAGGCGAAGGACGGATCAGTCGTCCTTGTTGCCGCGATTCTTCAGGGCCGCGCCCAGAATATCGCCGAGCGAAGCGCCGGAGTCGGTCGAACCGTACTGCGCGACGGCTTCCTTTTCCTCGGCGATTTCCAGCGCCTTGATGGAAACCTGCAGCTTGCGGGTCTTCTTGTCGAAGGCGATGACGCGGGCATCGACCTTCTGGCCGACGGTGAAGCGCTCGGGGCGCTGCTCGTCACGGTCGCGCGACAGGTCGGAACGCTTGATGAAGGTCTCGATGTCGTGGTCGACGAGCCGGACTTCCAGGCCGCCGTCCTTGACGCCGATGACCTCACAGGTCACGACCGCATTCTTGCGCAGGTCGCCCGAAGCGGCAGCCTCGCCGACCGTATCGCGTGCAAGCTGCTTGATGCCGAGCGAGATACGCTCCTTCTCCTGGTCGACGTCGAGCACCTGCGCCTTGACGATGTCGCCGCGGTTGTACTCTTCGATGACCTGCTCGCCTGGACGGGTCCAGTCGAGGTCGGAGAGGTGCACCATGCCGTCCACATCGCCTTCCAGGCCGATGAACAAGCCGAACTCGGTCTTGTTCTTGACCTCGCCCTCGACGATGGCACCGACCGGATGGTTGCGTGCGAACGCCTCCCACGGATTTTCCAGCGTCTGCTTGAGGCCAAGCGAGATGCGGCGCTTGGAGGGATCAACCTCGAGCACGACGACATCGACTTCCTGCGTGGTCGACAGGATCTTGCCGGGGTGCACGTTCTTCTTCGTCCACGACATTTCGGACACGTGGATCAGGCCTTCGATGCCCGGCTCCAGTTCGACGAACGCACCGTAGTCGGTGATGTTGGTGACCGTTCCGGTGATCTTCTTGCCGATCGGGAACTTGGTGCCGAGGTCGCTCCACGGATCGCTCTCGAGCTGCTTCATGCCGAGCGAGATGCGGTGGGTTTCCTGGTTGATACGGATGATCTGCACCTTGACCGTCTGGCCGATCGACAGGATCTCGGTCGGATGGTTGACGCGGCGCCATGCCATGTCGGTGACATGCAGCAGGCCGTCGATGCCGCCGAGGTCGACGAACGCACCGTAATCGGTGATGTTCTTGACGACACCCTCGACCACCTGGCCTTCCTCGAGGTTCTGCACGATCTCCGAGCGCTGCTCGGCACGGCTCTCTTCGAGCACAGTACGGCGCGAGACGACGATGTTGCCGCGGCGGCGATCCATCTTGAGGATCTCGAAGGGCTGCGGATTGTGCATGAGCGGGGTGACGTCGCGGATCGGACGGATATCGACCTGGCTGCGCGGCAGGAAGGCCACGGCTCCGTCGAGATCGACCGTGAAGCCGCCCTTGACCTGGTTGAAGATGACGCCTTCGACGCGCTCGCCCTTGTTGAACTTCTCTTCGAGCTTGACCCAGCTCTCCTCGCGGCGGGCCTTGTCGCGCGACAGCATGGCTTCGCCCAGCGCGTTCTCGATGCGCTCGACATAGACCTCGACCGTATCGCCGACCTTGAGCTGGCCGTCCTTGGCCTTGGCGCCGAATTCCTTCAGCGGCACGCGGCCTTCGACCTTGAGGCCGACATCGATGATGGCCATGTCTTTTTCGATGGCCGTAATGGTGCCGCGAACAACCTGGCCTTCACCCGAATTTCCGTCGGCAAAGGACTCTTCGAGCAGGTTGGCGAAATCTTCGCGGGTGGGGTTGGAAACTGACATTGGTTCTCCTGAGGCCCCGGACATCCTGTCTTCGGGGCTGGCGCCGTCGGTTAGCGTTGCGTTACCTGGCCGGCATTCCGGGCAGAAGCCCTGGTGCCGCTTTGCGGCTGTTCGGCGCATGAGAATGCTGGCAGGCGGATTATAGTGTCGGATCAGGAACTCATGCCTAAGACAAGGCGGCGAAGAGCGGCCGGATCAGATATTGTCCCCCTCGGCCACGACGTTGTCCACAATCGTCCTGGCTGCAAGAAACGCGGCTTCTATATCCATTTCCGACGTATCGAGCAAGTGCGCGTCGACGGCCGGCCTCAAGGGCGAATCCACGCGACCCATGTCGCGCTCGTCGCGGCGGCGAATATCGGCAAGGATCTCGCCCAGATCGGCCTGCCCGCCATTGGCCTCGATCTCGTCGTGGCGCCGTCTTGCGCGAACCTCCGCACTGGCGGTGACATAGAGTTTCACATCCGCATCGGGGCACACGACCGTGCCGATATCGCGTCCGTCGAGCACCGCGCCTTCGGGTGTATTGGCGAACGCACGCTGTTTCTCGACAAGGATACGGCGCACCTCGGGGATAACCGCGACTTTGGACGCCGCCTCACCCACCGCATGAGCCGAAAGCGCGGTTCGGTCGAGGCTGCCGAGTTCAACGAGCCTGGCTGCCTCCACCGCATGCGCCGCATCATCGAGCGGCCAGCCCCTGGCAAGCAGGAGGTGTGCCACGGCGCGATAGGTCAACCCGGTGTCCAGATGCGCCAGATGGTAATAGTCGGCCAGCCGGCGCGCGAGCGTACCCTTGCCGGACGCAGCTGGTCCGTCGATTGCGATGACGAGGGGCGTATTGGACGTCACGCTCACGCAGCCGTCTCGATCTTTGCACCCAGCCCGGCCATCAGCCCCATGAATTCCGGAAAGCTGGTGGCGATCATGTTGGCATCATCCACCGTCACGGGCTTTTCAGCCGCAAGCCCCATGACCAGGAAGCTCATGGCGATGCGATGGTCGAGATGCGTCTTGACCGTGCCGCCGCCAAGGCCCTTACCGCCCGGTCGACCGCGCACGGCCAGTGAGGCTTCGCCCTCATCGCAATCGATGCCGTTGCCCTTCAGCCCCTCGGCAACCGCCGAGAGCCGGTCGGATTCCTTCACCCGCAGTTCCTCCAGGCCCGGCATGCGCGTCTCGCCTTCGGCAAAGGCAGCGGCAACCGCCAGAACCGGATATTCATCGATCATCGAGGGTGCACGTTCGGCGGGCACGGTCACACCTTTCAGTTCGGAAGAGCGCACCCTGAGATCGGCAACCTCTTCTCCGCCGGCCGAGCGCTGATCGACCAGTTCGATCGAGGCGCCCATTTCCAGAAGCGTGGCGATCAGGCCAGTGCGGGTGGGGTTCATCAGCACGTTCTCGATGGTGATGTCCGAACCCGGAACGATCAGCGCCGCAACCAGCGGGAAGGCGGCCGAGGACGGATCGCCCGGCACCGCGATGGTCTGGCCGACCAGACGGCCCTGCCCTTCGATGCGGATGTGGCGGACACCTTCCCCGTCGGTCTCCACCTCCAGATTGGCGCCAAAGCCCTGAAGCATCTTTTCGGTATGGTCGCGCGTCATCACCGGCTCGATCACGGTGGTGATGCCAGGCGTGTTGAGGCCGGCGAGCAGAACGGCGGACTTGACCTGCGCGGAAGCCATCGGCACGCGGTAGCTGATCGGTGCGGCATGCTTGGGCCCGCGTAGCGTGATCGGCATGCGGTCGCCCGGCGAGGCCTTGAGCACCTGCACACCCATCTCGCGCAACGGGTCGAGCACACGCCCCATCGGCCGGCACGAAAGCGATGGATCGCCGACGAAGGTGGTCTCCATGTCATAGGTGCCGACGAGCCCCATGGTGAGGCGCGAGCCGGTGCCGGCATTGCCGAAATCCAGCGGCGCCACGGGCTGCAACAGGCAGCCATTACCGGTGCCCTGGATCACCCACTCGGCTCCGTGCTTTTCGATATGCGCGCCCATCGCCTTCATGGCTTCGCCGGTGCGCAGGACGTCTTCGCCCTCAAGCAGGCCGGTGATGCGGGTTTCTCCCGAAGCCAGGCCACCGAACATGAAGGAGCGATGCGATATCGATTTGTCGCCCGGCATCACGACCGTGCCGGACAAGGCCGGTGATTTGCGCCCTATGGCGGGCAGCGGAACTGCTTCATGCGACATGACTGGCCTCTTGCGGACAACGGCGATATGTGCGTTTTCCTGACGTGGTGGCGGTCTCCTAGCATGGGAGGAGGGGCGGGTCATCCCCTGCAGGACGGCCGTGTCACACTGCATTTTATCGCAGTCGAAATTGCTGGCTTTTCGCTTTGACAGCGCTTCAAACTGTGGTTATGGGGACCAAACTTTTCAGACGAGGCTTGACGGTGGCAAAATCCGAACTTGGCACGAAGCGCATCGATCCGGAGACCGGGCGCAAATTCTATGATCTCAACAAGGATCCGATCGTCTCTCCCTATACGGGAAAGTCGTATCCGCGTTCCTATTTCGAATCGACCAGCATAAAGCCCGACGAGGAGGACGAGGTCGACGAAAAAGAGATCGACACCGAGGATGAGGACACCGAAATCGTGTCGCTCGAGGACGCCGACGATGAGGCGAAGGGCGGCGATGACACGGTCGAGATCGAAGACGAGGAAGACGTCGACCTGGGCGACGATGACGACGACACCTTCCTTGAAGACGAGGAAGAGGATGACGACGACGTTTCCGGCATCATCGGTGTTGGCGACGACGACGAAATGTGAAATGCAGCGCCTGTGCTGCCGCCAGTAAAAAAGACTGCGACACAGGCTTGATCTTGATCGAAGGCGGGGTTAGAAGCCGCCTTCGAAACCGGTGGCGAATGCACCGGAACCTGCCGGAAACGGCATCCGGCCTTTGCCGGATGTGGGGCCATAGCTCAGCTGGGAGAGCGCTTGCATGGCATGCAAGAGGTCAGCGGTTCGATCCCGCTTGGCTCCACCAAAATTTCCGGCGCTTAAGCGCAGCTTCTGAACCTGAAATTGATGGGAATGCCGGCTAGGCCTTGTGCCTGCTGGCGTGATCGGCCAATCCGCACCTCACACCACACACCACTTCGAGCAGCATCCTATGCCGGCCGGTGCATGTGCCGTGGTCTCGATCAAGCCACGGGAGCCGCTGAGGCGTAGAGCCCGTGCCGTGAGGTCGCGATGCCCATGCGGACAAGACCGGCTGCGAGGCCTACGGCGCTGGCCACCCCGTCGATGAATGGAATGCCGTAGGTCTGGCTCAACTGCCGGGTCATCCCGGCCATACCAGCACAACCAAGCACGATCGCCTCGGCGCCATCACGCTCGATGGCCATTCGGATCGTCGCGTTGATCCCTTGCAGGACCTCGCCGGATGCGTTTTCCAGCGCCAGCACCGGCACGCCTGTGGCAAGGATCGAAGCACATTTGCGCGACAGGCCGTGCATATCGAGATTGTTTCGCAATATCGGCACGGACCTGGACAGGGTGGTTATGACGGAAAACCGGTGCGCAACCAGGGATGCCGCATGGCACCCCGCTTCACCGATGCCAACAACCGGGCCAGCGGCAACGCAGCGCGCCGCATCCAGCCCGGTGTCGTCGAAACAGGCGATGATGAAGGCATCGGCATCGCCATGACGCTCGATCAGGTCGAGCAAGCCCGGTATTGCATGCACGCCGTCGACGACGCCCTGGATGGAGGCGGGTCCCGATTCATTTGTCAGTGCGATGATTTCGATATCCGAGGCCGTGGCTGCGCGTGCGGCCTCGGCAATCGAACGCGTCATCGATGCGGTCGCGTTTGGGTTGATGACGGCGAGCCGCATGGCACGGTCACGATGCCGCGCGCAAGGACTGCTTCGCCAGCCATTGCTGATGCGACATCGTCGGCAATTCGAACTGATCGCGCGTGGTGGAGTAGCCGTGTCCACCCATGCGCCCGATGGCGTCGAGGCCGAGCTGGTCGACGTAGAATTTCTCGAGATCGACCAGGTCCTGGCGGATATGCATGTTGATGACTTCGCCAAGCACGATCTCGCGCGACTTGCCGAGTCCCAGCGTGATATAGCGGCGGCATTCGAGGGCCACCGGCGCCTCGGCGATATAGGGACAGCCCACGGCCGTACCGGGCGCTTCGGTCAGCCCGGCTTCCCGCAACTCATCGACACTCGACGGAAAGGGCACCGCGCAGACATTCATCGCATCCATCATGGCGTGGTCCACGATGTTGACCGTGAATTCCTCCGTCAGGCGGATGTTGAGCGTCGTGTCCTTGAACGACATATCGTTGTGGTTCTCGATGCCGAGCGCGACGATGGCCGGGTCGGCCGACAGGCAATTGAAGAAACTGTAGGGCGCGGCGTTGACTAAACCCGACGGATGGCGGGTCGTGACCAGCGCAATCGGCCGGGGCACGACCGTGCCGATCAGCAGCTTGTAGCGCTCACGCGGGGAAATCGACGCGAAGTCTATGCTGACATGGTCGTTTGCGGGTCCTGCCGTTGCGTTGGAGTCGGACATGTCGAGGGCTCCTGGGCGAATTGGGATCACGCCGTCCTGGCGTATTCACTGAGAATCGAGCGAATGTCGGGGACCGCCATCTGCTCGCGGATCTGCGCGCGATCCTCGACCGCACCGAGATGGTGTTCCATCACCCGCATGGCTTGGTCCGGATCGCGCTGCCGCAGCGCTTCGATGATGCGCAGATGCTCGTCCACACCGCATTCGCCGGAATGGGGGCGGCTGTACAGCGCCAGGATGAGCGAGCAGCGCGATACGATCTCGCTGACATAGCGGGCCAACGGCTTCGAGCCGGTCAGTTCGGCAAGAAGGATGTGGAACTCACCGGCCAGGCGCATCGAGAGCGGCCCAGGCGTGTTCATCGCCGCCTTCTCCTCGTGCACATGCGCTTCCAGTTCCCGCAGTTCTTCAACAGTTATCTGTTGCGACAGACGGCCCACCACCTCCCGCTCGAGGCAGCGCCTCAGCGAAAAAATGTCGAGGGCTTCTTCCAGCGTCGGCTCGGCCACCGAGGCGCCCTTGTTCGTGCGGATATCGACCAGCCCCTCGGCACTCAACCGCACAAGCGCATTGCGCACGCTGGTGCGGCTCACCCCGAACTGCTCGCCGATCGTGTCTTCCGGCAGCTTCATGCCCGGCAACAGGGCCTGCTCGATGATTGCCCGTCGCAAGGAATAATAGATCGCGTCGCTACGGCTCGATTGTGTGGACACGCAGACCTCCTGCCCGATTCACCGGCTCCTGTTTATGCGGATTTCAAAAACACGTCAAGATCGTATACATTTTTGTTGCTAATCGAAAACTCATATCGTATACATAATTTTGGAAGGTCACCACGCGGCAACCCGCGTCTACGAGAACCTTGCCGGAGCCGGGCATAGAAAACGGCATGGTCGCCGG
Organism: Pseudaminobacter sp.; assembly: GCA_049646905.1. Lineage (GTDB taxonomy): Bacteria > Pseudomonadota > Alphaproteobacteria > Rhizobiales > Rhizobiaceae > Pseudaminobacter. The sequence continues at coordinate 10,034 of JBARWP010000112.1, read as the reverse complement.
CACTGCGACGCAAAAATCGGGCGTCTTAGCCAGAGGGAAAGATCGATGCTGAAATCCAGAACCATTCTTGCGGCTGCCCTCGCAGCCGGCCTGTTCGCCACCAGCGCCTCGGCCGAAACGCTGCGTTGGGGCGCCAATCGAGATATCTTCTCGCTTGATCCGTATTCCTATGGCGACAGCTTCACCATCAACGTGCTCAATCACGTCTATGAGGGGCTCGTCCGCTACAACCGCGACCTCAAGATCGAACCCGCACTGGCAACCTCGTGGGAGGTGGTTTCGGATACGGTCTGGCGCTTCAAGCTGCGCGAGGGCGTGACTTTCCATAACGGCAACCCGTTCACCGCCGACGACGTGATCGCCTCGCTGACTCGCGTGAGCGATCCGACCTCGCCGCTCAAGGGCAATCTTCCCGCCTACAAGAGCGCGACCAAGGTGGACGACTTCACCGTCGATATCGAGCTGACGGGCACCTATCCGCTGCTCCTCAACGACCTCACCAACATCCATATCTTCGACAAGGAGTGGCTGGTCGAAAACAACGCCGAAAAGCCCACCGACGTCGGCGCCAATATCGAAGGCTATGCCACGCACAATACGAACGGCACCGGCCCCTTCATGGTCGAATCGCGCCAGCCGGACGCCAGGACGATCTTCGTGGTGAACCCCAATTGGTGGGACACGCCGCAGCACAATCTCGACCGCATCGAATTCACCCCGATCACATCGGCTGCGACCCGTGTCGCCGCGCTGCTTTCGGGTGAAGTGGATTTCGTCGACGATGCTCCGGTCCAGGACCTGCCGCGCCTGGAGGCGAGCCCGAACGTGAAGGTCCTGGAGCGGACCGACATCCGCACCATGATGCTGGGCATGAATCGGCAGGAGGAACTCGTGGGCGGCGGCAAGAATCTGCTCAACGACCTCAAGGTGCGCCAGGCGATGCAGATGGCGATCGACTCCGACCTGCTGCGCGAGAAGGTCATGCGCGGCAAGTCGCGTACGGCCGGCACGGTGGTCGCACCTGAAATTCCCGGCTACTCGGCCGATCTCGACGTGGCGACGCCGGTGGATATCGAGAAGGCGAAGGCCCTGCTTGCCGAGGCCGGCTATGGCGATGGCTTCGAGTTCAGCTTCGTCTGCGCCAACGACCGCTACGTCAATGAGGAGCAGATCTGCCAGGCCATCGCGTCGATGTGGTCGCGCATCGGCCTCAAGCCCAAGCTCGACGTGGCGCCGCGCTCGGTGCAGACGCCGAAATTCACGTCCGGCAAGACGGATGTCTACGCCATTGCGTGGGCGACCGAGCCGATGCTCGACGCCTACAGCATACTGCTCCAGATCCTGCACACCAAGACAGGCACGGCCGGCGTCTTCAATTGGGGCGGCTGGTCCTATCCGGAACTCGATGCGCTGGTGCAGAAGGCCGGCGTGGAGCTCGATCGCGAAAAGCGTCTCGATCTCGAAATCCAGGCCTTGAAGATGGTCAAGGACGAGGTCATCCTGATGCCGCTTCACCAGCAGCCCATGGCCTGGGCGGTGACCGGCGACTTCGAGGACATGCCGCAATTCGCCGACAACAAGGCCCGGCTCTGGTACGCCAAGAAATAGGCTGACGGTCATGCGCTCCGGCAGCTTGCCGGGGCGCCCCTTTCCTCACGGGAGCCGCCCTCATGCTTGTTTTTCTGACAAAGCGGATTTTCAACGCCGCCCTCGTCATGCTCGCCGTCGCCGCGATGGCATTCCTGATCTTCCGCTTCGTCGGCGATCCGGTCGAGATGATGGTCAACGAGCAGGCTTCGCAGGCCGAACGCGACGAGCTTCGCGAACGCCTCGGCCTCAACCAGGGTGTCGTGACACAGTTCGGGCGCTTCGTCGTCAATGCAGCCCAGGGCGATTTCGGCATTTCCTATCGCAACCAGCGCGAGGTCTCGAGCCTGATTGCCGAACGCTTCCCTGCCACGCTGGAACTCGTCATCGTCGCCACCATCCTTTCCCTGGTGATCGGCATTCCCTTCGGGGTCATCACGGCGATCCATCGCGGGAAATGGTATTCGGAAGCATTGCAGTTGCTATCCATCGTCGGGGTGTCGCTGCCGAGCTTCGTCGTCGGCATCCTGCTGATACTGATATTTTCGGTCACGCTTGGCTGGGCACCGGCCTTCGGGCGAGGCGACGTGGTCAATCTCGGCTGGTGGTCGACAGGCTTTCTCACGCCGTCAGGACGCGCGGCACTCATCCTGCCATCTCTCTCGCTGGCCTTGTTCCAAGTCACCCTGGTCATGCGCCTCATCCGGGCCGAAATGCTGGAGACGATGCGCGCCGACTACATCAAATTCGCACGGGCGCGCGGCGTACCGGCCCGCATCGTCCACTTCCGCCATGCGCTGCGCAACTGCCTGATGCCGGTGATTACGCTCACGGGAATGCAGTTCGGCAACCTGATCGCCTTCGCGCTCATCACCGAGACGGTGTTCCAATGGCCGGGCATGGGGCTCCTGTTCATCCAGGCGGTGACCTTCGTCGATATCCCCGTGATGGCGGCCTATCTGTGCATCGTTTCCTTCATCTTCGTCGCGATCAACACGCTGGTCGACATCATCTATGCCGTGATCGATCCACGGTTGCGCCAGCAGATTAACTGAGGGAGATCGTCGTGGCCGCAATCGACGACAGCAAGAAAGCCACCTCGTTTTTCGGGCGGTGGCGCGACAGCGACCTGTGGTGGTCCTTCAAGCGCAGCCCGCTCGCGATCGGCTCCGCCAGCCTGCTCGCCCTGCTGGTCATCACGGCGTTCCTCGCGCCGGTGCTGTCGGTGCAGGACCCCTACGACATGGCGTCCCTGGAACTGTGGAACGCGGAATTGCCGCCGATCTGGGACGAGCGCGGCCAGTGGCCATATTTCCTCGGCACCGATACCCAGGGCCGCGACATCTATTCGGCCATTCTCTATGGCTCGCGCATCTCCATCATCATCGGCATCGCGTCGGTGGCGCTCTCGCTACTGGTCGGGCTGACGCTGGGCCTTCTGGCCGGCTATTCCGGCGGCTGGGTCGACAACGTCCTGATGCGCATCGGCGACATATTGCTGTCCATCCCCACGATCCTCATCGCCATCCTGGTCAGCGCGGTCTTCCGCGAAATGCTGCCGGTCGGCCTGCGTGATGCCTTCTCGGCCGTTATCCTCATCGTCGCCATCTCGCTCTCGGCCTGGGTCCAATATGCACGCACGGTGCGGGCGCTGGCCATGGTCGAGCGCGGCAAGGAATATGTGCAGGCCGCGCGGCTGATAAGGGTGCGTCCGGCACGCATCATGCGCCTGCATATCCTGCCCAACACGCTCACGCCCATCCTGGTCACCGCGACCCTCAATTTCGGGCTGGCGATCCTCATCGAGGCAACACTGAGCTTCCTTGGCGTCGGCATGCCCTCCACCGAACCTTCGCTCGGAACGCTGATCCGCATCGGCAACGAATATCTGTTCTCCGGCCTGTGGTGGATCGTCGTGTTCCCGGCAATCCAGCTGTGCCTGCTCGTCCTGTCGGTCAACATATTGGGCGACTGGCTGCGCGATGCGCTCAACCCGAAACTCCGCTGAACGGTGCCGGTGAAAATGTCGAACACGCTTCTGATCACCAACATCCGCCCGATGGGCGGTGCAGCAGCGGATATGCTGATCGAGGACGGCAGGATCAGCCGCGTGGAGCCGGCCATTTCGATGGCGGATGTTCCGGTGGAGGACGGCAGCGGCCACATCGCCATTCCCGGACTGGTGGAAGCGCATACGCATCTCGACAAGTCCCTGCTCGGCATGGACTGGTACCGCAACGAGGTCGGGCCAGCGCTTCTCGACAAGATCGAGAACGAGCGTGATGCCAAGGCCACGCTCGGCATCGATCCGGCTCGCCAGTCGATGCGCCAGTCGCTGCAATCGGTCGCCAGCGGCACGACGCATATCCGCAGCCATGTCGATGTCGATACGGTCCATGGGCTGGCCGGCATCGAGGGGGTGATGCGCACGCGCGAGGCGTTGCGCGACATCGTCGATATCGAGATCGCCGCCTTCCCCCAAAGCGGCCTGCTCACCCGCGAAGGCACGGTGGACCTGATGCGGGAGGCGCTGGAAATGGGCGCGGAGGTCGTCGGCGGGCTTGACCCCTGCGGCATCGACCACGACCCGAAGGGGCATCTCGACGCGATCTTCGGACTTGCGGACCGTTTCGGCCGGCCACTCGACATCCACCTGCACGAATCCGGCGAACTCGGCGCTTTTTCCATGGACCTCATCCTGGAGCGCACCAAGGCGCTCGGGCTGCAGGGCCGCGTCACGATCAGCCATGCCTTCTGCCTCGGCATGCCGGACCAGGAAGCGGTCGGGCGCCTGATCGAGGAACTGGCGGCGCTGTCGGTACATATCATCACCACGGGACCGGCGGCCCGCCCCGCCCCGCCGGTCGCGAAGCTGCGTCAGGCCGGCATCGTGGTCGGTGCCGGCAATGACGGCTTCCGCGACACCTGGGGTCCCTATGGCAATGGCGACATGCTGGAGCGCGCCATGTTCGTGGGCTTGCGCAACAACTTCCGCCGTGACGACGAGGTCGCGGCAGCGCTCGATGTCTGCACTTTCGGCGGCGCCCGCATCATGGAACTCGACGGCTACGGGCTTTCGCCCGGCTGCCACGCCGATCTCGTACTGGTGGAAGGTCGCACGCTTGCAGAGGCTGTCGTCTCGCATGCGCCGCGCCCATTGGTCGTCAAGCGTGGCCGTGTGGTGGCGCGCGGCGGCAAATCCCTGCAGGCAGCGCCATGACACAAGGGCTCGACACCCTGCTGCTGGGCACGCGGCCACAAGGGCCGACTTGGCTCGGCGCGCGCTGGGTGGTCGGCAATGTGGATGGCCGCCATGTCCTTTACGAGAAGGCGGGGATCGTCTTCGAGAGCAACGAAATCCGCTTCGTCGGACATGATTGCCCCGGCAATGTCGTCCGCAGGATCGAACTCGGCGACGTGCTGATCGGCCCCGGCTTCATCGATCTCGACGCCCTGTCCGATCTCGACACCACGATCCTCGGCTACGACAACCAGCCGGCCTGGCGCAAGGGCCGCGTCTGGCCCACGACCTATGTCGAGCGTGGGCCCTATGAGATGTATAGCGCCGAGGAACTGGCTTTCCAGAAGCGCTATGCCTTCGCCCAGCTTCTGCTGAACGGCATCACCACGGCCGCACCGATCGCCTCTCTCTTTTACCGCGAATGGGGTGAGACTGCCGGCGAGTTCGAGGCTGCCGCGCAAGCCGCCGAGGACCTCGGCCTGCGGGTCTATCTCGGGCCGGCCTATCGCTCCGGCGGCATGGTTGTGGACCAACAGGGCAACCTCTCTCCGATCTCCGACGAGGAACGCGGACTGGCCGGACTGGAAGCGGCACTTGCCTTTTCCGATGCCAATGAGAACAGCCGCGGTGGCCTGGTCCGCACCCTGCTTGCCCCCGATCGCGTCGAGACCTGTACCGCCACGCTGCTTCAGCGAACCGCGCATGCGGCAGCGGAACGGAACATCCCGATCAGGCTCCATGCGGCGCAGGGCGCGATGGAAGTGGAGACGGTGCGGCGCTTGCACGGCAAGACCGCACCGCAATGGCTCGGGGAACTGGGCGTTCTGTCGAACCGGCTGATTGCTCCGCATGCCAGCCATGCCACCGACGACGACCTTGTACTCTACCGCGATAATGGCGTGACGATCGTCCACTGCCCGCTGGTCTCGGCACGCCATGGCGGCGCGCTACGGTCGTTTCGCTCCTGCAGCGACATGGGCATCAACATCGCGCTCGGCACCGACACCGCGCCTGCCGACATGGTCATGAACATGGCCGTCGGCATGATGATCTGCCGCGTGGTCGAAGGCCGCGCCGACGCCTGCCGTTCGGAGGAATTCTACGATGCGGCCACGCTGGGCGGGGCACGCGCATTGAAGCGCACCGATCTCGGCCGTCTTGCCCCCGGCTGCAAGGCCGACATCGTCATCGTCGATATGGCCACGCCGCGCACGGGACCAAGCATCGATCCGATCCAGATGCTGATGGTCGCCGGCTGCGGCTCCATCGTGAAGGCGGTGTTTGTCGACGGGCGCCTGTCGATGCGCGACGGTCGCGTCGCCGGCATCGACCTCGATGCCGCGCAGCGTCAGGCCCAGCGCCAGTTCGAAGGGTTGATGGCGAAATATCCCGATCGAACGCTCAGTCATCCTCCGGTCACCGAGATTTTCCAGTCGAGCTATCCCGTTCAAAGCAAGGAAAGCGATCATGCTCATGCAGGTTGACCGAAAGACGGCCGGCTGGTCGAGCGGGCCGGCTGAACGCCCGGTATTGGAAGTGCGCAATCTGCGCGTCGAATTTCCGACGCGCACCGGCTCCGTCAACGCGGTTTCGGACGTCTCGCTGACGATCGGGCGCGGAGAAATCCTCGGTGTCGTCGGCGAATCGGGTGCCGGAAAATCCATGACCGGCCTTGCCACGCTGGGGCTGCTCGAGCCGCCCGGCCATATCGCGGAAGGCCAGATCCTGCTCGACGGTCAACGGATCGACAATCTGTCCGACCGGGAGATGGAAAAGATCCGCGGCAGGCGGATCGGCGCCATCTTCCAGGACCCGCTGACCAGCCTGCATCCGCTTTTCAACATCGGTGCGCAACTGGTCGAGACCATCCGCCTGCATCTCCATCTCACGCGCGCGCAGGCCCGCAGCCGCGCCGTCGATCTGCTGAAGGAGGTCGGCATCCCGGCCGCTGCGGAGCGCATCAACGATTTCCCGCACCAGTTTTCCGGTGGCATGCGCCAAAGAGTGGTCATCGCGCTGGCGCTGGCAGCCGAACCGGAACTCATCATTGCCGACGAGCCGACCACCGCACTCGATGTTTCGATACAGGCACAGATCACCGCGCTGTTGCGCAGGCTATGCGAGGATCGCGGGGCAGCCGTGATGCTGGTCACCCATGACATGGGCGTGATTGCCGAGACGGCCGACCGCGTAGCCGTGCTTTATGCCGGCCGCGTCGTGGAAGTCGGCGACGTCGGCACGGTGATCCGCTCTCCCAAGCATCCCTATACGGCCGGGCTGATGGGCTCGATCCCGCCGCTGCAGCGCCGCGTGCCGCGCCTTGCCCAGATCGACGGCTCGATGCCGCGCCCGGATCGCATTCCTCCCGGCTGCGCCTTTCACCCGCGCTGCTCGCTCGCCGGCGCGCGGTGCTCGCGGGAAATCCCGCAACTGGTGGAAACGGGAACCTCGCGCGCGGCGTGCCTGGTCTATTCGGGAGGTGTCAACCCATGACTGAAGAAGCTGCCGGCCTGTCGGTCAAAGGCCTGAAGAAAAGTTTCGACATATCGGCACCGTTCCTGAACCGGCTGATCGAGCGCAAGCCGAAGCGCTATCTGCGCGCGGTGGACGACATCTCCTTTGCCGTACCGCGCGGCGGCTGCCTCAGCCTCGTCGGCGAATCCGGTTGCGGCAAGTCGACCGTCGCACGCCTCGTCATCGGCCTCTACACGCCGACCGAAGGCGAGATCACCTTCGGTTCCGACCGGGACGGGAAGGCGTTTTCGACGCAGATGGTGTTCCAGGACCCCTATTCCAGCCTCAATCCGCGCTGGCGGGTCCGCGACATCGTGGCCGAACCGATCCGCGAATTGAAACTGCGCAAGAACGAGGAAGAAGTTAGGGCGCGGGTGGACGAGCTGCTGGAGATCGTCGGGCTTTCGCCGCGTGATGGCACCAAGTTCCCGCATGAATTCTCGGGCGGGCAGCGCCAGCGCGTCTCCATCGCCCGGGCGCTCGCCGGCGAGCCGACATTCCTGGTCTGCGACGAGCCGACCTCGGCACTCGATGTTTCGGTGCAGGCGCAGATCCTCAACCTCATGCGCGAATTGCAGGACCGCCTGGGGCTGACCTATCTCTTCATCAGCCACGACATGAGCGTGGTGCGCCATATGTCCGACCGCATCGCCGTTATGTATCTGGGGCGCATTGTCGAAGAGGCGCCGACCGAGCTTCTCTTCGAAGAGCCGCTGCACCCCTACACCCGGCTTCTGCTGGAAACCATACCGAAGCTGGACGAGCCGCAGCGTACCCGTGAAGCCGCAACGGGTGAAGTGCCAAGTCCGATCGACCCGCCTCCGGGTTGCGCGTTCCATCCGCGCTGCCCTTTGGCCAATGCCCGCTGCAAGGTCGAGCGGCCGCGCGTGGTGGCGCATGGCGATCGGCACGTCGCCTGCCATGCGGTGGAGGAAGGCCGTGTGCCACGCACAGTCAAGGAAACTGTAGCGACCCCCGTTTCCTGAAGGATACCTGTTGCCGCTGTCCGGACCCGTCCCAATCCACTGTCGAGTGAGTCGTAGTGGGCGGCTGACCTCACCATCTGTCGATATCAACACAACCATGGAAGCGACCCGAATACTCGAAGGCAGCGCATGCTGAAGCATATTGGGAGGAGAACCGATGCGAACCGTTAGAACCCTGATCGGCGCCGTTGTCGCGCTTCTGATGCTCGGAGGAGTTGTCCATCACCGGCCTTGCCGACGCCAGCGTGCGTATCATGTCCAGCGGCATCGCCTCCTATCCATCGGCGCCGGTAAAGAGGCTCGTGGATGAAGGCGTCGTCGTTTGCGCCGGGACGGACGGCGTGCGCGACACGTTCGGACCTTATGACAATGGCGACATGCTGGAACGGGCGATGCTGGTCGGCCTGCGGAACAATTTCTACCGCGACCAGGATCTGGAACTGGCACTCGATATCTGCACCCATGGAGGCGCTAAAACCCTCGCTCTGGAGGGTTACGGCCTCACGCCAGGCTGCCGGGCAGACTTCGTCCTGTTCGAGGCCGAAAACCGTCGCGCAGGCAGTCGTCAGCAGGCCGCTAAACCGTCGCGTCTTCAGGGGCGGACGGATGGTGGCTGGCGGCGGCGAAGTTCTCGTTAAGGGCGATATTTCGTAAGGCGCCGGCGATCCGTCCCAGAATCAGAGATCGGTGCTTTGAGGCAGGATGACCAGGTCGCGAATGGTCACGTTCCGGGGTCGCGTCAGCATGAACAGCACGGCTTCAGCGACCTCCACCGGCTCGATCAAGCCACCGGCGGCCAGTTCAGCCTCCAGCTTGTCCTTCGGCCAGTCGCTGATCAGGGCCGTCACGACGGGTCCGGGAAGGACCGCGCCGACGCGAATTCCATGCTTGGCGACCTGGCGGCGTACCGTGTGGACGAATGCCTGGACCGCGTGCTTCGACGCCGTGTAGATCGGCTCCCAGACGACCGGCACGACGCCGGCGACCGAGCTCGTCACGATAATGTCGCCGGTCTTGCGCGCGGCCATATGCGGCAGCACGGCGTGAACGGAGCGGAACACCGCATTGATGTTGAGGTTCAGCATGCGGTCCCAGGCATCCGGATCGCCGCCGATGATTTCACCCCCGACATAAGACCCTGCATTGGCATGGAAGATATCCAACTGGCCGGCCTTTTCCAGAATGCCCGGCATCATGGTGGCCACGCTGTCCGGATCGGTCAGGTCGACGACCAGCGGGATCGCCTCGGACCCAAGCTCCAAGCAGATGGCTCTCAACGCCTCTTCGGCCCGGTCGACGAGCACGACACGGGCGCCGGCCTCAAGCAGGGCCTTTGCGCATTCGAGACCGATCCCCGATGCCGCACCCGTGATCGCCGCAACTTGCCCGGTTAGATCCTGACCCATCATCTACCTCTTTTCGTCCGCATCATGCCGCCGCGAACAGATGCGCGACACGCGGATTGAATGAAAACTCGACGCTGCTGCCCGCCTCGAACTCCTCGTCATGGGGAATCGCTACCAGCGCCTGCTCGTTCGATACAGTTTCGAAGCTGACGATCGTCTCCGCCCCAAGCCGCTCGACCAGCGAGACATTGCCGCGCACCCTGCCGGCAGCATCGTCGGCGTCGCGTTGCAGATATTGCGGCCTTACCCCCAGAAGCGCCATGTCACCCGGCGAAAATCCCGTCGCCTCCAGGGTGACGG
>JBARWP010000111.1:0-5768 GCA_049646905.1 Pseudaminobacter sp. | reverse complement strand
GGAAGGCAACCCGTTCGGCCAGCCCGACCAGGTTTGACGCACCTGGCGCATCCGGAGCGGATCGCAACCAATGGAAGCGCGTATGGCCGATCGACGGATCAACCTCCAATAGCCTATCCAATGATTGAAGCTTATCGAGCGGAATTTCTTCGATCAGCGCTCTCTCTGCTCGCCGACGAGCAATCGACCGGCCCGCGAGCCCTATTCGCTCCATCGTCTCGGTCACCGGAAGCAGGGAACCGCGTTCCCGAAGAGACGCGGCGATGGCTTTCGCAATCCCGACGCTGTCGTCGGATATCGTTGCCGCCTGAATCGCGGCCAGTAGCGCCACTCGACGATCCTCCCCCGTTGCGCTCTTTGTATCCAGATAGATCATCAAGCGCGCGGCGTGGTCGCGACGGGTCTCTTCACGGCGCGCATAGAGCGCGAACGTTCCGAGGTCGGCGCCGACCTGATCGGCAATATGCTTCAGCATTTCGCGAGGCGGAGTTTCTCCGGAGGCGAGCACTCTGCCTGGATAGCGCATCAGGCAAAGCTGAACGGCAAAGCCGAGCTGATTGTGTTCTCGCCTGCGAAGGCCAATCTCAAGCCTGTCGGCCGACGACAGCGAATAGTGTCGGATGAGGCTGTCCTCATCGGTCGGCACACTGAAAAGTTTTTGCCGATCTTGATCTTTGAGAAGCTTCCGTCTGCGCATCGCCCGACTCCATCACAATACTCGATGGAACGATGTCAAATCGGGCGGCACATACGTCAGCCTTGGCTACGCTATCCACAGAGATCAAATGCAGGCGGCTGATATCGCACTCGGGTTCTCGCTCCGTTCGCCCTTAGCGTACGATTTTGAGCAGTTCTTGTTCCGACCCCGTTCTGATGAGGTGGATGTTCTCCGCGCCCCGCGCAATCCTTTGAGCGCGGGTGTTTGGCAGCAGCGAAGCGAGGAAGGAGCCCACAATGCATGTAGAGACAATCGGTTTGGACTTGGCCAAGAACGTTTTTCAGGTCCATGGCATCGATGGCGATGGTCGCGTTGTCGTCCGCCGGCGCCTGCGACGCTCCGAAATGCTTCCGTTCTTTGGCGCGCTACGTCCCTGCTGCATTGGTATGGAGGCATGCAGCACGGCCCATCACTGGGCTCGGGAATTGATGGCGTTCGGGCACGAGGTGAGGCTCATGCCGGCGAGCTATGTAAAGCCATACGTCAAGCGGGGGAAGAATGACGCCAACGATGCAGAAGCCATCTGCGAGGCAGTGACACGTCCGACGATGCGCTTTGTTCCGGTTAAGAGCATCGAGCAGCAGTCGGTCATCATGCTTCACCGCACCCGCGATCTTCTTGTTCGGCAACGCACGATGCTGGTGAACGCCTTACGCGGGCACTTGGCAGAAGTGGGCATTGTCGCAGCGCTGGGGCTTCCGAAAGTTCAGGAGCTCATCGCGATCGTCAAAGATGACACGAATGAGCGCATTGAACCTCTCATGCGGCGTTGCATGGAAGTGATCGTCGATCACCTGCAGGATATCCAAGGGAAGATAGGCACGCTCGATCAAGCTATTCATGCATGGCATCGGCAGAACGAAACCAGCCGCAGGCTCGAGACGATTCCAGGCGTCGGTCCGATCACGGCAAGTGTACTGGCAGCGACGGTGACCAATCCGTCGGCTTTTTCTTCCGGCCGACAATTCGCGGCATGGCTCGGCCTGGTGCCGCGGCAGAAGTCGACCGGAGGGAAGGATCGGCTCGGCAAAATCTCAAAGATGGGCGATCAGTACATACGGCGTCTCCTGATTGTTGGAGCCCATGCGGTCTTGCGGTGGGGCAGGACCACCAAGGGCTCACCATGGGTTTTGGCATTGCTTGGCCGCCGACCCTTCAGGGTCGTCGCCGTAGCCTTGGCCAACAAAATGGCGCGCATCGTCTGGTCGGTACTCTCCAGAGGTGGCTGCTACCGCGATGAACGTTCCAAGGGAGCATTGCCAGCCTGATAGTTCAAACAACGATTTTCGAGTTGCGAGGGTGAACGATGATGTGATGACAGACCGGTTGAGCCCGGGTGTCGGAATAGCCCGCTAGGGGTTGTGAGCAAAATGCTCGATGTTCTGATTGGGATCCGACCCGCGAACTTCATCAGGGCCCGCAGCCATGAGGGCTGCTTCGTAGAGGCCGGACACATGGCTTGCACCCGACCGCCTGTTCAGATCGTCATCAAGACCCCTTGCAATGCGGAGAACATCCACACACGACCCCGAATAGCCGCCCGAGGCGCCGCCGAGCGCCTTGCCGAGCGTGCCGGTGACGATGTCCACCCGCCCCTCGACGCCGCAATGCTCCGGCGAGCCGCGGCCTTGCTTGCCCACGAAACCCACCGCGTGGCTGTCGTCGACCATCACCATCGCGTCGTATTTCTCGGCCAGATCGCAGACGCCCCGCAGATTGGCGATTATGCCGTCCATCGAGAACACGCCATCGGTGGCGATCAGCCGGAAGCGCACGTCCGCCGCCTCCTTCAGCCTCTCTTCCAGTTCCTTCATGTCGTTGTTGGCGTAGCGCAGCCGCCGCGCCGTGGAGAGCCGCACGCCGTCGATGATCGAGGCATGGTTCAGCGCGTCCGAGATGATGGCGTCTTCCTCGCCCAGTAGCGTCTCGAACAGGCCGGCATTGGCGTCGAAGCAGGACGAATAGAGGATCGTGTCCTCCATACCGAGAAAGCGCGATATCTTCGCCTCCAGCAGTTTGTGCTCCTCCTGCGTGCCGCAAATGAAGCGCACCGAGGCCATGCCGTAGCCGTAGCGCTTCAATCCTGCCTTCGCGGCCTCCACCAGCTCCTCGCTGTCGGCGAGGCCCAGATAATTGTTGGCGCAGAAATTGAGGAGCCTGGTGCCGTCGGCGAGCGTGATCGCCGCCGATTGCGGCGAGGATATCACACGCTCGCTCTTGTACAGCCCGGCCTCCTTCAGACCGTCCAGCTCGGCGGTGAAGTAGGAAAGAAACCGCGTAGTCATGACTATATCGCGTCCGGCTTCTCCAGAAGCCCGCCTATCTGTTTTCCGAGCCAGCGGACGAAATAGAGGCGCTGGCTCCTTTCAACGCCGATCAGCCAGTCATCGGCTCCCGGCCGCAGCAGATGCACCTTGATGTTTGCAAGAAGTGTGCGCCTTGCGCAGCCGACGGCCGGCCGGTCTTGCTCGAGCGAGAGAAATCCACCGCGCGAAAGCAGTTCCACGGCATCGAGGCCCGAGAACCGAAACCATGCCAACTGATCGGACCAGACCGCGGCATGAACGGCAGCGTCGGGAAAGGCGTCGCAGACGCGTGATTTAAGGGCCTGCACCTCCGCCAGCGGACACTGGACGAGCCACGACCGGGGTGACAGCCATATGATGATCCTGTCTCCATCGCGGACAAGACGGCCCGACTTTCCCGGGACGGCAAGTCCGGTGCGTTCCATGAGCGTTTCGGCGACTTCGCCGGCGTCGACGGCCGTGGCCAGCAAAAGGCAGCCAATATCCAGTTCGGTCCAGCGTACGCTTGTGAACGCAAACTTCTCCCCGATCGCGGTCATCGTGCCATTCTCTCGTTGGATGGATCGTAGAACACCGGAACAGTGAGCCGGCAGGTCACGATCCGCCCGCCGCAGAACACGCGCACCGTCTCGCCGATCCGGCGCGATCCGTCCTCCACCAGTGCCAGCCCGATTGAGCGGCCCATCGTGTGGCTGAAGGCGGCCGAAGTCACATATCCGTCGGTGGCACAGGGCGGCAACGTCCGCTTGCCGCGCAGTATGCGTCCGCCGGCTTTCAGGTCTCCGTCCATCGTCATCAGCCCCACAAGCTGCTCCCGGCCGAGCTTCAGTGCCGATGGCAGGGACAACGATCGTGCTCCTATGTAATCGTCGCAACGCTTGCGCACGATCTCCGCCATGCCCAGGTCGAGCGGCGTCGTACGGCCGTTTGTCTCGGATCCGACATGGACATAACCCTTGTCCAGCCGCAGCCGCAGCCACGCCTCCAGGCCCACGGGCTCGGCGCCGAGATCCCCGCCGGTCTCAAGTAACTGCTCCAACAGCTTTTCGCCGCAGCGCGCCGCGACGGAAACTTCGTATTGCAGCTCGCCTGTGAAGCTGACGCGCGCCACACGTGCGGGCATGCCGGCGACGATGCCCTCGCGCACGGCCATGTGCGGGAAGGCCTCGGGCGAAAGGTCGGGGGCTTTCGCAAGTCGCTGAAGGAGTTGTCGTGCGTTGGGCCCGGCGATCGCCATTGTCGCCCATTGGGAGGTCACCGGAACGATCGAGACGTGCATGTCCGGCCACTCGGTCTGCCGCCAGCGCTCGAACCAGGCGGCTACGCTGTCGGCGTTGGCAGATGTCGGGCAGGCGAGGAACAGGTTTTCCGCCAGGCGCATCACCACACCATCGTCGAACACCACGCCGTTTTCTCGCAGCATTACCGAATAGCGTATGCGCCCCTGCCTGAGCGAGGCCATATTCGACACATAGAAGCGGCTGATGAAAGCTGCGGCGTCGGGGCCGGCGATCTCTATCTTCCCCAGCGAAGAGCCGTCGAAGATGCCGACCGCCTTGCGAACTGCCCCGACCTCGCAAGCGACGGCCGCTTCCCGCTCGGCGTGCGGGCCATGGCGATACCAATCGGGCCGCTGCCAGCCGAAATCCTGAAACACTGCGCCCCGCCGGACATGCGCTTCATGCGCGGGCAGGTGGCGGCGCGGGCGATAGAGATCCCCCTGCGCCACGCCTGCGACGGTGGACATCCGGACACCGGCGAAGGGTGGCCGGAAGGTGGTCGTCCCCACGTCTTCCGGCCTGCTGCCGGTCAGAGAGGCGAGCGCTGCCAGGCCGGGCAGATTGGACGTGCGCCCCTGGTCGGTACCCATTCCAAGTGTCGATTTACGTTTGAAACTGGGACTCACGCATTGAGTGATTTCAATGGTTTGTGTGAGACTGAAGTGTAAGACCTTACGCTTCAAAAGAGAGTCTAGGGGGCATTTGTTACACTCAAAATGAGATTGATCGACCGGTCGATCGACCGTAGTGTCACGCATGATCTCATCCCCAGATTACCCCGATCACGATGATTGTCCGGAGGAATTCCTTCGATATCTGCTCCGCCATACAGGTGGGCAAGTAACCGCTGAGGTTGTCGCGGCTGCGCGCAAAAAGTTTGGCATCCCGCGATCAACACTGTTTCGGCTGGCCGCACGGTTCAGAAAGACGCAACGCACATCCAGTCTGCGCCCTAGGAAACGTGGCACACAAGTAGGCGCAGTCCGGCTGGACCCGAGAACCGAGCGCGTCATTGCCGAGCAAGTGGATGGCTTCTGGCTCAAAAAAGAAAAGCCAAGCTTTGCTGCACTCTTGCGGCGTATTCGGGAAGTCTGCCTCACCGAAGGCCTGTCCCCTCCTCACCGGAGCACCGTGCAACGTAGAGTATCGGAACTGGTACCGATTTCAGCGGCACGCAAACGCGGGGAGCGCGAGATTGAAGCCGCCTCTACACCGAGTCCTGGCCAGTTCAATGTCGCCAAACCGAACGCGCTTTGGCAGGTCGATCACACAATCGTCGATGTCGTTGTTGTCGATGAACAGTTTCGCCGACCCATCGGTCGACCAGTTCTGACGATTGCGATTGACGTTTGCACGAGGATGGTCGCGGGTTTCCATTTATCATTGGAAGCGCCATCAAGCACGTCGGTTGGCCTCTGCCTCCTGCATGCGGTGTACGACAAGACTGCCTGGCTGGATGAACGG
>JBARWP010000110.1:0-4277 GCA_049646905.1 Pseudaminobacter sp. | reverse complement strand
GGCCGGGATGCTCGCCTCCGGCCCGGATGTCGATCGCCGGGTCCGGGAAGCGGAGGACCAGCAGCGGCTCGCCTTGTCGCAGCACGGTGACGACGTCCTTCTCCTGCCGGGTCGCAAGGTCGGACGCCAGCTGGAACACGATTTCCGCGCCATGCGCTTTGCCGAGCAGCTGATCGGTCACCAGAATGCCGTCCGTATGGCGCGCCAGGGTGCGCTGATGCATTGCCCCGAACCGCGCCGCATAGCCGTCATGCCGGGCGCAAAGGAGCCAGTCCGGCTCGGGTTCGGTCCGCAGCAGGGTCGTCACCGCCTTGTGCGACCAGTTGAACTTGCCCGAAATGATACTTTGGCTCTTTCCGTCGATGTTGAGCGTGTTGTGCGCCGGCGTGGAGCGAAACCAGTCGCGCCATACGCCGCCGGAGCCGTAGAGCCACGTGCCGGGGTCCACCAGCACGGGTTCGCCGTCGACAAAAAGCGTCAGCGACAGGGCGTCCGCATGGCCGTGAGCGGCGATCGAGAGATAGCCGAGGGGGCCGTGGTCGAACATCAGTTCGACGCGGCGGCCCTTCATTTCGCCGCGCCAGACGGAAAGGCCGCCGTCCCTGAAGGTCTTCAGCCCCGTGGGCTGCGGCGCGGGCGCGGCAGGAGCGCCGAAGAAGATCGCCCGGAAATCGTCCGGGGCAGGCATGCCGCCGGGCAGGCACAGGAAACCTCGTATCGCAGAGGCGACCGAGGACGCATAACCCCGCTCGCCGCCCAGGGTGAGCACGCGGCCCTCGTCGTCGTCCCCGTAGGTGCCGTTGCGGGGCAGCCAGTCCACGGCTTCAGCAAAGGCGCCAAGGCGCGCCATCACGTCCTGCGGGAAAGCCTCGCCCCCCGCCTTTGCCGCCGCGGCGCACGACAGGACCAGTTCCGCGGTGAACGCGGCATAGGTCGGGCTCTGTTCCGCGCCGGTGCCGTCGGCGTGGATCTGCTTCATAGTCTCGCCCAGCAATACACTGCGCGGGCCGTTCACCTTCGTTCCGAAGGCACGGCCAATCAGATATTCGCCGGCCAGTTCCGCCACCAGATGGTTGTTGGCGGAAGAGAAGGCGGAGGGAAACCGTGCCAGCCAATAGGCGCTTGCGGCAAGGATTTCAGCCACTTGCCGCCGCCTGTCCCGACCAAGTCTTTCGCCCGCCAGATCCAGCGTGACGATAAGGTTGATGGCGCGGATCGCCACTTCGATGCCTGAGGCCCAGCCGACACCGCGAAAGGGCGGGTTGGCCGCATGCCAGCTGGCGATGGCATCCTCGATGGCGGCGCCGGCCTTGTCGTCGCCGGTCAGGACCTGATGGGCGGCCAACGCCGGCAATTGCTGCAGCCGATTGGCTTCCCAAACATATTTTATGTCGCCGCGCTGATTTGAGTGGCGGAAATCGATCGCGAATGTATGAGCCTCGGCACCGGGCCAAAGCGTGCCCGTGACCGGATCGAGCCGCCAGAACTCCGCGGGATAGAGACACCGGGGGTCGCGGGCAGGCCATTCTTGCCCCAGCGCGGAAAACCTGCCTTGCAGCGCGGCATGCGCCGCGGATTCGATTGCGCGCCGCTGCGGCTGCGTCGCCTTCAGCAGGGCCTCGCGCCATTGCGGGAAAACCGGGCGCAACGTGCCGGCGGGATAGCGCTGCCAGCCGTCGTCGCGGCGCTTCGAGACGATCTTCCGCTGCTGTTCCACCAGCCGGTGGAACATTTCGGCCGGCTCCATGCTCCGCAATCGATTCAAGTACCAGCCGAGTTTCACCAGCCCACCGCATGAACAGGACACTGCGCGGCGACAAAAGCGCCATGCAGGAAATCTTCTTTACGGTTGGGCGGTTAATATCTGTTGTCCAGCGGCGGAGAGAGCAGATGAAAGCAGTCACGGTCATTGCCTGGGCTCTGGGCCTGGCGCTCACCACAGCCCAGGCAGCGCCACTTCCCCTTCATCGGGGTGTCGGCGTGCACGAATGGCTCAACTGGTCTCCGGTCGATGCAAACGGCTCCTATGTGTGGCCGCCCTACCGTAGCCAGAAGGATTGGCTTGCCGGGGCAAGGCAGATTTCCGACTGGCCGCATGGCGACGAGTTTACGCGGATCGGGTCCATGGGATTCGACTTTGTCCGGCTCAGCGTCGATCCCGGCCCTCTGGTCGCAAGCCACGGCAAGAAGCGGAAGGAGGCGCTGAAGGTCCTTTCCGATGCGGTCAGCCACGTCACGTCGACCGGCCTGCGCGTCGTGTTCGACCTGCACGGCGTTTCGCAGGTTCCGGCCTATTCCATGGCGCTCGTCCAGGACGGCGCGGACAGCAAAGGCGTCACCGACTACCGGGATATGGTGAAGGATGTCGCCCGGATGCTGGTCAAGATAGGCCCGGACCGGGTCGCGCTCGAGCCGTACAACGAACCGGCCTACTATCCGTGTGATCCCAGCGGCGGTGACGATTGGCAGCGCATCATGGCCGACACCGTGCGTGACATCCGCTCGGTAAGCGGCGACCTGACCATCGTGGCGACAGGCGCGTGCGGTGGAAGCATCAAGGGGCTGGTCAATCTCGCGCCCGACTTCGACGACCCGAATATCTACTACAGCTTTCACATGTACGAGCCGCACGCCTTCACCCACCAGCGATCGGAAAAGCCCAAGGGCTTTTCATCCGGCCTTCCATGGCCGGCTTCCAGCGGAACGCCCGAGGCGGTGGCTGCCGCGCTGGAAGCCCGGATGGATGCGGCGGGATTGAGCCCGGCAGAAAAACGATCGGACCTGGCCGAAGCCCGTGCGGCGATCGCCAAATACTTCGAGGAGGACTGGGGCCAGAGCCAGCTGGACGCGAGCTTTCGGAAAGCGGTGGACTGGGCCGGCAAGCACGGCATTCCGAGCGAGAGGCTGTTCATGGGTGAATTCGGCGTCATCCTCATGTCGGCGGACGGCCGCAGCGGCGCCCTCGACGCCGACCGGTTGCGCTACATTACCGCCGTCAGACGGTCGGCAGAGCAATTCCATATCCCGTGGTCGGTCTGGGAATATTCCAATTCGTACGGCATGTCGGTGATCCTGCCCAAGGGGCCCGCCATACCCGACGCTGCGCTGCTCAAGGCCCTGGGGCTCATGCGTTCGTGACCAGGCCGGCCGGCTGCGCGCTTCGGCGCCGGCGGCCTTCGATCTTCAGGGACACCCATTCCTTTGCTGCTCCGCTCCACGCTCATCTACGGCCCGGCCATCCTGTTGACGCGGATTTCCGCGTTGCTGTTGCTGGTCGTGGTCACCCGCCTCATCAATCAGGAGGAATACGGCCTGCTTTCACTGGTGGTGACGGTGGGCGAAATGACGGACATGGCCGTCACCAACTGGCTGCGGATCGCCTTGCTCAGGCTCGGCGGCAAAGGCGACGTCAGCCGTGGCAGTCTCGCTCTGGCCGGCAAGGTCCTGCTCGCCACGACGATGCTGGCCCTGGTGATCGCGGCGGGGGCCTCGGCTTTCGTCGTGCCAGCGCGGTGGGTGGAATTCGCCGTCGCCGTTTGTGCCTATCTCGTCGTCGGCGCCATCGCGCGCTTCGCGCTGACCGTGCTTCAGATGCAGCAGCGCCATTCGGCCTATTCGTTGCTCGAATGCCTGCGCGCCCTGCTGCAACTGGTCCTGCCGATCGGCGCGATCACGGTGTTTCCGGATTCCTTTATGGTCGTGTCGCTGGGTTCCAGTGCCGGCATGCTGATCGCCGGCGTCGCTGCCCTTGCCGTGGCATCGCGGCGCGTGGTCGCCGGCCCGTCGCGGTTTACCGCGCACGAACTTTTCATGCTCGGCATGCCGCTTGTGGTCATGGCGCTGGTGGGGTTCGGCCTGAACAGCGCCGAACGCCTGTTTCTGAACGCCTTTCACGATGCCGCCGCCGTCGCCATTTTCGCGGCGGCATATGTGCTGGCCCGCCAGCCGATCGACATGGTCGGCAATGCGGTCAATGTGGGTGCATTCCCGGAGGTGATGAGCCGTTTCGACGAGCAGGGACCGGCGGCTTCCGGCGAACTTCTGTCGCAGATCATGGCCCTGATGATGCAGCTTTGTCTTCCGGTCGCGGCAATGCTCGTCGCCCTCAGCGGGCCGATCACCGAGCTATTGCTGCCGCAAGGCTATCAGGGGCGTATAGGCCTGCTTTTCCCCGTCATTGCGTTCGCCGTGCTGTGCGCAAATCTGACGAGCTTCGTCTATGGCGTCGTCATCTATGCGCACAAGCGGCCGTGGCTGTTGATCGTCGCCACGTCGCT
>JBARWP010000109.1:0-9683 GCA_049646905.1 Pseudaminobacter sp. | reverse complement strand
CCGGTATTCGGCTCGATCGTGCAGAATGGATAGTTGGCCGCCTGGGCCGCGGCGGTGCGCGTCAGTGCGTTGAAAAGCGTCGATTTGCCGACATTGGGCAGCCCGACGATGCCGCATTTGAAACCCATGGTGATAAGACCTTGTAACGGTGCGGGAGTGGTGAGGATTACCGCATGGTCCAAGCAGGACGCGCGGGGCTGTAATGAGCGATAGGGCAGATGATCGTCAAGCCCTTGGGGCCATCAGTCCTTGCCGCCGAAAAGCTTTTTCAGCATGGCTGCCATGGGGCCCGTCTCGGGCACCTTGACCGCGGGCTTGTGCTGGCGGGCCTGCCGGATGTGGCTTTGCTGCTTCGGCGCCGGCGCGGCTGCCGCCGGCTGGAGAGCGGGGGCATTCTGGACTGCAAGGGTAAGCTTGTTCATGAAGCCGTTGTCGTCGCCTTTCGCAAGCAGACCGGCATTTTCCGCAATCGCATCCAGAAGCGGGTCCAGCCATTCGCTGTCGGACTTGGCGAAATCACCCAGGACATGGCCGTGCACCATTTCCTTGATGCCCGGATGGCCGATGCCGATGCGAACGCGCCGGTAGTTCTTCGTGCAATGCTGGTCGATCGAGCGGATGCCGTTGTGCCCGCCGGCGCCACCGCCGGTCTTGACCCGCACCTTGCCGGCAACGAGATCGAGCTCGTCGTAAAACACGGTGAGGTCGGCAGGCTGGAGCTTGTAGAACCGCATGGCCTCGCCGATCGACTGGCCCGAGAGGTTCATGAAGGTCTGGGGCTTGAGAAGGATTACCTTCTCGCCATTCAGCTTGCCTTCGGCGAGCAGGCCCTGGAACTTCTTCGACCACGGCGAAAAGTCATGGCGGCGGGCGATTGCGTCCGCCGCCATGAAGCCGACATTGTGCCGGTTTTCGGCATATTTCGCGCCCGGATTGCCGAGACCTGCAAAAAGCAGCATCGCAACGACCCTCCAGACAGCGGTGGTTACTCTTCGGTCTCGGCCTCGGCTTCGCCTTCAGCTTCCGCAGCCGAATCCTCGCTCTTGAGGCCTGCCGGCGCGGCAACGGTGGCGATGGTGAAGTCGCGATCGGAGATGACCGGCTTCACGTCCTTCGGCAGCTTGACCGCCGAGATATGGATCGAGTCGCCGATGTCGGCACCGGTGAGGTCGACCTCGATGAAGTCCGGGATGGCATTGGCCGGGCAGTTGAACTCGACCTCGTGGCGCACCACGTTGAGCACGCCGCCGCGCTTGATGCCAGGCGACTTCTCTTCATTGAGGAAGCGGACCGGCACGTTGACATTGACCTGCGTGTTCTTGCTAACGCGCAGGAAGTCGACATGCATGGGGAAGTCGCGGACCGGATCGAGCTGGTAGTCCTTCGGCAGGACCTGGATCTTCTGGCCGTCGACATCGATCGTCGCCACAGTGGTCATGAAACCGCCGCCGTGAATCTTGTAGTAGACGTCCTTGTAGGACAGGGCGATCGCCAGGGGAGGCTGTTTGTCGCCGTAGATGACTGCAGGCACTTTACCGTTGCGGCGAACTTCCCGGGCGGACCCCTTACCGACCCGTTCGCGAGCTTCGGCCTTGAGTTCGTAACTCATGGCGTTTCCTTTCGTTTTGACTGGAGCGTCCGGGGGAGGGCAAAGCCCTGGCCTCGAACGTCGAAGGCGACCGCTCTCCATATGGCAAGTGGCCCGAAAACGTCGGAGCCTGCCTGGTAACATGCGGGGGAAGGTCACCCTCAGCCGCGTTGCCTCCAAGGGTGTCTACGCGGGTGGCGGCTCTATAGCCGAAGGCGTGCGGCAGCGCAAGTTTTCGGTTTCGGTTACATGTCGACATGTCTGAAAACGACATCCTTGCCGTTGGTCGAGCTCACGAAGTGTGTTAGATTGTTACTCGGCGTGAATAGCGGCGTCGTGAATCTCGCGTCGGATAACCATAACAACCAAGAGGAGAACAAGATGTCTGACGAAGCAAGCCGAGGCTGGAGCAACTATCGCCCGTCGAAAGCCGTATGGTTGTGGTCGTGCATCGGTGCTGTCGTGCTGACCATGATCGTCGGGTTCTCGTGGGGCGGCTGGGTCACCAACGGCACCGCCGAAAAGCGGACCGCAGCGGCAAGCGAGAAGGCCGTGGCTGAACTTGCGGCCAGCATTTGCGTTCACCGGTTCCTGGCGGCTCCGGATGCGGGTGCCCAGCTTGCGACACTTAAGGAAACCGATTCCTGGAAGCGCGACAGGCTGGTGCAGGATGGCGGTTGGGTCACGTTCGCCGATATGAAGGAGCCGGTAGGTGGGGCGGCCAAACTGTGCGCGGACCTGCTGTCGAAGGCGGAATTGCCTACCATTGCCGCGAGCGACGAGGCCGTGAGGGAAATCGAGGTCGCCAATTAAGACAGGCCGGAATTCAGGTTCAGAAGGTGGAGCGCATTGCCTGTTGCGGTGCGCTCCATCGCCGTGAATTGATGTCGAACGGTTCGGATCATCCAGCCATTCAGGAAGGCCGGACAAGGCCGATTTTCTCGCCGATTCCGAGCGAAATGATCATTTAACGCTGCTTTTGTGCCTTCTTTTTCCGTGGTTTTTTCTGTTTTTCGTCCGTTTTTCCTGAAAATCCATCGGATTTCGGCCTGAATTTCCCCGTTTTCCGGTTGTTTTTCGGCGGGGAAGTGAATTCCCGGCCAGTCGGAGCGCCGTCCAGGCGCTGGATGGTGACGCCCTTTTCGCCGGTTCCGTTCTGCCTGATGGCGGCCCAGAATGCGTCGGCCTTGTCGCCGGCAATCTCGAAATGGCTCTCCGTGTCCTGGATCCGGATCGAGCCGACCGCCCGCTTGGTGATGCCGCCGGCCTTGCAGATCATCGGCAGCAGCCAGCGCGGCTCGGCCCGTTGCTTGCGCCCGACACTGACACGGAACCAGGCTCCGTTGTCGAAATCGCTGCGAGGAGCACGTTCGGTTTGAGGACGGCGTTCGCGCTCGGCAAAATGCACCGCTTCGCTCAGTTCTTCGGGAGCCGGTCGTGCCGCCAGTTGCAGGCGCAGATAGGCGGCGGCGATCTGCTCGGCGTCATGTGCCGCCATCAATTCCCTGACGAACCCGATCTCGTCTTCGTCCGGCGGCACCGACAGCGCCGGATCGTCAAGAATGCGCTGGCGATTGTGGTGTTCGATGTCGCTTGCGGTCGGTGCCGGCACGGTCTGCGCCGACAGTTTGGCGAGTTTCAGCACGCGGTTGGCCGCCCCGCGCCGATGGAAGGGCACGATCAGTGTGCACACACCCTTGCGACCTGCCCGCCCGGTACGGCCGCTGCGATGCAGCAGCGTGTCCGGATTGGTCGGCAGGTCGGCATGGATGACGAGGTCGAGATTGGGCAGGTCGATGCCGCGTGCGGCGACGTCGGTCGCCACGCAGATGCGCGCCCTGCCGTCGCGCATGGATTGCAGCGCGTTGGTGCGCTCGGCCTGGCTGAGTTCGCCCGAAAGCGACACGACCGCAAAGCCGCGATTGGCAAGCCGGCTGGACAGGTGCTTCACCGCCTCGCGCGTGTGGCAGAACACGATCGTGTTGCGCGCATCGTGGAAAAGCAGGGTGTTGATGATGGCGTTCTCGCGATCGGCCGGCGCCACCACCATCTGCTGGTATTCGATGTCGGCATGCTGGCTGCTTTCGCCCTGCGCCACGATGCGGTGCGCATCACGCTGGAAGCGTTTCGCCAGTTGCGCGATCTGGCTGGGAACGGTGGCCGAAAACAGCAGGGTCCGCCGTTCGGCAGGAGCAGCGGCAAGGATGAATTCGAGATCCTCGCGAAAGCCGAGATCGAGCATTTCGTCAGCCTCGTCAAGCACGATGGCGCGAAGTTCGGACATGTCGAGCGAGCCGCGGCTGATATGGTCGCGAAGGCGCCCTGGCGTGCCGACGACGATATGGGCGCCCTCTTCGAGCGCGCGGCGTTCGCGGCGCATGTCCATGCCGCCGACACAGGAGCCGATGCGCGCGCCGGTCTCGCGATAGAGCCATTCGAATTCGCGGCGTACCTGCATGGCAAGCTCGCGCGTCGGCGCGACGACAAGCGCCAGAGGCAGCCCGGCCGGATCGAAACGCTCGGCAGAACCAAGCAGGGTCGGCGCAATCGCGATGCCGAAGGCAACCGTCTTGCCCGATCCGGTCTGGGCGGAAACCAGGAGGTCGGCATCCTGAGCCTCCGGTGCCAGCATGGCCTGCTGCACGGGGGTCAGAGCCTCATAGCCACGCGATGCGAGCGCAGCCGCCAGGGCGGGCGCCATCGAGCCGAAGTCTGTCATGAACGAGCTTTCAATACAGGTGCGACCGTCTCCGACAAATCGTCGAAACGGCCGTACCGAAGTGCAAGATTGCGCTTTCTGCGGCGCGGTTACAGGAGACCGACTTCCCGGTCGTGTCAATCGAACAGGCTGGAAACCGATTCTTCCGAGGCGGTACGCGATATCGCTTCGCCGATCAGGTCGCCGATCGAAATGACGCGGATATTGGGAGCCGCCTCGATGCCGGATGTCGGCTGGATGGAATCGGTGATCACCAGTTCCTGCAGCTTCGATCCGGAAATGCGGGCGATGGCGCCGCCCGACAGCACCCCGTGGGTGATATAGGCCGTCACGCTGGTTGCGCCATTGGCCAGCAGCGCATCGGCTGCATTGCAGAGCGTGCCGCCGGAATCGACGATATCGTCGATGAGCAGGCAGTCCTTGCCGCGTACGTCGCCGATGACGTTCATGACCTCGGATTCGCCCGGCCGCTCGCGGCGCTTGTCCACGATGGCCAGTTGCGCGTCGATACGCTTGGCCAGCGCGCGGGCGCGCACGACGCCGCCGACATCAGGCGAGACGACCATGACATTGTTAAGCTGCTTGTATTTGGCCTTCACGTCGCGCGCCATGACCGGAACGGCAAAGAGGTTGTCCGTCGGTATGTCGAAGAAGCCCTGGATCTGGCCGGCATGAAGATCGAGCGTCAGCACGCGATTGGCGCCGGCGCGCGTGATCATGTTGGCGACGAGCTTTGCCGAGATCGGCGTGCGGCCGGAGGCCCTGCGATCCTGCCGTGCATAGCCGAAATAGGGAATCACCGCCGTGACGCGCCGCGCCGAGGAGCGCATGAACGCATCGATCATGATGAGCAGTTCCATCAGGTGATCGTTGGTCGGGAAGGAGGTGGACTGCAGCACGAAGACATCTTCGCCGCGCACATTCTCCTGGATCTCGACGAAAATCTCCTGATCCGCGAAGCGCCGGACGCTGGCCTTGCCGATCGGTACGTTGAGATAACGGGCGACCGCTTCGGCCAGAACCCGGTTGGAGTTGCCCGCGAAGAGTTTCATGAAACGTTCCAGGTAGAGAATACAGGCGGCTTTTTAGCCGCCTTGGCTGCTATTGCAAGCGTCATGAGGCCATTTTGACGGCAAATCCCAAAAATGCGGCCTCCTCCCCGACAAAAGTCGCATGCTGATAGAGGTCAGCCCGCACTGCTCAACCACGCCGCAAGCTGGTCCACGGTGGTGTCGGCGATGGTCTGCATGGCCGTGGGAGGGACCGTTGACCAGCCGTCGCCACCGGAGATCGGCACTTTCTGCTGGCCGTTGATGCGGTGCAGCCTCGTGCCGACCGGATCATAGACATCCCAGACATAGACCACGGTCGTCTCGTTGCCTTCGGTCAGCGCGGAGAAATAGCCTTTCAGCACATGGGTCGTGGACGGGTCGGTCGAACCGGCCAGCCTGATGCCGCGTTCGCGCGCACGGCTTGCCAGCCTCTCGGTCAGCGGAGTTGCCGCCTCGACCGTCGTCCCGACGATGGGCGCAAACTGGATACGGGCGTTGGCGGGGACGGCAAAGCTCCGATCCCCAGTTGTCGTATTACTGGATGGCTCCAACTGCACGGATGCCGTGTCGGATGGGGCGAGGGCGGTGTTGGGCGGCTGTGCTGCGATGGCGGATGGCTCGAGGACGTCCTGCGTACTGGTGCATGCGGGCAACACAAGGGCTGCAAGCGCCAGGGCAGCGCCGGTGGCCAAACCTCGCACAATCGATGATTTCCGTAAGGGGCGGGAGATCGTCATCTTTTCGGGCTGATTATTTCACGATCAGATCAAGATCATGGCGCGACAGCGGCTTGGGCTGCGATTCGGTGGTCAGGTAGGTGCGGCCCAGCGTCATGGCCGTCTCGGTTTCCGAATCCATGATGATCATATGGGCAAACAGCGTCATGCTGGGCGCGATCGGCTCCGGATTGCCCTGGTAGAACATCGGCATGTCCATCCAGGATGGTGAGAAACGCGCGCCGACCGAATAGCCGCAGGCGTTGAGCCGGTGCTTGGTCAGCCCGTGCGATTCCATGCTGCGGGCATGGGCGTCGAAGACATCGCCGAAGGTGTTGCCTGGGGTCATGGCCTTCTCGACCGCGAGCAGCGCATCCTGCGCGGCGTCGAACAGTTCCTGATGCCGCTTGGAGACCTTGCCGGTGAGGATCGTGCGCATCATGGGGGCATGATAGTGGTGGAACACGCCGGCCCATTCCAGCGTCAGTTGATCGTTCTTGGTGAGCTTGCGCCGCCCGGCCTTGTAGCGGCACAGCAGCGCGTCGGAACCCGATCCGATGATGAATTCGTTGGCGGGATAATCGCCGCCGCCCTGGAAGATCGCGCCCTGCATGGCGGCGAGGATGGCGCCTTCGTCGGCTCCCTGCTTGACCAGCTTGAGGGCGGCGTCGAGGGCAGCGTCGGAAAGGGCGGCGGCTTTTTCCGCCTTCTGGACCTCTGCCGGGCTCTTGAACAGGCGCAGGCGGCTGACGATACCGGAAGCATCCACGATCTGCCCGAAAGTTTGCAACTGCTCATCGAGGCGGCGGCCGTTGAAGGCGGTCAGGCCATGGGTGTCGTATTCCACGCCGATGCGCGCGCCGAGCAGGTCGAGGTCGTTCAGGAGATTGCGCAGGTCGAGCGCAGGGTTGGCGCCGTCGCGGTCGGTCCACAGGACGATATTCTCGATGGTGGAGGTATGGCGTGCCTGCCGCAGATCGGCCGAGCGTGTCAGCAGCACCATCGAGCCGTCGGCCTTCATGACCAGGCTCTGGAAAAAGCAGAAGCCGAACGTGTCGTAGCCGGTCAGCCAATACATGCTTTCCTGTGCGAACAGCACGATGGCGTCGAGCTTCTTTTCGGCCATTTCGATGATGAGGCGATCACGGCGGGCGTCGAATTCAGACCGTTCGAAATGAAGCGCCATCAGATGTCCTCCAGAACGATTGCAGAAATTTGCCGGCCATAGTCGGCTTCCCTCCGGTGCGTGGAGCGTCGGTAGGAGTAGAACAGGTCTTCGCGCGCATAGGTGCAGCGATCGAGGTTGCCGGCCGTGACGCCGGCGCGGTCCAGCCGGTCAGTCGTATAGCGGTTGAGATCGAACATGGCGTGGCCGGGGTTGCGGGATGGCGTGAAGTAACGCTCGTTTCCGCCGTCCGCCTCGGTGAATCGGGCAACGAATTCCGGGCCGACCTCGTAATTTTCCGGGCCGATCGAGGGCCCTAGTACCGCCACGATCCGCTTCCGCGCAGCGCCGAGGCTTTCCATTGCGGCGATGGTGTTTTCCAGCACGCCGGTTAACGCGCCTTTCCAGCCGGCATGGGCCGCGCCGATGACGCGTGCCTCGCTATCCGCAAACAGCACCGGGCCGCAATCGGCCGAGACGGCGCCGATGGCAAGGCCGGGCGTGTCGGTGACGATGGCGTCGGCCTTGGGGCGTTCCTGTGGAAAGGCGCCCCGCGCCACCACCACGTCAGGCGAATGGACCTGGTGGACGGTCAGCAGCGCATGGGTGGAGACGCCCATCCAGGCAGCAACCCGGCGGCGATTCTCCTGCACCTTCGCCTGGTCGTCGCTGGAGCCAGTGCCGATATTGAGACCCTGGTAGATGCCTTCGGAAACGCCGCCGACGCGGGTGAAATAGCCGTGCCGGATGCCTTGGGATCGCGCCTCGTCCAGCAAGGCGGATCGGATCGGATCTGGACCTGATTGATCTGACATGAGCGCCTTGTTCTCTGCGAACATCATCTCGTCAAGGTGAAATTCGCGATACCCCGCCAGGCTTCGTTCCGGCGCAGGCGACAGTGGGATAGCCTGTTAGGCGTGTCAATGCGCTATGGCAAACGGCGCGATGGTGGTGCCGCTGGGCATGATTGCCAGCGGAATGGGTGCAAATGTTAGAAACGAACCACTAGCACCTTGAAAAGGGTGCCCATGGCGTCGGGTCCGGCCAGCCGTTCGACCTCGCCGCGTATCTTTTCCTGGCCGGCGGTATCGGCTTGCGCGCCGAGGCGCCCGGCACGCTCGATCAGGCCCAGGCCCAGAAGGAAATCGCCCTGGGTCACCAGCCTTGCGTCGAGGCCGTGTTGCCGGGCGGTGGCGGCCAGCGACGCGAAATCGACATGCGAGGTCAGGTCCGCCTCGCCCGGATTGTGGAGAACGTCCACGTAACGATGCCTGTGCAGGGCCTGGAGCGTGTCGCCGATGCCGGGCTCGGCATGACCATAGTCGATGAACAGGCCGGCGCCACCATGCTCCTTGATGTGCTCCGAGACGGTATCCATCAGCGCTGTGCGTGCCGGGCTGATCTCGAAGATCGCACCATCGGGTGCGTTGGCCGCGTCCCTGGGCAGCAATGCAGGATCGAGCGAGGCTGCGCCGGCGACAAAGCGCAATTCGCCATTCGCATCGAGGCCGATGCAGCGTTCGCGCCACTGGCCGTTCGTCCTGACGAATTGCCGTGTCGGGATCGCGTCGAAAAGCTCGTTGCCGACGATGAAGAGCGGCATTTGCGGCAGCGTGTCGAGGGTCGTATGCCATTCGACTATCGCGTTCGTGGTAGCCAGTGTTTTCTTCTGGATCGCAGCGAGCCGCGGGCTGGTTTCGATCATCGCGAAACGGGCGGCAGACTGCAGGTCCGGCGCCAGTTTCTCCAGTGTCCGCAGCATGTCCTTCATCAGCGTACCCCGACCGGGGCCGATTTCCGCGATGGTCACAGGCACGGGCTTGCCGGACGCCTCCCAGGCCAGCCGGATCCAGACGCCGACCAGTTCCCCGAACATCTGGCTGATTTCCGGCGCGGTGGTGAAGTCACCCGCTGCGCCGAACGGCTCGCGCGTGGTGTAGTAGCCGTCCTGCGGATCGAAAAGGCAAAGCGCCATATAGTCCGTGACCGACAGCGGGCCGCCCGCTTCGATCAGCGCCGCGATGCGCTTTTTCAGCGCGGTCATGCTGGATTGGGCGCGGGGGCCGGTTTTGCCGTCGCCATCGCCCAGACGCCCAGCGCCACCATCGGCAGCGACAGCACCATGCCCATGGTCAGCCAGCCGCCGAGAAGATAGCCGAGCTGCGGGTCGGGCTCGCGGAAGAACTCCACGAAGATGCGCGATGCGCCGTAGCCGGCGACAAAAGCCCCGGCGACAAAACCAGGCCTTTTCAGCTTGAAGGAATGGTGGCTGAGGATGCGCAGGATGAAGAAGAGGACGAGCCCTTCGAGCGCGGCTTCGTAGAGTTGGCTTGGGTGGCGGGCGAAAGGCCCGCCATTGGGAAATTCCACCGCCCATGGGACGTCCGTCGGCCGGCCCCACAGTTCGGAATTGATGAAATTGGTGAGGCGCACCAGACCGAGC
>JBARWP010000108.1:0-6887 GCA_049646905.1 Pseudaminobacter sp. | reverse complement strand
GCTTTGCTGGCGCAGAAGGTCGGCTGCTCGGTGGTCAACGCCGGCGACGGCGCGCATGAGCATCCGACCCAGGCGTTGCTCGACGCGCTGACGATCCGCCGCGCCAAGGGCCGCATCGCCGGCCTTTCGGTCGTCATCTGCGGCGACATCCTGCATTCGCGCGTAGCCCGCTCGAACATATTGCTGCTCAATGCGCTTGGAGCTGGGGTGCGGGTGGTCGCACCCTCCACGCTTCTGCCTTCGGGCATTGCGCAGATGGGTGTCACCGTTTGCCCGACCATGGCTGAGGGTCTGAAAGGGGCCGACGTGGTAATGATGCTGCGCCTGCAGCGCGAGCGCATGCAGGGCGCATTCGTGCCTTCGATCCGCGAATATTTCCGCTATTTCGGCCTCGATGCCGAAAAACTGAAGGCGGCGAAAGACAATGCGCTGGTCATGCATCCCGGCCCGATGAATCGAGGGGTGGAGATCGCGTCCGAAATCGCCGACGGGCCGCAGAGCGTCATCCAGGAGCAGGTCGAGATGGGCGTTGCCGTGCGCATGGCCGTGATGGAGGCCCTGCTAGACCCTCGCCGCCAGCCCAGCGAGGCTCACGCATGAGCGCCACGGTTTTCAGCCATGCCCGCATCGTCGATCCCTCACGCGATCTCGACGAGATCGGAACGGTCATCGTCGAGGGCAGGAAAATCCTCGCCGCCGGCGCGGCAGCCCTCAACCAGGGCACACCGGCCGGAGCCGAAATCATCGACTGCACCGGCAAGGCCATCATCCCCGGACTGGTCGATGCCCGCGTCTTCATCGGCGAACCGGGCGCAGAGCACCGGGAGACCATCGCTTCGGCAAGCATTGCCGCGGCCACCGGTGGCGTCACTTCCATCGTTATGATGCCCGACACCCATCCGGTGATCGACGATGTCGCACTGGTGGAATTCGTGCTGCGAACGGCGCGCGACACCGCTGTCGTGAATGTCTTTCCGGCGGCCGGCATTACCAAGGGCCTCGATGGCCGGGAAATGACCGAATTCGGTCTGCTGCGGGAAGCAGGCGCGGTTGCCTTCACAGATGGCCGCAGAACCATCGACAATGCCCTGGTGATGCGACGCGCCCTGACCTATGCGCGCGATTTCGGCGCAACGATCATGCATGAAACGCAGGACCGTGACCTCGCAGCCGCCGGCGTCATGAATGAAGGGCTTTATGCAAGTTGGCTCGGCCTTTCTGGCATTCCGCGCGAGGCGGAGGCCATTCCGCTGGAGCGCGACCTGATGCTGGCGCGGCTGACTGGCGGCAACTACCATGCCGCCAAGATTTCGACCGCAATGTCGGCCGGCACCATTGCCCGTGCCAAGGCGGATGGCGCCAAGGTCAGTGCCGGTGTCTCGATCAATCACCTGGCGCTGAACGAGAACGATGTCGGCGAATACCGCACCTTCTTCCGTCTCTCGCCGCCATTGCGTGCGGAAGACGACCGCCTGGCGATGGTGGAAGCCCTGAAGGACGGCACGATCGACATCATCGTCTCCTCGCACGACCCGCAGGATGTCGACACCAAGCGTCTGCCTTTCGCCGACGCCGCCGACGGCGCGATCGGTCTGGAGACACTGCTTGGGGTCGCGCTCAGGCTCCATCACAATGGCGATGTGCCGCTGCTGCGGCTGATCGAAACGCTTTCCACCGCCCCGGCCAAACTGCTCGGATTGCCCGGTGGTACGCTGAAACCCGGCGCGCCGGCCGATCTTGCCCTGGTCGATCTAGACGAACCGTGGATCGTGCGTGAGGACACCATCCGTTCGCGCTCCAAGAACACCTGCTTCGAGGGCGCACGTTTGCAAGGCAAGGTCTTGCAAACGCTGGTTGCAGGCCGCACAGTCTTTTCGGCCTGAGTTGGGGGACTGAATGGCTGGGTTTTTCACGCTGCTGCTTGCGCTGGTTTTCGGCTATCTGCTTGGATCCGTTCCGTTTGGCCTGCTCATCACGCGTGCGGCGGGGCTGGGCGATGTGCGCAACATCGGGTCGGGCAATATCGGCGCCACCAATGTGCTTCGCACCGGCAACAAGGGCCTTGCGGCGCTGACGCTTCTGCTTGATGCGCTGAAAGGCACCGCGGCGGTGCTCATCGCGGGCCTGTTTGCGCCCGAAGCAGCACTCGCCGCCGGCTTCGGGGCGTTCTTGGGCCACCTGTTCCCCGTCTGGCTCGGCTTCAAGGGCGGCAAGGGCGTCGCCACCTATCTCGGCGTACTGGCCGGCCTTGCCTGGCAGGGGGCGCTGGTCTTTGCCATCGTCTGGCTCGGCGTTGCCTTCACCACACGCTATTCGTCACTGGCTGCGCTGGTTGCCGCCATTGCCGTCCCGGTTTCGCTCTATCTGTGGGGCGTCAACGCGGTTGCAGCCCTGTTCACGGTGATGAGCATCATCGTGATCGCAAAGCACCGGAGCAATATTTCCCGCCTGCTTGCCGGTACCGAGTCCCGGATCGGAGCGAAAGGGTGAGCACCCCGGCCGGTCCCCGACTCAGCGACCGGCAACGGCTGAACTGGCTCCGCCTTATCCGTACTCCCAACATCGGCCCGGCCAGCTTTCGCGACCTGATCAATCGTTTCGGGTCGGCGGAAACCGCCATCGAGATGCTGCCCGGATTGATGCGGGCGGGCGGCGCACGACGTACGGCCCATATTCCTTCGACTGCGGATGCGGAAGCGGAGATGGAGACGGCACGAAAATTCGGAGCGCGATTCATCTGCATCGGCGAGCCCGAATATCCGCCGATCATAAGAAAAATGGACAACCCACCCCCGGTGCTTGCGGTCAAGGGGACATGCGCAGCCTTTGGCCTGCCGGCTGTGGCGATCGTCGGGGCACGCAACGCCTCGCTTGCCGGCGTGAAGATGGCGCGCGGCTTGGCCGCCGACCTCGGCCGGGAGGGCTATGCCATCGTGTCGGGGCTGGCGCGTGGCATCGACACGGCCGCGCATCAGGGCAGCCTCGCCACCAGTACGATCGGCGTGCTCGCCGGCGGCATCGATCACCCCTATCCGCCGGAAAATGTCGGCCTCTGTGAGGAAATCGCACAATCCGGCGGCGCGATCGTCTCCGAAATGCCCTTTGGGTGGGAGCCTCGCGCGCAGGATTTTCCTCGACGCAACCGGATCGTCGCCGGCCTGGCGCTTGGCCTGGTTGTGGTCGAGGCCGCCCTGCGCTCCGGTTCACTGATCAGCGCCAGACTGGCTGGCGAAATGGGCCGGTTGGTGTTTGCAGTTCCCGGCTCGCCGCTCGACCCTCGGGCGGCAGGCACCAACGGGCTCCTGAAGGACGGCGCCATTCTGGTTACGGGCGCGGCGGATGTCACCGGTGCGCTCGCGCCGATGGCCAGTACACCATCCGCTCCAAACGCTTTGGATGAGCCGCCTGACTTTTCCGCGACACCGCCACCTGCCGATGACGAGCGTTCGAGGCTGATCGAGGCATTGGGGCCGGTACCGGTCGAGATTGACGAAATCATCCGCCATACCGGACTTCATCCGGCGCAGGTCTTCATGATTCTGCTGGAACTCGACCTTGCCGGGCGCCTGGAGCGCCATTCAGGCGGAGCTGTTTCGCTTGTCCTGCCTGAGTCGTGACGGTCGCTCGCCGCGCACGATATCGCTCACTTCGACATATGCCATTTCGATGAGATAGGCCAACATGTCGCAACGTTCAGCTTCTGCCATCGTGCGCAACTGCCCCAGCATGGACTGCATATAATCGAGCGAGTCGGTCCGCCGCGTTGTAATGGCCTGACGCATGGGCAATACTCCGTCGTGCTCCGCGCCACGCCAACGGGCTGCCCGGAACTGAAGGGTTATCGATCAAAATTTGTAAAAGTTACGCTACGTGAATCATACGGTACTTATCTAAGATTGCAATATCTTTATGATTATCGCAAAAGTTGTATTGGAGGTGAATTCCCCTCTCGCCCCTTGACCGAATTGAAAACGAAAGCCATGTGACGAACCGATTGCAAGGAACCGGCGCGTTACGATCTTCTGGCGCCACAATGGAAAAATCATAGGCATATGGACGTCGTCGTCGTC
This sequence comes from Pseudaminobacter sp., assembly GCA_049646905.1. GTDB lineage: Bacteria > Pseudomonadota > Alphaproteobacteria > Rhizobiales > Rhizobiaceae > Pseudaminobacter. Next base: position 2,817 of record JBARWP010000108.1, on the reverse strand, counting down.
GAATCGCCGGCTAAAGCGAAAACAATCAATAAGTATCTCGGGCGGAACTATAAGGTTCTGGCCTCCTATGGCCATGTCCGGGACCTGCCGGCCAAGGACGGTTCGGTGAAGCCCGATGAGGATTTCGCCATGTCCTGGACTGTCGATGGTCCGTCCTCCAAGCGGCTGACGGAGATCGCCAAGGCGGTCAAGGATGCCGATGGCCTGATTCTGGCGACCGACCCTGACCGCGAGGGCGAAGCCATATCCTGGCATGTGCTGGAGGTGCTGCGCCAGAAACGAGCGCTAAAGGACAAGCCGGTCAGTCGCGTCGTCTTCAACGCCATCACCAAGCAGTCCGTACTTGAGGCCATGGCCAATCCGCGCGAGATCGATGCGCCGCTGGTAGACGCCTATCTGGCACGCCGCGCGCTCGACTATCTGGTCGGCTTCACGCTGTCGCCGGTGTTGTGGCGCAAGCTGCCTGGCGCACGCTCGGCCGGCCGCGTGCAATCGGTGGCGCTGCGCCTGGTCAACGATCGCGAACTGGAGATCGAGCGCTTCATCCGCGAGGACTATTGGCAGATTGCCGCCCTCCTCGGCACGCCGCGCAACGACAAGTTCGAAGCCCGGCTGACAGTCTTCGACGGCAAGAAGCTGCAAAAGCTCGACATTTCCTCGCAGGCGCAGGCCGACGACATCAAGGCGATGCTCGATGGAGCGACCTTCAAGGCGCTGTCGGTGGAAGCCAAGCCGACCAAGCGCAACCCTGCCCCTCCCTTTACCACCTCGACGCTGCAACAGGCGGCATCCTCGCGCCTGGGCTTTTCGGCCAGCCGCACGATGCAGGTCGCGCAGCGCCTTTATGAAGGCATGGACATAGGCGGCGAGACGGCAGGCCTCATCACCTATATGCGTACTGACGGCGTGCAGATGGCACCGGAGGCGATTTCGGCCGCACGCGGCGCGATCGACAAGGAGTTCGGTGCGAAATACCTGCCGGAAAAGCCGCGTTATTACACCACCAAGGCCAAGAACGCCCAGGAGGCGCACGAGGCGATCCGTCCGACCGACTTCTTCCGCACGCCCGACTCGGTGCGCAAATATCTCGATGCGGATCAGGCCAGACTTTACGAGATGATCTGGAAACGCGCGATCGCCAGCCAGATGCAGCCGGCCGAGATCGAGCGCACCACGGTGGAGATCGAGGCTACCAATGCAGAGCGGACCGCGGGCCTGCGCGCCATCGGTTCCGTGGTCCGTTTCGACGGTTTCATCGCCGCCTATACCGATCACAAGGACGAAGATTCAGAAGACGAGGAGAACCGACGCCTGCCCGAAATCAATCAGGGCGAGCAACTCTCTCGCGATAAGATCGTCGCCACCCAGCACACCACCGAGCCGCCCCCGCGCTATTCGGAAGCGTCGCTGATCAAGAAGATGGAAGAGCTCGGCATCGGTCGCCCCTCGACCTATGCGTCGACGCTGAAGACCCTGGAAGACCGGGACTATGTGACCATTGACAAACGCCGACTGGTGCCGCAGGCAAAGGGCCGGCTGGTCACCGCCTTCCTGGAAAGCTTTTTCCGCAAATATGTCCAGTATGACTTCACTGCGGATCTCGAAGAAAAACTCGACGAGATTTCCGACGGAAAGCTTGCCTGGCGCGACGTGCTACTCGATTTCTGGAAGGACTTTTCGGCGGCCGTAGGCGAGATCAAGGAACTGCGCGTCACCGATGTGCTCGATGCGCTCAATGAAGAGTTGGCGCCGCTCGTCTTCCCCGCGCGCGAAGACGGCTCCAACCCGCGCATCTGCCCAAAATGCGGCAGCGGCAACCTGTCGCTGAAGCTCGGCAAGTACGGCGCATTCGTCGGCTGCTCCAACTACCCCGAGTGTGGCTATACCCGCCAACTCGGGGATGCCGCCAACGGCAATGGCGAGGCAGGCGGTGGAGAGGACGGTGTCAAGGTTCTGGGCACCGATCCCTATACGTCCGAGGAGATTACGCTGCGCAGCGGCAGATTCGGCCCTTATATCCAGCGCGGCGAAGGCAAGGAAGCCAAGCGCTCGAGCCTGCCGAAAGGCTGGACGCCGGACAGCATCGATCACGAAAAGGCCCTGGCGCTGCTGGCATTGCCGCGCGATGTCGGCAAGCATCCGGAAAGCGGAAAGATGATTTCCGCCGGTCTCGGCCGCTACGGGCCATTCGTCCTGCACGACGGCACCTATGCCAATCTGGAGAGCATCGAGGACGTATTCTCGATCGGGCTCAATCGCGCCGTGTCGGTGCTTGCCGAAAAGCAGTCGAAGAGCAAAGCCCGCAACGGCGGCACGCCTGCCGCGTTGAAGGATCTGGGAGAGCATCCCGACGGCGGCGGCACGCTCACCGTGCGCGCCGGCAGATATGGCCCCTATGTCAATTTCGGCAAGATCAACGCGACGCTGCCGAAGGGGAAGGATCCGATGACGGTTAGCCTCGAGGATGCCGTGGCGCTGATTGCCGAGAAGGAAGCCAAGGGCGGAGGCAAGAAGCCGGCAAGGGCGAAGGCGACCACAGCCAGGAAGCCTGCCAGCAAGAAGGCCGCGGCAAAGGCGAAGGACTAGCATATCTTGGCCAAACGCAACTCCGGGCACGGTGGCGATGGCGGCAAGAGCCGTTCATCCAGCATGCCGGCGACCGGAGGCGGCAAGGCCGACTTCCGCCCCTCGCGCGATGACATATTGCGCTACATCGCCGACAATCCCGACAAGAGCGGCAAGCGCGAGATCGCCAAGGCGTTTTCACTGAAAGGCGAAAGCAGGGTCTGGCTGAAGGATTTGTTGCGCGACCTCCAG
>JBARWP010000107.1:0-2224 GCA_049646905.1 Pseudaminobacter sp. | reverse complement strand
CGCCGATGGAGCTTCTGATCGCCGTCTATTTCTTCGCCTTCCAGATCTACTGCGACTTTTCCGGCTATTCCGATATCGCCGTTGGCGTCTCCCTGCTGTTCGGCATCCGGCTGATGGAGAATTTCCGACGCCCATATCTTTCCGTCAGCACTGCGGAATTCTGGTCGTCGCGCTGGCACATCTCGCTCGGGCAATGGTTCCGCGACTACCTCTACATCCCTCTCGGCGGCAGCCAGACCGGTGTCGCGCGACGCTACGTGAACGTCATGGCCGTCTTTCTCGTTAGTGGTCTTTGGCATGCAGGTCTGGGCTATGGCGTCGGCTGGACCTTCCTTGTCTGGGGGGCGTTGAATGGGCTCTACCAATGGGCGGGGCTGGCGACGCGCCCTCTTTGGAGAAGCATGGCAAAATTGATGCCGGCGCTTGCCGCTAGTTCCGGGCTGTTGGCCTTTCGCGCCATCTTGACCTTCCATCTCATCCTGGTCAGCTGGGTCTTCTTCCGCGCCGATACGATCGACAAGGCTCTGACGGTCATTGGGAAAATCTGGAGCGCGTTGCCCGGACTGCCGTCGCTGGCGATGAAGTACCCTTTCACCGCCGATCATGAGATAGGCGCTGCCCTCATACTGTTGCTGCTCGCGGTCGAAATCCTCGACGAGCGCAGGCCGCTCTGGGACCGACTCGCGGCAGCGCCGACGGCGATCCGCTGGGGCGCGTACTACGCTGGGCTGTTTTCCCTGATCATTCTCGGCCGTTGGCAGTCTGACCAGTTCATCTACATGCAGTTTTGAGACCGATAAATGGACCGCGTCATCCCGATAAGGACAGGAATCCAAACCGCAACAGCGGTTCGCTTCGTGGCGATCGGCTTGCTCCTCTACGCGATCCTTTTTGCCGGCTCGGAATGGTTGGTCCACAAGAACGGCCACATGAACCCCCTCTTCAAGGTCGAGGCGGCGCAGACATTGGAGTTCGACTGGGTGATCCTTGGAGCATCACATGCGATGCCGCTTGATTTTGACGGCCTCAACGAAGTTCTGGAAAGCGCGACCGGGTTGAGGATCATCAACCTCGCGGGGCCGGGTACCGGACCGCTCTATAATCGTTTCGTGCTGGAGCATTTCTTCCGCGGTCACCGGACCAAGCATGTTCTCTACGTCGCCGACGCTTTCGCGTTTCGGTCACCGATGTGGAACGAGCAAAGGCTCTCCGACACGAAGCTGCTCGGCAGGACGCCATTCAGTGTTGCGCTCGCAATAGGCCTCGCACGGTTTTGCCTGCAGGAGAGTGTCGATCCGCGCACTTTGCTCGACTATGTCACCGGTTTTTCCAAGATCAACAATCGGGATCGCTTTTCGGTCGATGTATGGGAGGGCGAAGGAACATTCGATCGCGCCTTCAAGCCATCCGTTTCGGCCGAAAGGAAACGAGCGGAATATCTCTATCCCGCGGTCGAGGATGAAGCGAATGCGCGGAACCGCTACCTGTCGCACCTGACTTCCATAATCGAAACCGCAAGCCGCAATGGCGCGGAGGTGACGATCGCAAAATTTCCGCTGCCGGCTCGCTTCAGAGCCCTGCTGAAAGGCGAAGTGGAGTTCGATGCCGAGTTGCAACAGCTCGCGTCACGGCAAAAAGCTGATTTCGTCGACTTCTCGAATTCGATGGATGGACCCCAGTACTACGCCGATACGGATCATCTCAATCGGACCGGCGTGGCCGCGTTCTTCGAACGTCATCTTAAGCTGGTGCTGACGACCGGTGAACGGTGAGCATCGGCATGGTGGATTTAGCTCACCGCGACAACGCCCACGACGTAGTTTTTTCCATAGGCTTTGGCGCATTTTGGACAAGTCGTGTAGAAAAATACACTTCGCCCGGCTCAGATCCTCGATCCCGCGCGACCAGCTGTAGATCCTCATGCCACTTCTTTGCGTGGCTGTAGGGACCTTCGAATACTTCGGTCACAAGATCACCGCTCAGGGTCGTCATCTCCCCGTCCGGAACCGGCCTCGAAATCGCGAAAAGATGCTCGCTGCTCCATGGGAGGTGTCACGGCTTAATACGATGGCATGCTCGTCGTCGGCGGCGCCCGCCTCTTCGATGTGCTTGAGGACTCGCGAAAACACGCGGCCCATGTTCACCGGGACGTACATGACGCTTCGGGTCGTCGCCCTGAGGAACGGCTTATCCTCGAAAATGCGGTTCCTGCCCATCCCAGCCC
>JBARWP010000106.1:0-2655 GCA_049646905.1 Pseudaminobacter sp. | reverse complement strand
AGCGCTCGCCCCTGGCCGCCATCGCCTCGAAGGCGGCCACCACATCGGCGTCCGGTTCAACCTCGGTCACATCCAGGCTGAACTTCTGGCCCAAAAACGCGCCGGTGGTGTTGTTGTCGCCGATCGCGACCTCCGCCCCCGCAACCCCCTCGTCGCGCGGCGCGACATCAAGAACCGACAACGCCAACCGCGGCGCATAAGCCCGCAAATAACCGATCCCGATCTCCGTTGCCGCAGCCTCCCCCTTCGCAGAAGGCGACGCCGGGGCGGGCGCAGTGGGGGCAGGTTGTGCCTCCTGTGCAAACGCAGTAACGACGTTGGCAGGCAACCAGACCAGCATGATCAGGAGCACAAGGGCACGGGGCAGAGTGCATTTCATGAGCGCAAACCACGCTTTGCACCATGGCCTCGAATGACGAGGCGTGGCGCTCTGGGAGGTGCCCAATCTGTCGGCTCACGCTGGTGTGGTGTCCGGTTTAAATCGGCGGCTAGGGCACCGCCTGCCGGACACCACGAGTTGCGTGTAGCCTGTTTCCAGACACATTCAGACTACATAGCTTGTTGTGGGGCGGCCATGGCAGTTGTTCTCGACTTTATTGCCAAAAGTTCCCGGGTTGGGTTCCAAACCTGCATTCGTCACTCTCGACTGGAGGTATCGACCACGTTGCTAGAGGACCGGCATCCGTGCAAATCTTGCTCGGGCGCCAAAGTAGACAACCGGGTCGGCATGCCGGCCCGGCTGGATAGCTAGCTGGCAGAGGCAGATGATGGTCGACAGTAGTCTTGGGCGGGCGGCGGACCTCTCCGATACGGTGCCGGTGGGCCGGCCGGACTATCCATGGCAAAGAATATCCATTCGGTGGCAGATTCTTGCCACGACGATCTTGATCGGCCTCCTGGCGGGTGTCGTTGCCTTGGCCGCCATCGTCTACAACGCCAAGAGAGCGGCCGAGTTGGAGATAACCGCCGCAATAGATGTGGCGGAACGCCTGGTGCACGAAGTCGTCGAATATCCGCGCGATGGGGTATCCGGAGCGAGCCGGCTTGGGGAGCTTTCAAGGCATATCGGCAATCTGCGCCATGTCCGTATCCTGGTGACCAATGCGGAGGGCGGTGGCAGGGCGGCCCTCATGCCATTGGCGACAGGGAACGTCTCCGAGGACGGCATTGACGTGCCCCGTTGGTTCACCAGGCTGATCCATGTTGGGGATGTCCGCCGTGAAATGCAGATCGTTTCGGATGGTGTCCATATCGGCTCGGTCATCATCGTGGGCGATGCGACCGACGAGATCGTCGAAGTTTGGCAGGATACCAGGAGCCTGGCGCTTGTGGCGCTTGCCCTCAGCCTGGTCGTGTTCTCGATACTCTACCTTGCTCTCGGTCGCTTGCTTCATCCGCTGACAAGCCTGGCCAATGGCATGCAGGAGCTGGAGAAAGGGCAGTTCCGGCACCGCCTTCCACGCTCCAGCGTCCAGGAACTGGCGCTCATTGTCGATCGCTTCAACGCGCTTGCCAATCATCTCGGTGCGGCAAAGGCAGACAACGAGCATCTGAACCACCGGCTGGTGACGATGCAGGACGCCGAACGCCGCCAGATCGCAGCCGAACTCCATGACGAGTTGGGGCCTTGCCTGTTCGGGCTAAAGGCCAACACCTCTTCCCTGGCCGCTCTTGCCTCCGGATTGCCGACAGGAATAGCCGAAGAAATACAACAGCGGACGGCCATACTCGATGGGATCACTGATACGATCCAGGCCATGAACCGCCGACTGCTGGACAAGCTGCGGCCGATCGCTCTCGACCATCTGTCACTTCCCGAGGCGCTGACGGGTCTGTTGGCCGAGTTCCAGCGGCATGGCCCGACGCCGAGGATATCTTTGGCTCTCGGCAGCATTGCCGAGAGGTATGACGAGCCCGTCAACATAACGGTCCATCGCTGCCTGCAGGAAGGAATTACCAATGTGCTGCGGCATGCGCAGGCGCGGACCGTCGAGGTCGTGGTGGGGGAGCGCAATCGTGACGGGCTCATGGAAAAGAATAAGGTATTGGACATCTCGATCACGGACGATGGGTGCGGAATTGCCCCCGGAACACCGCGAGGTCTCGGCTTGACGGGCATGGAAGAACGAGTGCGCGCGCTTGGCGGTCGCGTCACGATGACAAATCGGCCCGGGTCGGGGACGCGGCTTGAAATTTCGATTCCTCTGGAGCAGATGCCGCCTCGGCTCCCTCGGGCCCAGTTCGAAGCGAGCCGAGCATGACGCGAGTTCTTGTCATCGATGATCATCCGATCGTGTTGCAGGGATGTCGGCGGGTGCTGCAGGACGCCGGGGTCGCCGATGTGCTGGAAGCGGACAATATCGTGGTTGGTTACCGCCTCTACCGGCGCAATCAACCCGATGTCGTTGTCATCGACCTTGGCCTTCAAGGCGGCGGGCTTGGTGGCCTTGAACTGATCAGCCGTATGCGCCGCACCGACGAGCGCCTGCCGATCCTTGTCTTCACCATGCATAGCGACCCGGTTATCGTCAGCCGCGCGCTGAAGGCGGGCGCCACCGGATATGTTCTGAAGGATGCTGGGCCGAACGACTTTCTCGAAGCCTTCGAATCCGTGCGCCGCAACAGGCCCTATCTCGGCCACCAACTGGCCATGCA
>JBARWP010000105.1:0-6210 GCA_049646905.1 Pseudaminobacter sp. | reverse complement strand
CCTCCAGCGAGCGCAGCGCGCCGTCGCACAGGCCGAGCTTGCGCAAACCCGGATCGGTGACGAACAGCACCCGGCCGCCAAGCCTGCGCCCGGCGAGCTTGCCGAGACGGCCGGCCGCGCCTGCCTCGAAGACAATGGAAGACGTCGTGTTGAAGGTGAAGGGGAGCATGTCGGTTGTTCCATTTCAACGCTCAGGCGGCGGATTTCTCGACAAGATTTCGAAGCTTGAAGCACATGATCTTGCCCGAGCCTGTGCGCGGGATTTCCGGGACGATGTGGATGGCGGCAGGTATCTTGAGGCACAGAGTACCGCGCGGCAATGTTCGGGCAAGACCGTTTCCGCCATACGCGACCCCTCCTTTGGAACTATAAAGGCAACTCGCCGGGCGTGACATGCGCTGCGCGCCAGCCACACGCGGCGCACGGGCGGTCAAAGGTCGAACAATCCGCAAACGGGAACCTGCCGAAGTCGCCAAAGCGCATCTGCTCGCGCGCCTGCCGACATTTCGTTTGACATTCGTTCTGTTTTCGAAATAATTCCAAAAAGGTTTCGGAACGGCATAAAATGCTGCATTGCGAAATCGAGGGAGGCACTTCGTGGACGCATCCCCGATCCATGACATCATCGTCATAGGCGGCGGCATCAATGGTTGCGGCATCGCGCGGGATGCTGCAGGGCGCGGCTTTTCGGTCCTTCTGGCCGAGATGGACGACCTTGCCAGCGGCACCTCCTCCGGCTCGACCAAGCTGATCCATGGCGGCCTGCGCTATCTCGAGTTCTACGAATTCCGGCTGGTGCGCGAGGCGCTGATGGAGCGCGAGGTGCTATGGCGCAACGCGCCGCACATCATCTGGCCGATGCGCTTCGTGCTGCCCCATGCCGAGGGGCTGCGCCCGGCCTGGCTGCTGCGGCTCGGCCTGTTCCTCTACGACCATATCGGCGGCCGCAAGCTGCTGCCGCCCACCAGGACGCTGGACATGCGCCGCGATCCGGCAGGAAAGCCGCTGAAGCCATTGTTTTCAAAGGCTTTCGAATACTCGGACGGCTGGGTCAACGATGCCCGCCTCGTGGTTTTGAATGCCCGGGACGCCGCCGACCGCGGCGCCGTCATCCGCACGCGCACCCGGGTCGTGTCCGCCCGGCGCGCCGATGGGCTGTGGACGGTGGTCCTGCATGATCGCAACGGCGACCGTCGCGAAGAGGTGAAGGCAAGGCTGCTCGTCAACGCCGCCGGACCATGGGTCGATCACGTTCTTTCCGAGGTGGTCGGCCAGAACGCCGTGCACAATGTGCGGCTGGTGCAAGGCAGCCACATCGTCGTGCCGAAGAAGTTCGATGACCCGCGCGCCTATTTCTTCCAGAACAAGGATGGCCGCATCATTTTCGCCATTCCTTATGAGGAGGAGTTCACGCTGATCGGCACCACCGACCAGGACTATCCGGGCGATCCGCATGAGGTGCAGATCAGCGAGGCGGAGATCGACTATCTGTGCGCGGCGGCAAGCGAGTATTTTTCCGAGCCGGTGAAGCGGGCCGACATCGTATGGACCTATTCGGCGGTGCGGCCGCTTTATGACGATGGCGCTTCGAAGGCCCAGGAAGCGACTCGCGACTACGTGCTGAAGGCGGACACGGGCCATTCCGACGATGCGCCGCTGCTCAATGCCTTCGGCGGCAAGATCACGACCTATCGCCGCCTCTCCGAAGCGATGCTGGAAAAGATCGAGGGCTTTCTGGGCAGGCGCGGCAAGCCGTGGACGGCCAATGCGCCCTTGCCCGGCGGCGATTTTGCGGCGACCGAGTTTACGGCCGAGGTGGCCAAGCTGAAGACCGCCTATCCGTTTCTCGATGCCCCGCTGGCCAGGCGTCTCACGCGGCTTTACGGCACAAGGGCGCATTCCCTGCTGGGGCTCGCCAAATCCTACGCGGATCTCGGCCGCAATTTCGGTGTCGACCTCTACGAGGCGGAAGTGCGCTATCTTGCGGCCAGTGAATGGGCGCTGACGGCGCAGGACATCTTGTGGCGCAGGACAAAGCGCGGCCTGCGCCTTTCGCCGGAGCAGGTTTCAGCGCTTGATGAATTCATGCGAGGCCTGGGCAGCCGGCATTCGGCGGCAGCGGAATAGCGCGGGAGAGGCTCGGATGCTGGAACTGAGGAATGTGTCGAAGGTCGTGGGAGCGGATACCCACATCGCAGACGTCTCGCTGACCCTTCGCCACGGCACGCTCAACGTACTGCTCGGCCCGACGCTGTCGGGCAAGACCAGCCTCATGCGCCTCATGGCCGGCCTCGACACACCCACCAGCGGCTCCGTCTGGTTCGACGGCAAGGACGTCACCGGCCTGCCGGTCCAGAAGCGCAACGTCGCCATGGTCTACCAGCAGTTCATCAATTATCCGGCAATGACGGTCTATGAAAATATCGCGTCGCCGCTGCGGGTTGCCCGTATCGACAAGGCCAGGATCGACCGCGAGGTGCGCAAGGCGGCCGAACTGCTCAAGCTCACGCCCTTCCTCGACCGCACGCCGCTCAACCTGTCGGGCGGCCAGCAGCAGCGCACCGCCCTTGCCCGCGCCATCGTCAAGAACGCCAGCCTGGTGTTGCTCGACGAACCACTCGCCAATCTCGACTACAAGCTGCGCGAGGAGCTTCGCGAAGAACTGCCGAAGATATTCTCGGAGGCCGGCACTATCTTCGTCTACGCCACGACCGAGCCGCACGAGGCGCTGCTGCTGGGCGGCAACACGGCAACCCTGTCGCAAGGACGGGTCACGCAGTTCGGCCCGACGATCGAGGTCTTCCGCAAGCCAGTGGACCTGGTGACGGCGAAGACCTTCGCCGATCCGCCGCTGAACACGATCGTGCTTGCCAAGAAAGGCGAGCACTTCCTGCTTGATGGTGGGGTCAACCTCCCGGTGCCGGGCGGCCTCGCCGGCATTGCCGACGGCAATTACACCATCGGCTTCCAGCCCCACCATCTTTCTCTCGAACGGCCGGATGCGGCCGCCGTGCCGGTACGGGCCAAGGTTTCGGTCACCGAGATCACCGGGTCGGAAAGCTTCGTCCATCTCGATTTCGCCGATGTCCGCTGGGTCATGCTCGCCCACGGCATAAGGCAGTTCGAGACCGACGACGAGGTCGAGGTCTTCATCGATCCGCGCCACGTCATGGTGTTCGACGGCAGCGGGCGTGCGGTCGCATCGCCGCGGCTGGCGGCATAGGAGGGCCTCCGATGGCACGCATCGACGTCAACCACATCCGCCACTCCTATCTGGCCGACCCGCGCAAGGACAGCGACTTCGCCCTGAAGGAAGTGCACCACGTTTTCGAGGATGGCAGCGCCTATGCGCTGTTGGGGCCTTCCGGCTGCGGCAAGACCACCTTGCTCAACATCATCTCCGGCCTGCTCAAGCCCTCGCACGGGCAGTTGCTGTTCAATGGCCGCGACGTGACCGGCCTGTCGACGCAGGAACGCAACATCGCGCAGGTGTTCCAGTTCCCGGTCATCTACGACACGATGACGGTCTACGACAACCTCGCCTTTCCGCTGCGCAATCGCGGCGTGCCGGAGGCCGAGGTCGAGCGCAAGGTGCGCGAAACGCTCGACATGATCGACCTTGCCGACTGGGCCAAGCGCAGGGCCAGGAGGCTGACGGCCGACCAGAAGCAGAAGATATCGCTCGGGCGCGGCCTGGTGCGTTCCGACGTCAATGCCATCCTTTTCGACGAGCCGCTTACCGTCATCGACCCGCACATGAAGTGGGTGCTGCGCTCGCAGCTCAAGCAACTCCACCGCCGCTACGGCTACACCATGGTCTACGTGACCCACGACCAGACCGAGGCACTGACTTTCGCCGAGCGGGTGGTGGTCATGTATGACGGCGAGATCGTCCAGATCGGCACGCCGGCCGAGCTGTTCGAGCGGCCGCGCCACACCTTCGTCGGCTATTTCATCGGCTCACCGGGCATGAATGTCGTGCCGGTATCGGTCGAGGGCAAGGCGGCCCGCCTCGGCTCGCAGGTGATCGAACTGCCGGGCGCGCCCGATGGCGCAGGCGGCAATGTGCAGCTTGGCATCCGTCCCGAATATGTGCGCGTGGGCGCCCAAGGCATGCCGGTCACGGTACGCAAGGTCGAGGATGTGGGGCGCCACAAGATCGTGCGGGCCACACTGGAAGGGCATGACATCGCAGCCGTGATGGGCGAGGACGATGACGTGCCCGCCGAACCGAAGGTCCGGTTCGAGCCGGCCGGCATCAATATCTATGCCGATTCCTGGCGCGTCGAGATGGGAGGCTGACGTGGAAAGGACCTGGAACAACAAGGCCTGGTTTCTCGTGCTGCCCGTGCTCGTCCTGGTGGCCTTCTCGGCGGTCATCCCGCTGATGACGGTGGTGAACTATTCGGTGCAGGACACTTTCGGCAACAACCAGTTCTTCTGGGCCGGGACCGAATGGTTCGAGGAACTGCTCGCTTCCAGCCGGTTCTGGCAGGCGATGGGCCGCAACCTGATCTTTTCCTTCATCATCCTGGCGATCGAAGTGCCGCTCGGCATCTTCATCGCGCTCAACATGCCGAAGAAGGGCTGGGGCGTGCCGGTCTGCCTGGTGCTGATGGCGCTGCCGCTGCTCATTCCGTGGAATGTCGTCGGCACCATCTGGCAGGTGTTCGGGCGCAACGACATCGGCCTCCTCGGCTATACGGTCAATGCGCTGGGCTTCCACTACAATTACGTGCAGGACCCGTTCGATGCCTGGGTCACGGTCATCGTGATGGATGTCTGGCACTGGACGAGCCTTGTCGTGCTGCTGTGCTATGCAGGCCTGGTCTCGATCCCCGATGCTTTCTACCAGGCCGCCAAGATCGACGGCGCCTCGCGCTGGTCGGTGTTCCGCTACATCCAGTTGCCGAAGATGCAGCGCGTGCTGCTGATCGCCGTGCTGCTGCGCTTCATGGACAGTTTCATGATCTACACCGAACCCTTCGTCGTCACCGGTGGCGGACCGGGCAACTCGACCACGTTCCTATCCATCGATCTCGTCAAGATGGCGCTCGGCCAGTTCGATCTCGGGCCGGCGGCGGCGATGTCGCTGGTCTACTTCCTCATCATCCTCCTGTTGTCATGGGTCTTCTATACCGTGATGACCAACTACGACGCGGAGCGCTGACATGAGCGGCGCCAACGAGAGAACGGAAGACGGCACGGTGAACGCCACTTCTGTCGGCGACAGGAAAAAGGCGGCCTCGCAGGACGCCGTTGCCCGGCTGATGCGCCGGCGCGGCGAGGAATCGAAGTGGTGGTGGATCGTACCGACCCTCTACATCGTCTTCCTGATGCTGCCGATCTACTGGCTCATCAATATGAGCTTCAAGACCAATACCGAGATCATTTCCTCGCTCACGCTTTACCCGCATCAGCCGACGCTGAGGAACTACCGCATCATCTTCACCGATGCCTCCTGGTATTCGGGCTACATCAACTCGATCACCTATGTGCTTATGAACACGGTGGTTTCGGTCGCCGTGGCATTGCCGGCGGCCTATGCCTTCTCGCGTTACCGCTTCCTTGGCGACAAGCATCTGTTCTTCTGGTTGCTCACCAACCGCATGGCACCGCCGGCGGTGTTTGCGCTGCCGTTCTTCCAGCTCTACTCGGCCTTCGGGCTCATCGACACCCATATCGCCGTCGCGCTTGCCCATTGCCTGTTCAACGTGCCGCTTGCCGTGTGGATCCTGGAGGGCTTCATGTCGGGCGTGCCGAAGGAGATCGACGAGACCGCCTATATCGACGGCTACTCCTTCCCGCGCTTCTTCGTGAAGATCTTCATGCCGCTGATCGCAAGCGGCATCGGCGTCGCCGCCTTCTTCTGCTTCATGTTCTCATGGGTGGAACTGCTGATCGCACGCACCTTGACGACGACGGACGCCAAGCCGATCGCCGCCGTCATGACGCGTACCGTTTCGGCCTCCGGCATGGACTGGGGTCTGCTGGCCGCCGCCGGCGTGCTGACGCTGATCCCCGGCGCGCTCGTGATCTGGTTCGTGCGCAACTACATTGCCAAGGGCTTTGCCCTGGGGAGGGTGTGATGGCAGCTGCAACTTCACCCTCCCCCTTGTGGGGAGGGTCGATCGGCAAAGCCGAGCGGGGTGGGGTTACGAAGTTTTCTGACCCCCACCCGGCGTTTCATGCCACCCTCCCCACAAGGGG
>JBARWP010000104.1:0-4075 GCA_049646905.1 Pseudaminobacter sp. | reverse complement strand
GCTCGGCGCGCAACCATTCCTCCATATCACCCAGCAGCGGCTTGCTCTTTTCCTGCCGGACGGCGAACCGCTCGGCCGCGCTCAGGCCGTTGATCTCGCGCTCGATGGCGAACAAGGCATCGATGCGTTTGACGGCTTCAAGGGCCACCGGCGAGACCGGTTTGGCGCCTTTGCCGCGCCGCGCATTGCGAGCCACATCGGCCAGCTCGAAGAACTTTCGACGTGCATGGGCAAAACAGAATGCAGGCGTCGCCGGTATCTGTTTCTTCGTCCGGTCGAACAGCGGATTGAAGCCGTTGTAGCAGTCCGCCTGAAGGATACCGCTGAACTCGGCCAGATGCCTTTGCGGGTGCTCACCACGCCGGTCACTGGAGGCGTAGAAGACCGCCGCCGGCGGTGCAGGGCCAGCAAACGGCTGATCGTCGCGTACGTAGACCCAGATACGCCCGGTCGTGCATTTGCCCTTGGCCAGGATAGGGATCGTCGTATCGTCGCCATGAAGCCGCTCGGCCTCGAACACATGCGCCTCGATCAGGTCGAAGAGCGGCTTGACGGCGAAGGTGACGTGGCCGACCTGATCGGCCAGCGTCTGGGTCGACAGGTCGATGCCCTCGCATTTGAAGCGCGTGCTCTGGCGGTTCAGCGGGATGTGCTGACCGAACTTGTCGAACACGATCGTCGCCAGCAGTTGAGGCCCGATGAAGCCGCGCGGCGTGGCATGGAACGGCGCGGGAGCCTGGCTGATCGCCTCGCAATCGCGGCAGGTAAACTTCTCGCGCACCGTCTCGACCACCTTGAAGCGGCGCGGGATCTCCTCCAGCGTCTCGGTCACGTCCTCGCCCAGCTTCGACAGCCGCGAGCCACCGCAGCAGGCACATGCGGACGGCGCTTCGATGACGATGCGTTCGCGCTCGACGTCTTCGGGCCACGGCTTGCGCACCGGACGCTTGCGGACGAAGGCACGCACGGACTGCGTTTTAGCCGCGGCCTCTTGCGCCGCCAGTTCGTCCTCGGCGGCCGACGCCACGAGTTCCTCGAGCTGCAGTTCCAACTGGTCTATCAGCCGCTGCGTGCGTTCGCGGCGCGGCCCGTACTTCTCGCGCTCCAGCTTGCCGATCAGCAACTGCAAATGCGTGTTCAGCGCCTCGATGCTGGACAGCCGCGCCTTCGCATTGGCAGCTTCCGCCTCAGCCTGGAGCCGCGCGGCGCGTTCGGCCAGCAGCGCCGCATGAGCGCTGGCAAGGTCCGATGGCAAGGAAAGCGGCGGCAATGTCACGACGACATTGAATCAGATTTCCCAGTAATCTCAATGCATAAATGCAGTCAGACCCGGCTGGGACGCCAGGTTTCCTGCGGCGCGCGCCAGTCAATTCCGGACAGTAGATAGGAAAGCTGCGCCGACGAGATTGCCACCGCGCCACCTTCGGCGGAAGGCCAGATAAACCTCCCCCGTTCCAATTTTTTCGTGAACAGGCAGGCCCCCTGGCCATCGTGCCAAACGACCTTGATCAGATCGCCCCTTTTACCCCTGAAGCAAAACAGATGGCCGCCCAGCGGGTCATGCTTCAGCACCTCCTGCACCCGCAGCGCAAGCGACGGGAACCCGCACCGCATATCCGTATAGCCCGTCGCCAGCCACACCCGAACGCCTGTCGGGATAGGCATCATCGCAGCGTCTCCAGCCCGCGCAGGATTCGCAGCAGCGCATCGACGTCGACTTCACGGTCAACAATGACGCGCCGGCCGTTCGCGCTCAGCACCTCCATGCGACCGCTACTGACCACCGAATTCGATGGAGCCGGCGCGGGCGCAAGGGTTTCCGGCGCAATCAAAGCCGGCACGAAGCCCTCGATCCGAATGCTGCCAAGCTTGCCGGCCTGCGCCAACTGACGCCAGCGATAGAGCTGAGAACGGGAAACCCCGTGCCGCGCCGTCGTCGCGGAGACCTGGCGACCGTCCCCGGAAAAGGCTTCTTCGAGAAGCCGAAGCTTCGCCTCATCGGTAAAGCGGCGACGGCGTCCCGTGTCGACGATCTCCAACCGGCTCACCGGTGTCCTGAAACTGTCCTTATGCCTGTCCATAAGGACAAAACGACAGATTCACATCACGCCCTCAAGGCGGCCGCCGTCGGATGCGTACGGCTCGCCGGCCAGCTTCAGCAGATCGAACGCAACGCGCAGGAAACAGCACGCAGACAGGAACTGGCGGCGCAGCAGGAGCAGGAAAAGGCTACTGCCAAGCAACTCCAGGACACCGAACGCGTCCTTCAGCGCGCAATCAAGGACTGGAACGAGACCACCGCCACGGCGATCAGGGACTATGCGACCGGCAAGGCCGGCTACAGCATGGACGAACTGAAGAACGCCCGAGGCGATCCGCGTGCCTTCATCATCCTCGACAAGGCTCGCCGGTACGACCAGCTCCTTGAAAAGCGGCAGGCCGCAGCGAAGGCCAAACCACAGGACCAGACCAAGCCATTGACCCAGATCGCGAACGGAAAGTCCGGCGCGGCGACATCTGGCCTCGATGACAGTCTGTCGGCTGACGAGTGGGTGCGCCGCCGCAACGAACAGCTCCGCAAACGCGCGGGGTAACCCCCACCAGATTGAACGTCGGATGACGTCCAGTCCCAGCGCGGCCGAGTGCCGCCCGATGGAAAGGAATCGGCTACCCTTCTAGCAACTGGTAGGTAACAAAGTTGCTCGAATAACACCGCTTGCGGACAGTGTGAGGCTTAATGTTTAGCGCTGCCCCGGCTTCATTGAAAGAGCGGTACACAACCCCGTCAATTTGGCAACGCGTAGCGTTTGGACTGTTGAGGCTCATTGCGAGCCGCTCAGCAGCCGATCTCTTTGTGCCTTTTTTTGGCGCGGGTGGGCGTATACCTAAGCGAATATTCGCATCACGCTGCTTCGCCTTGGTTTCGTTCGATGTTGTGCGACCAGTTCGATATTCGCGTAGTTTTTGGCGGGTTTTCTCCGTCCGAACATAATGGCCATGTGCACCTTTGTGCCTTTCGCCAAAGTGTTCTTTCGGCGTCACCCATTCCAAGTTTTCTGCGCGGTCGTCGGATTTGTCGTGGTTCTTATGATGGACATGCTTTGCATTGTTCGGATTGGGAACCCAGCATGTTGCGACCATTCTATGTCGCAACCTCTGACGACCGATCTCAGTGTACCCGTCCTTACGCTTGTTCCCCGGAATCGTAGCTTGGGTCTTGATAAAGAAGACCTCGCCATTTTCTGAGACAGCGTACAGGTGATCGAAGAAGCGGAACTCAGTTCCGGCGTGCATGATCGTGGTCATTCGAGCAATTCGTAACACTACTAGGAGTTAGAAGTATACGCCGATTTTACGGTAATGTAAAATGGCTAACGTACTTCTCACTCCCACCGCGGTGACCCGAGAGGCACTGCGCATCCTCCACCAGAAGCTGAACTTCATCGGCAACGTCAACCGCACCTATGACGACTCGTTCGCCAAGGACGGCGCGAAGATCGGTGACAGCCTGAAAATTCGCCTGCCGAACCAGTATGTGGTCCGCACCGGCCCCACGCTGGCAACGCAGGAGACGAAGGAATCCAGCGTCACGCTCCAGGTGGCGACCCAGAAGGGTGTGGACCTCAACTTCACCTCGACGGATCTCACCCTGAGCCTCGATGACTTCTCCACCCGCATTCTCAAGCCGGCAATGTCGGTGCTGGCGGCGAACATCGAGTCCGACATGCTGGTCAACGTCTACAAGGACGTCTACCAGCAGGTGAACAACGCCGGTTCCGCCATCACCTTCAAGCGGGTGCTGGAGGGCAAGAAGAAGCTGGTCGACAGCTTGACGCCGCCCGATCTGAATCTGCTGCTGAACACGCAGGACAACATCGATCTGGTCGATGCCCTGAAGGGTCTTTTCCAGGACTCGAAGGAAATCGCCAAGCAGTATCGGGACGGCATGGTGGGCCGCACCGGCGGCTTCGACATCTGGGAAAACACCATGATGCCGAGCCATCTGCGCGGCGGCGCCAACGACAGCTACGTGTGCAACACGTCCTCGGGGATCACCTCGGGCACGGCCACGATC
>JBARWP010000103.1:0-36482 GCA_049646905.1 Pseudaminobacter sp. | reverse complement strand
GCTTCGGCACGGCCTTCGCGGGCGAGTTCATCGGCCGCTTGCGATATCTGCGCTTCCAGATCCTCCATCGAGGCAGCCATATCGAGATCCTCGGACGCGGCCGACAGATCGAAATCAAGGGCTTCCTCGAGTTCTCTTGCTACTTCGCTGTCGATATCTTTCTTGGGGGTCGAAGTTTTTTTCGCCATTTCGCCGTTACCCTGTACTCGTGCCACAGACTGCCGTAGTCCGGCTTATAATGCCCGCAGCAAGGCTTATTATGGACTTCCCGTATCGTACTGGCACGGTCGGGTAAAGGAAACTTGAATCGGGCCGAATACGTAAAAGTTTAAATATAAGGTTAATGAGACCACGATTTTGGCGGTTTTGCGAACCATTCCGCTACCCTGCGCATTAACCCCTTATCCACATGATTGATGCAGCCTGCAGAACATCGCAGGCGCTCGGAAAGCAGCAGGAAATGACGCTTCAGGATTCCAAATCTGTCGCATTTTCGATGCCCGGCGGCGAGAACTGCACCCAGGCATCCGAGCGGCCCATCGACCTTGCCCATCTCTCCCGCCAGACCATGGGCGATCGGGCATTGGAGCAGGAGGTTCTGGCACTTTTCGTCCAGCAGGCGCTACAGGTCCGCGAGCAGATCGGCGAGGCAAGCTTGAAGGAACGCATCAGGCTCGCTCACGGCCTCAAAGGGTCTGCGCGCGGCATCGGCGCCTTCGCCATCGCTGATTGTGCGGGCGCGATAGAAGCCAAGCCGGACGAGACCTCGCAGTTGCAGCGCCTTTCAGGCCTCATCGACGAGGTCCGTGAGTTTATTGCCGCCATCGGTCGCTGATTTCCCCAGACAGCTCGTTTGCGCCAGTCCAGGGCGCTTTTGCGCCGCATTGACTTGCACGCCGGAGTGATTATCTCGGGCTAGGAGTTCTTTGCACTGCGACGGGGCGATCCACCAACAGACTCCGAGCACGTCTTTTAGGGGCAGTAATGACCAAGCTTACCTTCGTCGCCTTTGACGGCGCGCGTTTCGACGTGGAAGCCGAGAACGGCTCAACCGTGATGGAAAATGCCATCCGCAACGCAGTGCCGGGCATCGAGGCGGAGTGTGGCGGTGCCTGCGCATGCGCGACCTGCCATGTCTATGTCGACGAAGAATGGACCGAGGCTGTCGGCGAACCGGAAGCCATGGAAGAAGACATGCTCGACTTTGCCTACGATGTGAGACCCAATTCGCGCCTTTCGTGCCAGATCAAGGTGCGCGACGAGCTTGACGGCCTCATCGTTCGAGTACCGGAGCGCCAGGGCTAGAGAAAAAGCCTGGAGCGGGATGGAGCCCAGGGAGAAATCATCCCGCTTCAAAGACTTCAGTTCCTCTTTCGAGACCACCAGACGCGGATTTCCAACAACGACATTCGAGGCAGGCAGATGAGCAGCATCAAGACGGACGTTCTGATCGTTGGGGCGGGGCCGGTCGGACTGTTCGCCGTTTTCGAACTCGGCCTGTTCGATATGAAGTGCCACCTTGTCGATATCCTCGACCGCCCGGGAGGCCAGTGCACGGAGCTCTATCCGGAAAAGCCGATCTACGACATCCCGGCGTGGCCATCCATCTCCGCACAGGGACTGGTGGATAAGCTCATGGAGCAGATTGCGCCGTTCAAGCCGGAATTCAGCTTCAACCGCATGGTGACATCACTGGAAAAGCTGGAAGATGGCAGCTTTCGCGCCACGACCGATGAAAACGAGGTGATCGAGGCCAAGGTGGTGGTGATCGCCGCAGGCGGCGGTTCGTTCCAGCCCAAGCGACCGCCAATCCCGGATATCGAGGCCTATGAAGGCACCAGCGTCTTTTACTCAGTGCGCCGCATGGAGGAATTCCGCGGCCACGACCTGGTGATTGTCGGGGGCGGTGACTCCGCGCTCGACTGGACCCTGAACCTGCAGCCTGTCGCCAAAAGCGTAACGCTGGTGCACCGGCGGCCGGAGTTCCGGGCAGCACCTGACAGCGTCAACAAGATGTTTGCCATGCAGGAACTAAAGGAGCTGGATTTCCAGGTGGGGCAGGTGACTGGTCTCACCGGCGCCGATGGGCAACTGACCGCTGCAACCATCAAGGGACCGGACGGAGAGATCGAGGTCGCGTGCACACGCATGCTGCCGTTCTTCGGGCTGACGATGAAGCTTGGCCCCATCGCCGAGTGGGGCATCAACCTGCACGAGAACCTGATTCCGGTGGACACCGAGAAATTCGAGACCTCCACCCCGGGCATCTTCGCCATCGGCGACATCAACTGGTATCCGGGCAAGTTGAAGCTCATTCTCTCCGGTTTTCACGAGGCTGCACTGATGGCACAGGCCGCAAAACGCATCGTCAGCCCCGGCGAGCGCATCGTGTTCCAGTACACGACCTCGTCCACCAGCCTGCAGAAGAAGCTTGGAGTTGCCGGCTAGGCCGGTTCAGCGAGGAAGGCGGCCGGCGTCGATCTGCTCGAGACGATATTTCAGCAACCGCATGATGCGGCTTTCGAAGTTCTTGCCTTCCACGCGATCGAATTCCATCTGAGCCCGGTCGTGCCTGGCAAGGATTTTCGCCGTTATCTCCTTGGCCTTCGCGGCCGCGGTCCGGCAGCTTTTTTGCCGGTCCATGGCCTTCAAGGTCTGTTCCATCTCGCGCGCATGGTTCTTGGCGATCACCACGTGGCTTTCTTCGTGGCGCTTTATGTCGGCCGAGAGCGTGTCCCAGATCAGCCTGACATCCTGCTCGGCCTTGCGTGAGCGGCGCCAGCGCGGAAGGATGAGCTTGGCTTTTACCGTCACATGCGCCTCGACGATCTTGCAGTAGCCGGACGTCTGCTTGTAGCTGAGCCTGGTCGTAAACTCCATTTGCGTGGCGCCCGGATGGCGCTTGTTGGTGGCGCTGACATGCGGGCCGCGCCGCGCCAGATCGGCCTCGATTTCGTCTAGCGTATTGCCGCCGATCGAAAAATAGCTGTAGGTCTTCGCCAGGCTGGCGGCACCGGCAGGCAAGGCCATGCAGGCGATGAGTGTGGCGGCCAGCAGTGTGCGTTTCATCATATTGCCTCTCGCCGCACCTTGCTTTACGGCCTCTTCGCGTGCAACGGAAATCGCTGCATGGCATTTGTGCCCCGCAAAACGTTGATTATTCGTGGCATCATTTCAGGGCCACAAAGCGACCGGCGATGAACAGACGATGGCAACTGGCGCATGGGCGCTTCCTGGAACTCGGCGACAAAGCGCTGGTGATGGGGATACTGAACGTGACGCCCGACAGCTTTTCGGACGGCGGGTTGTTCGTCGCCCCCGACAAAGCCATCGAGCAGGCGCGCCGCATGGCGGCTGAAGGTGCGGTAATCATCGATGTCGGTGGTGAATCGACACGACCCGGCGCCACTCCGGTCTCGCCGCAGGAAGAGCAGGCGCGGATATTGCCGGTCATCGAGGCGCTGGCCGAGGCTGGCGACATGTTGATCTCCGTCGATACCTATCGCGAGGAGACGGCGCGCCTTGCCGTTGCTGCCGGGGCGCATATCGTCAACGATGTCTGGGGTTTGCAGCGGGAGCCCGGCATCGGCCGGCTGGCAGCCGAAACAGGCGCGGGGCTCGTCATCATGCATACCGGCCGCGAGCGCGAGAAGAACCCCGACGTGATCGCCGATCAGTTCGAATTCCTCGGCAGATCCCTGCAGATCGCCCGCGATGCCGGCGTCGCCGACGACCAGATCGTGCTCGATCCCGGCTTCGGCTTCGCCAAGGATTCGGAGGAAAACCTCCAGCTCATGGCGCGCTTTGCCGAACTCCATGCATTAGGTTTCCCGTGGCTGGTCGGAACCTCGCGCAAGCGCTTCGTCGGCTATGTCTCGGGCAAGGACGCCGAGGCGCGCGATTCAGCGACGGCGGCGACCAGCGTCGCCCTGCGCCTCAAGGGCGCCGACTTGTTCCGCGTCCACAATGTCGCGATGAACGCGGATGCGCTGGCGGTGGCCGATGCCATCCATAGCCGCGATACAGCGAAAAACTAAGTCGTTTGGCTTGAGAACCCGTGCCGAGGTGACTGAATTTGCAAGAAGAACGCGTCTATCTCAGCCTTGGCGGCAATCTGGGCGATCCGGCAAAATCGATGGGCACGGCTCTGCGCCTACTCGACGCCAATCCGCAGACGAGGGTCGTCGGTGTTTCATCGCTTTATCGCACGCCGCCATGGGGCAAGCTGGATCAGCCGGATTTCCTGAATGCGGCAGCCGAACTCTCGACCAGCCTGGCGCCACATGCGCTGCTCGATCTGTGCCTGGAAACAGAACGCCAGTTGAAGCGTGTGCGCGAGGAACGCTGGGGGCCGCGGCTGGTCGACCTGGACATCCTCGTGTTCGGGGATCGCACGATCCACGAGGCGGGGCTGGACGTCCCGCATCCCCGCATGCTGGAACGCGCTTTCGTGCTGGTGCCGCTTTCGGAAATCGCACCGGATTTCAATATCGGCGGGGTCAGCCTGTCGGAACGCGTCTCGCAGATCGACAGCGCCGGTATCGAAAAATTGCTGTCCGGCCGTGATTGGTGGAAAGCGTAGCACCTCGGCCAGGATATCCCGAACCTAGGGCACGTCATCGTTCCTGGAGACGCCGCCTTCGCTTTCCAGGATGCCGATGCGCTTGGTCTCGGACTTGGTGAATTTCAGCCTCACACCGACACCGCCGCCATTTTCGGGAAGGAATATCGCCCCATGTTCCTCCAAGGCGGCCTGGATCGCCAGAACGGCATCGTCTTCAGGTATCGCAATCTTGCGCTCAAAACGCTCGATCGTGGTCTCATCGACGCCCGACACGCGGGACAGGCGTTCGCGGTTGATCTCGACCAGCGCCCGCGCCGCACGACACATCGATCCGGTAATCATTGCTTTCTCTCCATAGGCGATCGATCAGATATTGTTCCTTTGCAGGTCTCGACGGCTCAGCCGGCGAAACCGCCACCATCGAGAAACGTCTGCTCCTCAGGCGTCGTTTCGCGCCCAAGCGCCGGATTGCGGTGCGGGAATCGTCCAAAACGCTCAATAATCTCAAGATGTTCGACGGCATATTTCATGTATTCTTTCGGCAGGGATTGGGTCAGCTCCACCGATAGCCGCTGGTCCTCGATGTCTTCCGAGTGCTCGAAGGGCAGGTAGAGGAAGACGCGCAATTCCTCGGCTATTGTCTTGTCATGCCCCGCAGTGATCGCCTTGCGCGCAAAGTGACGCGCCAACGGGTCGGTTGCGAACATATGCCCGGTGCCGCGAAAGCAATTGCGCGGAAACTGGTCGAGCAGGATGATGAGCGCGAGCGCGCCCTCGGCCGTTTCGGCCCAATGGTCCAGTTCCCGCCTTGCCGCTGAAAAATGCCGGTCCAGGAAACGGCCGTGGAATTCCCGGTCGAAGGCTTCATCCTTGGCAAACCAGCGGTCAGGTCCGGCCGCGTGCCAGAATTCGACAATCTCGGAAGCGGTCTCATGGCCCTTCATCGTTCTTCATCTCCTTGTCTGCTCGCCGACTGCTCAAGTAGGGTCGCCGCTTCCTCATTTGCAGCCCTGCCGGGCCGGCGAGGCGGCGTCAGCGGGGCAGGGACCGGCATATTGCCTTTCATGAACTGTCGTCCAGCCTGCAAGCCACCGACAAGCTGTGCATCCAGCCTTGCCGCATCGCGCTGGCGCACATCTTCGATGATTTCGAGAGCTTCGTCCTGGTCTATGCCGAGCTTTTCCAGCGTGGCCTGGCCGAAGGACAGTGCCGATTCGAAGGTTTCGCGAATCTGATAGTCCACGCCGGCCTGTATCAAATCCATGGCAATGCCACGATCGAAGGCGCGTGCCAGCACCGGCACCAGCGGATATTCCGAGCGCATATGTTCGGCGATCCGTACCGCGACATCGCCCTTGTCGACGCAGATCAGGACCGCGCGGGCACGGCCGGCACCGGCCGTGTGCAGGATGTCGAGGCGGGTGCCGTCGCCGTAATAGACCTTGAAGCCGAAGGTGGCGGCCGCCTGGATCATCTCCACGTCGTTGTCGATGATCGAGACGTCGATGCCCTTGAGCAACAATGGCTGGCTGGCGATCTGGCCGAACCGGCCAAAGCCGATGACCAGCACGCTGCCGTCGAGGTCTTCGGCGACGTCGACACCGTCGAGCGTCTGTTCGGTGCGCGGCAAGGCATAGCGCAGGGCGATGATGGCCAATGGCGTCAGCACCATGGACAGGATGATCACGGCCGTCAGAACGGCATTTTCCTGGCCGCTGATGATACCGACGGCGAGAGCCGAGGAATAGAGCACGAAGGCGAACTCCCCGCCCTGTGCCATGATCACCGCCCGCTCAAGTGCCGGGGCATGGCCCGACCTGAGGAAGCGGGCGACGAGATAGATGCCGATACCCTTCATGACCATATAGGCCACAACATAGACGGCTATGGCCAGCCAGTTGGCTGCGACGACGCCGAGATCGAGCGACATGCCGACCGCAAGGAAGAACAGGCCGAGCAATATGCCCCGGAAAGGCTCTATGTCGGCCTCGAGCTGATGGCGGAAGGTCGATTCTGAAAGCAGCACACCGGCAAGGAAGGCTCCCATGGCCATGGAGAGCCCCCCAAGCTGCATGGCAAGCGACGAACCGAGCACGACCAGCAGGGCAGCAGCCGTCATCACCTCGCGGGCATGGGAATCGGCAAGAATGCGAAACAGCGGATTGAGCAGGTAGCGCCCGGCAACCACCAGTCCGGTGATCGAAGCCAAGCCGATGCCGATATTCGTCAATCGCCCGGCCCAGCCGATTTCGGCGTGTCCGGGCGCGAGGAATGCGATCAGCGCCAGAAGCGGCACGATCGCCAGATCCTCCAGCAGCAGGATGGACACCATGCGCTGCCCGTTCGGCGTGGACAGTTCGCCACGCTCTTCCAGCAACTGCATGACGATCGCCGTCGAGGTCAGGACGAAGCCGGCGCCGGCAACGAAGGAGGCCGCAACAGGAAAGCCGGCCACGACGCCCACGCCCGTCAGGAGTACGGCGCAAAAGCCCACCTGCAGGATACCCAGGCCGAAAATCTCCCGCCGCAGGTTCCACAGCCGCGAGGGCTGCATCTCAAGCCCGATGATGAACAGGAACATCACCACGCCGAGTTCGGCGACATGGAGAATGGCTTTCGATTCCGAGAATATGCCGAGCCCGAACGGGCCGATGATTACTCCGGCGGCGAGATAGCCGAGGATGGAGCCGAGGCCGAGGCGCTTGAAGATCGGAACTGCGATGACACCGGCCGCCAGCAGCGCGACCACCTGGATCAATTCGCTATTCGACGCTTCTGCCGCCATCAGGGGCCGTCCTGGGTGTTAGGGGCGCGCCGGCTTACATGCGGCGAAATCGGTGCAAGGATAGGGACTGATGCCGAAGACGAAAAGCCATAAGAATTATGAAACGTCGTGGCGAGACGCCAAGTCTCGCCCTGAACCGATGCCATAGTGCTCCCTTTCACCCCGGCTCGGGCAGTTTTTGCATTGCACAATAAAGCGGACTTGGTTAGAGATTATGCAAAGGAAAATTCTGCCCGGTAATTGTGCATGATCGAATTCGCACATCTGGCGAAACCGCTGACCATCGGCAACGTCGAGATCCGCAACCGCGTCTTTCTGGCGCCGATGTCTGGCGTCACTGACGAGCCGTTCCGGAAGCGGGCCTATCATCACGGCGCAGGTCTGGTCGTGTCCGAAATGGTTGCCAGCGGCGAATTGGCTAAAGGCCATGCGACATCCGGGCTGCGCATCCGCCATTCCGGCCTTCCGGTGCACATGGTTCAGCTTGCCGGCCGCGAGGCCGCCCATATGGCGGAAGGCGCACGGATCGCGGTGGGCGAGGGCGCCGATATCGTCGACATCAATATGGGCTGCCCGGCCAAGAAGGTTACCGGGGGCTATGCTGGTTCGGCGCTGATGCGCGACCTCGATCATGCGCTGTCGCTGATCGAAGCGGTGGTCGGTGCCGTCGATGTACCGGTGACGGTAAAGATGCGCCTGGGCTGGGATGAAAGTGCTCTCAATGCGCCGGTATTGGCGAGGCGCGCCGAACAGGCGGGCGTGAAGATGGTCACGATCCACGGCCGCACACGCTGCCAGTTCTACAAAGGCAAGGCCGACTGGCGCGCCATTGCCCGGGTCAAGGAGGCCGTATCCATCCCGGTCGTCGCCAATGGCGACATCGCGACACCACAGGATGCCGCGACAATCCTGGCGCAGTCGGGCGCCGATGCCGTAATGGTCGGCCGTTCGAATTACGGTGCGCCATGGACGACGGGCGACATCGCAGCCAAGGCAGCCGCAACTGTTGCAGTGGATTTGCCATCGGACGAGATTGCCCGGGCCGACTACGTCATCGCCCATTACGAGGACATGCTGTCGCTTTACGGCATCGAAAGCGGGCTGAGGCAGGCCCGCAAGCATCTCGGCTGGTATCTCGAACGCCACTCCGTCGAAGCCTCTGCGGATATGCGCTCGCGGATTCTCACGAGCCTTGAGCCCTCCAATGTCATCGACCTTCTGCGCCAGGCCTTTGCCAGTGCACAGGACGTTCCGGCAAGGACCGCCGCATGACGGCACCCTCCATATCCACGCCAAAGGATGGCGATGCCGCACGCATCGTCCTCAACACGATCCGGCGGCCGGTGATCATGATCGGACCCGACGATCTGATCACCTATGCGAATGCCGATGCCGAGGACTTCTTCCGCTCCAGCGCCGCGATCCTGGCGCGCACTACCTTGGAGCGTTTCGTTCCCTTCGGCAGCCCGATCCTGACATTGATCGAGCAGGTTCGCGAGCGCCTTGCACCGGTCAACGAATATCGGGTCGATATTTCCTCGCCACGCCTTGGCATCGAGAAGATCGTCGACATCTATGTCGCCCCGGTGCCGGAACTGCCCGGCTCGGTGGTGGTCATGTTCCAGGAACGCTCCATGGCCGACAAGATCGACCGGCAGATGACGCATCGCGGGGCTGCCCGTTCGGTGACCGGCTTGGCTGCCATGCTGGCGCATGAGATCAAGAATCCGCTTTCCGGCATTCGCGGTGCAGCCCAACTCCTCGAAACCGCCGTTTCCGACGAGGATCGGGCGCTGACACGCTTGATCACCGACGAAACCGACCGCATCGTCTCGTTGGTCGACCGGATGGAGGTGTTTTCGGATGAGCGCCCCATCGATCGCTATCCCGTCAATATCCACGTCGTGCTCGATCGCGTTAAGGCTATCGCCAGGAATGGTTTTGCCAAGAAAATCAACATATTGGAGGATTATGATCCATCTCTTCCTCCGGTCCTGGCTAATCGGGATCAACTCATTCAGGTGTTCCTCAATCTGGTGAAGAATGCCGCCGAGGCGATTGGTGGCGATCCGGCCGGCGAAATCACCCTGTCGACTGCCTTCCGGCCAGGCATGCGGGTTTCAGTGCCCGGCTCGCAGGATCGTGTCTCGCTGCCGCTGGAATTTTGTGTCCACGACAACGGGTCGGGCGTCTCCGACGATATCCTGCCGATCCTGTTCGATCCCTTCATCACCACCAAGCCCAACGGCACCGGCCTTGGCCTGGCGCTGGTCGCCAAGATCGTGGGGGAACATGGCGGGATCGTCGAATGTGAATCGACTGCGCACAGCACCACGTTCCGTGTCCTGATGCCGGCGTGGAAGGAAAATGCCACGCTGCCGGACGACATGACCGGAGATAATCCTTCATGACCCTGCCCGGCAATATTCTGGTGGCGGATGACGATGCAGCCATTCGCACCGTCCTGAACCAGGCATTGTCGCGTGCCGGACATGAGGTGCGCGTCACCTCCAACGCAGCCACGCTCTGGCGCTGGGTAGCCGCCGGGGAGGGCGACCTGGTCATCACCGATGTGGTGATGCCGGACGAAAACGCCTTCGACATGCTGCCGCGCATCAAGAAGGCCAGGCCCGAATTGCCGGTCATCGTCATGAGCGCGCAAAACACCTTCATGACGGCAATCCGCGCATCCGAAGCCGGCGCATACGAATATCTGCCCAAGCCCTTCGATCTGACCGAACTTCTGAACATCGTCAAAAGGGCGTTAGCCGAACCGCGGCGGCCGCGACTTGAGCCGCAGCCGGAAGAGCAGACGGATGCCATGCCGCTGATCGGCCGCTCTCCGGCCATGCAGGACATATACCGCATGCTGGCCCGCATGATGCAGACGGACCTGACGGTGATGATTTCCGGCGAATCAGGCACCGGAAAGGAACTGGTTGCACGCGCGCTGCATGAATATGGCCGCCGGCGCAACGGGCCATTCGTGGCCATCAACATGGCGGCCATCCCGCGCGACCTGATCGAATCGGAGCTTTTCGGCCATGAGCGCGGCGCTTTCACTGGCGCGCAGAACCGCTCCTCGGGGCGCTTCGAGCAGGCCGAAGGTGGCACGCTGTTTCTCGACGAGATCGGCGACATGCCGATGGAAGCCCAGACGCGCCTGCTGCGGGTACTGCAGCAGGGCGAATACACGACGGTGGGCGGGCGCACGCCGATTCGGACCGACGTGCGTATCGTAGCGGCGACGAACAAGGACCTGCGCACGCTGATCAATCAGGGCCTGTTCCGGGAAGACCTTTTCTACCGGCTCAATGTCGTGCCGCTGAGGCTGCCGCCCTTGCGTGAACGCTCTGAAGACATTGCCGATCTCGTGCGGCATTTCTTCAAGCAGGGCGAAAGCGAGGGCCTGCAGGCCAAGCGCATCACGGCCGCAGGGCTGGAATTGATGAAGCGCTACCAATGGCCCGGCAATGTTCGGGAACTGGAGAACCTGGTCCGCAGATTGGCCGCGCTCTATGCGCAGGACGAGATTTCGGCCGAGATCATCGAGGCCGAATTGAGCACCGCCGCACAGCCGGTGGCATCCGGCAACGACTCGATTGCGAGCGACCTGTCGATCGGCCAGGCCGTCGAGCACTACCTGCAGAACTATTTCGCGTCATTCGCGGGTGATCTGCCGCCGGCCGGCCTCTATCAGCGCATTCTAGCGGAAGTCGAATTTCCGCTCGTGCTGGCCTCGATGACGGCAACCCGGGGCAACCAGATCAAGGCCGCCGAATTGCTGGGCCTCAATCGCAACACGCTGCGCAAGAAGATTCGCGACCTTGGGGTCAACGTCTATCGCGGCTCCAAACCGGGTTGATTTGTCCCCAGCCATTTTGCGGGCATCGGCGGCAATTCTTTCCACAGTCGCCAGCTTTGTTGCATAATCGCCACAATGTGTTGCATTGATTCAACGCATTCGCAGTTCCGCAAGCAACGGCATGGCTAGTCAGATACCAACAACCGCTCAACCGCTGTTTCTCGACCGAACGAGGACCGACGGCCGCCGGCTTCTGGCGCTGCCGGGAGTAGTCGCCGTCGTCGGCGCATTGCTGACGGCCGCGATCTCCTTTGCCATTCTGGTCGGCGCCACTCCGCTTACCCCGAACGAGACGATCACACTGGTGCTGATCGGGGTGAACGCAGGTTTTATCCTGTTCCTGATGGCGCTGATCGGGCGCGAGGTGCATCGCATCCTCAGCGCCCGCCGGCGCGGCAAGGCCGCATCACGCCTGCATGTGCGCATCGTCACCATGTTCGCTCTGGTGGCGGCCATTCCGGCAATCATCGTGGCGATCATCGCCTCGATCACCCTCGATATCGGGCTCGACCGCTGGTTCGAGATCCGTACCAAGACGATCATCAATTCGTCCCTGTCGATCGCCGACGCCTATGTCCAGGAAAATGCCCGCAACCTGCAGGGCACGACGCTTTCCATGGCCTATGACCTCGACAATGCCCGCGCGCTCTACGGGCTGGATCGAACGGGCTTTCGCAATTTCATGAGCCAGCAGGCGGTGGGGCGCGCGCTCGCGCATGCCGCGCTGATCCGCGCCGACGGCTCCTTCGTGATGACGGCGCAGACGCCATCGGATTTCGCCATGCCGGAGCCGCCGGCAGGCGCGGCCACGGATGCGGCAGATGGCAAGGTGGTCCTGATAGAGCCACGCACCCGCAATATCGTCGGCGCCATCGTCAAGCTGCGTGAGATCGAGGGACTCTACCTCTACACGATCCGCTTGGTCGACCCCGAGGTCATCAAGGCACGTGAAATCGTGCGGGCAAACACTGCCGAGTATCGCGGGCTGGAGGCCAACCGGCGCACTTCCCAGGTGGCTATCGCGCTGCCTTACCTGTCGCTGACGCTGATCGTGGTGCTGTCGGCGATCTGGACCGGCATAGCCGTGGCAGACCGTCTGGTGCGGCCGATCCGTCAATTGATCGGCGCCGCTGACGAAGTGGCCACCGGCAATCTCGACGTTTCCGTGCCGGTGCGCCAGTCCGACGGCGACGTGGCCTCGCTCGGCGACACGTTCAACAAGATGCTGTTGGAGCTGAAATCCCAGCGCAACGAAATCCTGAAGGCAAAGGACCTGATCGACGAGAGGCGGCGCTTCTCCGAGGCCGTGCTTTCAGGCGTTACCGCAGGCGTGATCGGTGTCGATTCCTTCGGGACGATCACCATCGTCAACCGCTCGGCCGAAACCATGCTGGCGATCTCGGAAGAGGCGTCGGTGGGCCAAAATCTATCGGTGCTCTTGCCGCATGTCGGTCGTGCCTTCGAGATTTGCCGCAGTTCCGGCCGGACCGGCTATCGTGAGCAGGTGACGTTCTACCGGGCGGGCGCGGAGCGCACCTTCAACGTGCAGGTCACGATCGAGGAGGGCGACAATGCCGCCGAGGAGAAATCCTACGTCGTGACGGTGGATGACATCACCGATCTGGTCCAGGCGCAGCGCACGTCCGCCTGGGCGGACGTCGCCCGCCGCATCGCCCACGAGATCAAGAACCCGCTGACACCGATCCAGCTTTCGGCCGAGCGCATAAGGCGCCGCTACGGCAAGGTGATCACCGAGGATCGCGAAGTCTTCGACCAGTGCACGGACACGATCATCCGGCAGGTCGAGGACATCGGCCGCATGGTCGACGAGTTCTCGGCATTCGCACGCATGCCCAAGCCGGAGATGAAGACGATCGACCTGCGCGACGCACTGCGCGAAGCCTCGTTCCTGGTCGAGGTCAGCCGGTCCGACATCACCTTCGAGCGCGATTTCGGCAACGAACCGCTCAAGGGCACGTTCGACAACCGCCTGCTGTCGCAGGCCTTCGGCAACATTATGAAGAACGCCGCGGAAGCGATCGAATCCACCGATCGCGACAGTGACGACCCGGGCGTGATTCGTGTCAGGGCCGAGCGCCAGGGCGACAGCTTTCGGGTGGACGTGATCGACAACGGCAAGGGGCTGCCACACGAGAACCGGCAGCGGCTGCTCGAGCCATATATGACGACGCGGGAAAAGGGCACGGGCCTTGGCCTCGCCATCGTCAAGAAGATTGTGGAAGACCATGGCGGCAAGCTCGAGCTTCACGATGCGCCCGCCGATTTCCACGGTGGGCGGGGCGCGATGGTGACGATCATTTTACCGGCGGCCAAGGCAACGGACGCCGACGCAAAACCCGTCGAGAATGAAAGAGTAACTGAAAAGGTCGATAATGGCGTCTGACATCCTTATCGTCGATGACGAAGAAGATATCCGCGAACTTGTCGCCGGCATCCTGAGCGACGAGGGTCATGAAACACGCACCGCACATGATGCAGACAGTGCATTGGCAAGCATTGCCGACCGCGTGCCGCGCCTCGTGTTCCTCGACATCTGGCTCCAGGGTTCGCGCCTGGACGGGCTTGCCCTGCTCGACCAGATCAAGGTCATGCACCCCAATCTGCCGGTGGTCATGATCTCCGGTCACGGCAATATCGAAACGGCGGTCTCGGCCATCCGGCGCGGGGCTTACGATTTCATCGAAAAGCCCTTCAAGGCCGACCGGCTGATCCTGATTGCGGAGCGCGCTCTGGAGACATCCAAGCTCAAGCGCGAAGTGTCCGACCTGAAGATGCGGTCCGGCGAAAGCTTCGAACTGATCGGCATGTCGTCGGCCATGAGCCAGTTGCGCCAGACGATCGAGCGCGTGGCGCCGACCAACAGCCGCATCATGATCATCGGGCCATCCGGTTCCGGCAAGGAGCAGGTCGCACGCGCCATCCATGCGCTTTCGGCACGCAAGACCGGCCCTTTTGTCTCGGTCAACGCCGCGACGATCACGCCTGAACGCATGGAAATCGAACTGTTCGGCACCGAATCCAACGGCGGCGAGCGCAAGGTTGGCGCGCTGGAGGAGGCGCACCGCGGCATCCTCTATCTGGATGAAGTGGCCGACATGCCGCGCGAGACGCAAAGCAAGATTCTGCGTGTGCTGGTCGAGCAGCAATTCGAGCGAGTAGGGGGCACCAAGCGGGTCAAGGTCGACGTGCGCATCATCTCGTCCACCGCCCAGAACCTGGAAGCCATGATCGCGGAAGGCCGCTTCCGCGAGGACCTTTACCATCGCCTGGCGGTGGTACCGGTGATGGTGCCGGGGCTGGCCGAGCGGCGCGAAGACATTCCCTACCTCGTCGACGGATTCATGAAGCAGGTGGCGCGGCAGGCCGGCATCAAGCAGCGCCGCATCAGCGATGATGCCATGGCCGTGCTGCAGGCCCACAACTGGCCCGGCAATGTCCGACAGCTCCGCAACAATATCGAGCGCCTGATGATCCTGGCACGCGGCGATGATGTCGATGCCCCGATCACCGCCGACCTGTTGCCTTCCGAGATCGGCGATGTGATGCCGCGCACGCCCAACCAGTCGGACCAGCACATCATGGCACTGCCGCTGCGGGAAGCGCGCGAAATGTTCGAAAAGGAATATCTGATCGCCCAGATCAACCGTTTCGGCGGGAATATCTCGCGCACGGCCGAGTTCATTGGTATGGAGCGCTCGGCCCTCCACCGCAAACTCAAGTCACTCGGAGTCTGACTTGCCTGCTGTCCTGTCCGGCCGTGGTTGCTAGAGCCATTCATGGTCATACGGAAAGGTTCTAGATGCGCGTGATCATTTGCGGTGCGGGGCAGGTGGGCTACGGCATCGCCGAACGTCTGGCCGCCGAAAAGAACAACGTCTCGATAATCGATACATCGCCGCCGCTGATCCATGCGGTACGTGACGCGCTCGACGTGCGCGGCTTTGTCGGCCATGGCGCGCATCCTGACGTACTGGAGGCCGCCGGCGCCCAAAATGCCGACATGATTATTGCGGTGACGCTGTTTGACGAGGTCAATATCGTCGCCTGCGAGGTGGCACACGCCCTGTTCAACGTGCCGATGAAGATTGCCCGCATCCGCGCGCAATCCTATCTGCAGCCGCATTACCAGAATCTGTTCGCCCGCGAGCATCTGCCCATCGACGTCATCATTTCGCCCGAGAAGGAGGTCGGCGAGATGGTGCTGCGCCGTATTGCGCTGCCGGGAGCGACCGATGTCGTGCGCTTTGCCGAGGACAAGATCGCGATGGTCGCGATCGAATGCCTCGAGGAATGCCCCGTGGTGCACACCCAGCTTTCGCAACTGAGCGAGCTGTTTCCTGACCTACCCTCGACGGTGGTGGGGATCGTGCGCAACGACAAGCTGTTCATCCCGCACTCCGAAGACCAGCTCGAACCGGGCGACATGGCCTATGTGGTCACCACCAGGGAGCAGGTGCGCCGCACGCTGACCCTGTTCGGCCATGACGAGCAGGAGGCCACACGCATCGTGATCGCCGGCGGCGGCAATATCGGCCTTTATGTCGCCGAGGCGATCGAGCAACGGCAGAGCCGCACCAAGATCAAGATCATCGAATCCAGTCGGGAACGTGCTTCGCTTGTTGCCGATCAATTGCGCCGCACTGTCGTGCTCAACGGAAGCGCATTGGACCAGAAGCTGCTGCACGAAGCCGACATCCAGGATGCCGACCTGATGGTGGCGCTGACCAATAACGACCAGGTCAACATCCTCTCAAGCGTCATGGCCAAGCGTCTGGGTTGCAAGGCAAATCTGGTCCTGATCAACAACCCGTCCTATCAGGACCTCACCAAGTCGGTCGGTATCGACGCCTATGTCAACCCAGGCTCGGTCACCACATCGAGGGTTCTGCAGCATGTGAGGCGAGGGCGCATTCGCGCCGTTCACAGCGTTCTGCGCGGGGCAGCCGAAATCATCGAAGCCGAAGCGCTGGAAACCTCGCCGCTTGTCGGCAACCATCTGCGCGATCTCGATCTGCCTGACGGCATGCGCGTGGGGGCCGTCTATCGTGAAGGCACTGTCATCAGGCCGAGCGGGGCGCTGACGATCAAGCCGAAAGATCGCGTTGTGATCTTCGCCCTGGCCGATGCGGTCAAGGACGTCGAGCAGATGTTCCGGGTCAGCCTGGAGTTTTTCTGAATCGGGAAAAGTTATGACACCGGATCGTCACTCGGCGTTTCAGTGCCGCGCGTGCCCTTTTGGCTCGTAGCGGCCGTCCGTGGTGCAATTGAATAATTCGCTCAACTGCGGATGGCGCACCGGCTCGCCCGACTGGTCGGGGAGCAGGTTCTGCTCTGAAACATAGGCGATATATTCGGTTTCGTCGTTTTCCGCGAGCAGATGATAGAAAGGCTGGTCCCTGTCCGGACGGACATCGGCGGGGATGGCCTCATACCATTCTTCAGTGTTGGCGAATTGCGGATCGACATCGAAGATCACACCCCGAAACGGGAACAAGCGGTGCCGCACCACCTGGCCGATCGAAAATTTTGCTGTCTTCATTTCCATCACGCTGTTTACGTCCCCCAAAACTATTTGACGCAGCTTTCGGCGCAATTCAATCCCTGCACGGGTTGACGCTTTGCCGCGCGGCACGTTACAGCGCCGCCAGGGTGGTGGATTTGATTTCGCATGGCATCCGCGTCCAGAAGCTTCGAATCCGTAAACCACTCTGGATTCAATAAGCTGCTAGCGTGATCTGATCCGGAATTCGCTCCTAGCCTTGCTGCCAAGTGATGCGAATTTCGGATTTGCCGCACTCGGCCCGGGACGATGCACGGATAAACAAGAAACATGTCGGATGTCATCGGGCTGGTCCTGCCCTTTTTCGGGCTGATCTTTACGGGCTTCGTCGTCGCGCGCCTGCGGCACGAGCCGCTCGAAGCACTGGGTTGGATGAACATCTTCGTCATCTATGTGGCGCTGCCCGCGCTGTTCTTCCAATTGCTTGCCAAGACGCCGATCGAGAAGCTGACCGAGGGGAGTTATATCTTCGGCTCGGTGTTGTCGACCTACATCGTCTTCTCGCTGATGTTTGCCGGCTCCGTACTGCTGTCACGCGGCGAGATCGCGCAATCGACGATCAAGGGACTGGCCGCCGCCTATGGCAATATCGGCTACATGGGCCCCGGCCTGGCGTTGCTGGCTTTCGGTGAGGAAGCGGCTGTTCCGGTTGCCCTGATCTTCTGCTTTGAAAACGTCATGCATTTCGCCATTGCGCCGTTGATGATGGCGCTCTCCGGCGGCGAAAAGACACCACCCTTGCAGCTTGCCTTCGAGGTGGCGAAAAAGATCGTGCTGCACCCCTTCATCATTGCCACCGCCTTCGGGGTGGCAGCCGCATATCTGGAGTTCCGGCCGCCGCTGCCGGTAGAGCGCCTGCTGGAATATCTGTCGCAGGCCGCCGCTCCTTGCGCATTGTTCGCCATGGGTGTCACGCTGGCGTTGCGCCCCCTCAAGCGCGTGCCAACCGAGTTGGCGCCGATTGCAGTGCTGAAGCTGATCGTGCACCCGTTGCTCTGCTATGTCGTGTTGAGCTGGGTCGGCAACTTTTCCGAAGTCTGGGTATTTTCCGCGGTCCTGCTAGCGGCCTTGCCGACAGCCACCAACGTCTTCGTGATCGCGCAGCAATATGGCGTGTGGGTCGAGCGTGCCTCGGCCAGCGTGCTGCTGACCACATGCATCTCCGTCGTCACCGTGACGGCGCTGCTCTATGCGATCACCAGCGGCGCGCTACCGCCGGATCTGTTCCCGTAGCGAAGATGCCAGCGAGGAAAGGCCGCTGCCGGGCCGCAGCCCCTCACGCATGAACAAGGCCCGCAAGGGCGCGAAACTGCCAAGGATGCCAAGGCCTGCGCTGCGCGCCATCTGCGCAGGCAGCATGTTTGACAGGAGCGATCGGTTGAGCAGGTTGACGGCACCGGTGCGCGCCAGGATGTCCGGCCGGCGCTTCGCATCGTATGCGGCAAGGGCTGGTTCCGCTCCTAGGTCGTTTCTGTAAAGTATCGCAGTCTCAACGAGTTGCTGGATATCTCTAATGCCAAGATTGAGGCCTTGGGCGCCTATCGGCGGAAACACATGGGCAGCCTCGCCAACCAGGGCGACACGATTTCGGGCGAACCGTGCGGGCAGGGTAGCCGATAGCGGGTAGATCTGCCGTCCCGGTTCCACGGCCACGCGGCCAAGCATGGATTGCATGCGCTGCTCCACCCGCAGCGAAAGTTCGCCATCGTCAAGGGCGGCAAGTTCGCTGGCGGTCTCGGGCCTCACCACCCAGATCAGGCTCGACCTGTTTCCGGGAAGCGGCACCTGCGTGAACGGACCGGTCTCGGTATGGAACTCGGTCGAGATGAAACCGTGCGGCCGGTCATGGGCGAAGGAAAAGACGAGAGCCGCCTGCGGAAAGGCGCGGGTCGTCGTCGAAATCCCGGCGGCGGTGCGGGCAGGAGAGTTGCGCCCGTCCGCGGCAACGGCGAGCGGGGCTGAGATTTCCATGCCGTCCGCCAACCGGGCGATGACGCGGCTCCCTTCTGGTTTCCACTGTTCCACCAGCAACGGATGCCGCGTGATTTGCGGCCGTGAATCCACGGCCTGATCCAAGGCGGCATTCAGGTCGCTATTGGGGATATTGAGGCCGAAATACTGCTCGCCGATCTCGCTTGCGTGAAAAGTTACGATCGGGCTTCGGATCAACCGGCGCGTGGCATCGACAATGCGCATGACGCGCAACGGCGCTGCCCTGGGCTCGATGTCTTGCAGCACATCGAGCCCCGCAAGGAATTTCAGTGCCGGCACCATCAGCGCAGTGGTGCGGCGGTCGTTCAAATTGACCGCCGGCCCTACCAGATCGACCTTGAAACCGGCATGCGCCAGCGCCAGGGCACAGATCAGCCCGGCAGGGCCGGTGCCGGCGACAATGATATTGGCGGATGCAACTTGGTCCAAGATGACGGTCCCCATGATAGCCACAGCCAATTGCGTGTAAGCGCAAGGGCCGTCACTCATATAGGCTGCCGCCATATCGTCGGGCAACGCGGCCAATCGGCCCAATGGCCTGGCGATGCCTCTGAGCCCATGAAAGCTGTTGAAAAACAATGGCTGCCGCTTTGCCCGGCACTGCCTGAGCATGCCATAGCGCTTTCTTTCAAGGGCCGGTGCTTGTAAGGTCGAGCCGACCGGAGAGAGGGTATTCGATGGCCAGGAATGGCAGCTTGCGCGGGCCTGAATCCTCTGTGCCGGCTGATGGCGTGGACGGATTGGAATGGCGCGGCCCGTGAAACACAAGAAAGTCACCTGGCCGCAGGCAAAGGCCTTTTCTGTTCATCTCCTCACCGCATCCGGCTCTTTCCTGGCGTTCCTGTCGCTGGTGGCGGCAAGCGAGGAACGCTGGACGGCGATGTTCTGGTGGCTGGGCCTGGCGCTCTTCGTGGATGGCATCGACGGGCCGATCGCACGCAAGCTCGAGGTCAAGGAGGTCCTGCCGACCTGGTCGGGAGAACTGCTCGACAACATCATCGACTATGTCACCTATGTGCTCATCCCGGCCTTCGCGCTTTACCAGAGCGGCTTCATGGGGGAGGGCCTGTCGTTCCTGTCGGCGGCGATCATCGTCGTCTCGAGCGCGATCTACTACGCCGATACCGGCATGAAAACGAAGGAGAATTTCTTCAAGGGCTTCCCGGTCGTCTGGAACATGATCGTCTTCACGCTGTTCGTGATCGAGCCGATCGAGTGGGTTTCCTTCGCGGTCGTGGTCATCTCCGCCCTGATGACCTTCGTGCCGATGCATTTTCTCCATCCGGTCCGGGTCATACGCCTGCGCTCGCTCAATCTGGCAATGTTTTTCCTCTGGTGCGCCTTCGGCGTGGTTGCGCTGGTGCAATCCATGCAGGCAACCGAGTTAGTCAAAATTGGAATTGCCATAACCGGCGTCTACCTGTTCTTTATCGGCGGCATCATGCAATTGTTTCCCAATCTCGGCGCCAGGAAGGTCTGATCATGTCAAAGGCAATTCGTGTTCACAGCCATGGCGGACCGGAGGCACTGACCTACGAGGAGATTTCGGTCGATCATCCGCAGGCCGGGCAGGCGCTGATCCGGCACACCGCTATCGGGCTGAACTTTCTCGACACCTATTTTCGCAGCGGCCTTTACCCGGCCCCCGCCGGCCTGCCGCTCATTCCCGGCGGCGAGGCAGCAGGCGTCGTGGTCGAGGTGGGCGAGGGCGTGGACTGGCTGAAGAAGGGCGACCGCGTCGCCTATACCACGCCGCTTGGCGCCTATTGCGAGGAGCGCGTGGTCGCGGCAGACAGGCTGGTCAAGATACCGGAGGGCGTCAGCGACGAACAGGCGGCGGCAATGATGCTGAAGGGCATGACGGCCGAATATCTGCTGCGTCGTACATTCCCGGTAAAGCCTGGCGACACCATCCTCTACCACGCTGCAGCGGGCGGCGTCGGCCTTATCCTCGGGCAGTGGGCAAAGCATCTGGGCGCCACGACGATCGGCACCGCCGGTTCGGCCGACAAGGTAGAATTGGCCCGCGCGCACGGTTTCGACCATGTCATCAACTACCGGGAGAAGGACTTCGTCGCCGAGGTGCGCGAGTCGACCGGCGGCAAGCTCTGCCACGTGGTCTACGACTCGGTCGGCAAGGATACCTTTCCCGGCTCGCTCGATTGCCTGCGGCCGCGCGGCATGTTCGTCAGCTTCGGCCAATCATCCGGACCGATCCCGCCATTCAACCTGGCGCTGCTGTCGCAAAAGGGCTCGCTCTATGCCACGCGGCCAACCTTGTTCACCTATGTCGCCAGCCGCCAGGACCTTGAAACCGCCGCGAAGGCGTTGTTCGATGTGGTCGCGAACGGGGTCGTGACCGTCAGGATCAACCAGCGCTACGCGCTCAAGGATGCGGCCCGTGCGCACGCCGATCTGGAAGGGCGCCGCACGACTGGCACGACCATTCTTATTCCTTGAGTTTTCGCTGAATTTCTTGAAGCTCTTTCAAGTCATGGCCCGCTTTGCGTTATGAACATAGCGCGCATACCATGATTTCGGGAGCACAGAACACGTCCGAACCGGACTGGGAGGAACTGTGAGCGACAATCACAGCGCTGAAGCCGCAAACCTTTTGGAGGTGCGCGGCCTGACGAAAATCTTTGGTACACTCAAGGCTTGCGACGGCATCGACCTGACGGTGGGCAGGGGGCAGATCCATGCCCTGCTTGGCGAGAACGGCGCCGGCAAGTCCACACTGGTCAAGATGCTGTTCGGATCGCTGGAGCCGAACTCCGGCGAGATCCTCTGGAATGGTGAGGCGGTGCGGATCACCAATCCGCACGTGGCGCGGAAGCTAGGCATCGGCATGGTGTTCCAGCATTTCTCGTTGTTCGACGCGCTGACGGCGGCCGAGAACATAGCGCTTTCACTGGACGACGATACGCCGATCGCGACCATCGCTGCGAAGGCAAAGGCGCTTTCCTACAGCTATGGCCTGCCGCTGGACCCTTATTCGCTGGTGGGTGACCTTTCCGTTGGTGAACGCCAGCGCATCGAGATCATCCGCTGCCTGCTGCAGACACCCGATCTGATCATCCTCGACGAACCGACCTCGGTGCTGACGCCACAGGAAGCCGACAAGCTGTTCGAGACGCTGGAACGGTTGCGTTCGGAAGGGAAATCGATCCTCTACATTTCGCACCGGCTCGAGGAGGTCAAACGCATATGCGACGCCGCCACGGTGCTGCGCCATGGCAAGGTCGTCGGCCACTGCATGCCGCGCGACGAAACCGCTTCCTCGCTTGCCCGCATGATGGTCGGCAGCGAAGTACTGACGGTCGTGCGCGAACCGGCCGAAGGAATGGACAAGGCACCCACACTGCTCGAGGTGCGCAATCTCTCGCGCAAGCCCGCAACGCCGTTCTCGATCCCGTTGCGCGATATCAGCCTGAAAGTCCGCGCGGGAGAGATCATCGGCATCGCAGGCGTGGCCGGCAACGGGCAGGGCGAGTTCTTCGAGGCCATTTCGGGCGAGGTCCTGCAGGCCACTGCCAATGCGGTGCGCATACGCGACAAGGATGCCGGACGGCTGTCGATCACCGGGCGCAGGAAGCTCGGCGCTGCCTTCGTGCCGGAAGAACGGCTCGGCCATGGCGCCGCGCCGAGGATGAGGCTTTCGGAAAACCTGCTGCTTTCGCGCCATGCCACGGACGCCAGGGCGTTCCTCGGGGCTGGCGGCATGGTGCGCGACAAGGCGGTGGCCGCCGCGTCACAACGCATCATCCAGGCGATGGATGTGCGCAAGAGCGGGCCTGATCCCGAAGCCGCCGCTCTCTCAGGCGGAAACCTGCAAAAATTCATCATCGGTCGCGAACTCGATCGCCAACCAGCGGTTATGGTGGTCAACCAGCCGACCTGGGGTGTCGATGCCGGTGCTGCCGCACATATCCGCCAGGCATTGATCGAGCTTGCGCGCAAGGGCTCGGCGGTTCTCATCATCAGCCAGGATCTGGACGAGTTGTTCGAGATTTCCGACCTGATCGCCGTCATGCACAATGGCGAATTGTCCAGGCCCATTCCGATTGCCGAGGCAACGCTGGAAAGGATCGGCCTGCTGATGGGCGGTGCCGAACCCGGCCATGTCGAGGTCACAGAAGCGGAGGTCGCCTGATGCGCATCGAACTGGTCAAGCGGCCACAGCAATCCGCCCTTTACAGCGCACTTTCCCCATTCATAGCGCTCGCACTGACGCTGATAGCCGGCGCCATCATGTTTTCGCTGCTAGGGAAGAACCCTCTCGACGCGCTGTACTACTACTTCATCGATCCGCTGCGCGAGATGTGGTCCCTGCATGAGCTTGCGATCAAGGCAGCCCCGTTGATCCTGATCGCGGTGGGCCTGTCGATCTGCTTTCTCTCCAACAACTGGAACATCGGCGCGGAAGGTCAGTTCATCATCGGCGCCATCACCGGCTCGATCCTGCCGGTGATGTATCCGGACCTTCAATCCTGGATAGTCCTGCCATTGATGCTCATCATGGGCGTCATCGGTGGAGCCGCCTATGGCCTTGTCCCGGCGCTGCTGAAGACGCGCTTCAACACCAACGAGATCCTGACCAGCCTGATGCTGGTCTACGTCGCCCAGCTTTTCCTGGATTGGCTGGTGCGCGGGCCCTGGCGCAACCCGCAGGGCATGAACTTCCCCGAAACACGCAATTTCCATCAAAACGCGATCCTGCCGGAAATCTGGCCGTCATTGGGCCGTGCCAATTGGGGCTTCGTTTTCGCGCTGGTTGCTGCCGTGGTTGCCTGGTTCATGCTGTCGCGCATGCTGAAGGGCTTCGAGGTCAAGGTGCTGGGGCAAAGCCCGCGGGCAGGGCGCTTCGGTGGTTTTTCCGCCTCCCGCATGGTCATCTTTGCCTTTCTCGTCTCGGGCGGATTGGCGGGGCTTGCCGGCATTTCGGAGGTTTCGGGTGCGATCGGCCAGCTTCGGCCGACCATTTCGCCCGGCTACGGCTTTGCCGCCATCATCGTGGCCTTTCTCGGCCGGCTCAATCCGCTCGGCATCATTGCTGCGGGCCTGGTGCTGGCGCTGTCCTATCTCGGCGGTGAGGCCGCACAAATCTCGATCGGCGTATCGGACAAGGTGGTGCGCGCCTTCCAGGGCATGTTGCTGTTCTTCGTGCTCGGCTGCGACACGCTGATCCATTATCGCATCCGGTTCGTCGGTTCGACCGCACACAAGGCGGAGGTTTCCCATGGGAATGCTTGAAGCGGTCCTGATGACGATCGCAACGGCGGCGACGCCGCTGCTGATCGCCGCAGTCGGCGAGTTGGTGGCTGAACGCTCCGGCGTGCTCAATCTCGGCGTCGAAGGCATGATGGTGATGGGGGCGGTGACCGGCTTCGGCGTCGCGCTGACCACCGGGTCGCCCTGGCTGGGGATCTTCGCTGCCATTGCGGTGGGCGCACTGTTCTCGCTGCTCTTTGCCTTCCTGACGCTGACACTGGTCACCAACCAGGTCGCGACCGGCCTGGCGCTGACCCTGCTTGGCCTCGGTCTGTCCGGCATGTTGGGCGAGAGCTTCGTCGGCCTGCCCGGTGTCAAGCTGACCAATATCTACATACCGCTGCTGAGCGACATACCGCTCATCGGCCGGCTGGTGTTCGGGCAGGACCCGGTATTCTACCTGTCCATCCTGCTGACAGCCGGCGTTGCCTGGTTCCTGTTTCGCTCGCGGGCAGGGCTGACGCTGCGCTCTGTCGGCGACAACCACGGCTCGGCCCATGCGCTCGGCATCAATGTGATCCTGATCCGCTATCTGGCCGTGATGTTCGGCGGCGCCTGCGCCGGCCTTGCCGGGGCCTATCTGTCGCTCGTCTACACGCCGCAATGGGTGGAAAACATGACTGCCGGCCGCGGCTGGATCGCGCTGGCGCTGGTGGTCTTCGCCTCGTGG
The DNA here is from genome assembly GCA_049646905.1 of Pseudaminobacter sp. Lineage (GTDB taxonomy): Bacteria > Pseudomonadota > Alphaproteobacteria > Rhizobiales > Rhizobiaceae > Pseudaminobacter. The sequence continues at coordinate 11,754 of JBARWP010000103.1, read as the reverse complement.
CGGCCGTGGCGGGTACTGGCCGGCGCATATCTGTTCGGCGCGGTGACGATCGGCCAGCTCCACGCGCAGGCGCTGGGGATAGGGGTACCCTCACAGCTACTTTCTTCGCTGCCCTATCTGGCAACGATCGTGGTGCTCGTTCTAATCTCGCGCAACCGGCGAATGACAATGGTGAATACACCGGCTTCTCTGGGGCGGCCGTTTGTGCCGGATCGATAAGGGAATCGATTGATAAGGGGGGAAATTCATGGTCAAAACAAAAGACTATAAAGATGCGCGAAAGTGCGCCGGCAACTCAGGGAAAAGGAACACGTCAATGAAGAAAACCATTCTGTCGCTTGCCGCGGCAGCCGCCGCGCTGTCGTTCGGAACCATGTCGGCGGAAGCCAAGGTCAAGGCCTGCTGGGTCTATGTCGGCCCGATCGGTGACTTCGGCTATTCCTACCAGCACCACCAGGGCCTGCTGGAGGTGGAAAAGGAATTGGGTGACCAGGTCGAGACGGCCTACCTGGAAAGCGTTCCTGAAGGCGCCGACGCCGAGCGCGCGATCGAGCGTTTCGCGCGCTCCGGCTGCAACATCATCTTCACGACCTCGTTCGGCTTCATGGACGCCACCAACAAGGTCGCCGGCAAGTTCCCGGAAGTGAAATTCGAGCACGCGACAGGCTACAAGCGCGAGCATCCGAATGTCGCGACCTACAATTCGAAATTCCATGAGGGTCGCTATGTCCAGGGCGTGATCGCCGCCAAGATGTCGAAGACCGGCGTTGCCGGCTACATCGCCTCATTCCCGATCCCGGAAGTCGTGCTCGGCATCAATGCCTTCATGCTCGGCGCGCAGACGGTCAATCCCGATTTCAAGGTGAAGGTCGTCTGGGCAAATACCTGGTTCGACGCCGGCAAGGAAGCGGACGCAGCCAAGGCGCTGATCGACCAGGGCGTCGACATCATTACCCAGCACACGGATTCGACCGCGCCGATGCAGGTTGCCACCGAACGCGGCATCAAGGCCTTCGGCCAGGCAACCGACATGATCAAATTCGGTCCGGAGACGCAGCTTACAGCGATCGTGGACGATTGGGGTCCGTATTACGTGAACCGCGTCAAGGCCGTCATCGATGGAACCTGGCAGCAGCACGACGTCTGGGACGGCATGAAGGAAGGCAACGTCGTCATGGCGCCTTACACCAACATGCCCGACGACGTGAAGAAGCTTGCCGAGGAAACCGAGGCCAAGATCAAGTCCGGCGAGTTCAATCCGTATACGGGTCCGATCACCAAGCAGGACGGCACCGAATGGCTGAAGCCCGGCGAAGTGGCCGACAACGGCACGCTGCTCGGACTGAACTTCTATGTGAAGGGCGTGGACGACAAGCTGCCGCAGTAAGGATGCAAACGGCATCCTGACACCAGCAATATCAAAGGCGCCTGCGGGCGCCTTTTTTTTTCATGCGCGCGCATCGATGCAGCCCGTCGATAGCAACTGGCGTGCGCCGGAGACCGCACTGACTATCACTGAACGACAGTAAGCTTTAGCATTGGTCCTGAACTAGTTGGATTTGAATGGGGAAAGCTGCTCAGCATTAGCGTGGTTGACGCTGGTTTCGGTGCGCCAAACCGGGCTATTCACCATCTCTCCATATCCACATTAGTTCCATAATATATCTTATGCGACTTTTACGTATGGCGGCTATATAGAGATGCGACAGCTGGGCAAGTTAGAGATGCGACATTTGCATCTGGCCCTACTCATTCGACTGCGCTTCCAGCCTACATCGTCCTCATTCTTTCGATGGCGCTAGGCAGCATCGGCTAAGCCGGCTAATGTGCCGACCCAGTGTGTGATGCCATGCATCACTTTCCAATCATTCGCTGGCATTGACGAAGGCCCGAACGGAACCAATCCAGTTGCTCAGAACCTTCCTGAAAATCACTGCCTGGGCGAGCCTGCTTGCCATTGCGGTGGTCACGCTCGGCCCAATGGTCTTGCGACCGGAAACCAGTGCCGGTCCGACATTCGAGCGCCTGCTTGCCTTCGCTGCCTGCGGTTTTCTGTTCGCCGCAGCCTATCCCCGGCGGCTCTGGCTCATAGCCCTGATGGTTGTCGCCGCAGCAATCACGCTGGAAGGCCTGCAGCTGGTCATACCCGGGCGGCACGGTCATCTGTCCGACCTGTTCACCAAGATCGGCGGTGGCCTCACCGGCGTACTGGTGGTTGGAGCATTCGCCGGCATGTGGCGCCTTTATGGTCCGGCGCCAGAAGCGCCCTATCGCGACTGAACCCGGCGTATTCCGTCATCCATGCCTTCTTGTGGACAAGCGCGTTGGGCGGCTATTCGGTAGTGCCGGAGAACTTGCGGACGTTTAGCATCGGATCATGCAACCATCCCGAGACATTTCGCGCCTCATCGAGATCATGGCCGCCCTGCGCGCACCTGAAACCGGCTGCCCCTGGGATGTCGAGCAGAATTTCGAGACGATAGCGCCCTACACCATCGAGGAAGCCTATGAGGTGGCCGACGCCATCGCGCGTGGCGACCTGGACGACCTTCGACTGGAACTCGGTGACCTGCTTCTACAGGTCGTCTATCACGCCCGCATGGCCGAGGAGGCAGGAGAATTTTCCTTCGGCGATGTCGTGGAGGCGATCACCACCAAGATGATCCGCCGCCATCCGCATGTCTTCGGTGATGAGAAGGCACGTAGCGCCGGCATGGCAAAGGGCATGTGGGAGGCTATCAAGGCCGAGGAAAAAGCAGAAAAGCGACAGGCGCGCCTGGCACGAGGCCTCGCCGCGGAAGATCATGGCAGCGGGTTTCTCGACGGAATTCCCGTCGCCCTTCCCGCGCTTACCCGTGCCTTGAAACTACAAGAAAAGGCAGCCCGCGTCGGTTTCGACTGGGGGTCCGCCGGCCCCATCCTCGACAAGATCGAGGAGGAAATCGCCGAACTTCGCGAGGCCATGGCGAATGCCGACCATGCCTCGATCAAGGATGAATTCGGCGACGTCCTGTTCGCTTTGGTGAATCTCGGCCGCCATCTCAGGCTTGATGCGGAAGCCGCACTTGCCGGCACCAACGAGAAGTTCCGATCCCGTTTCCATCATGTCGAAAAAGCCCTGACGGAAGCCGGTTCGACCCTCCAGGATGCCACGCTGGAGGAAATGGAAGCCCTCTGGCAGCAGGCAAAGAAGTTTAAATAATAACCCTTAATGGTTGTTATTGCTGCGCAATCTACTTTCGATCTCCTCGCGCGCAGCCGCGGTCGCCTTCATCGAAATAGTGACGCCGCCGCTCTCATTGTTCACGCGTCCGGTCACCTCGCCATTGCGATAAAGCCAGTCGATCATGCCGAGTTGATCCGGTTCCAGCGTTACCGTGATCTCCTCCAGGTCGCCTGAGAGCCGCTGCTCGATCAGGGCGGCCAACGTGTCGATCCCCTCACCGGTCGCCGCTGAGATAGCGATCGGCGCACTCTGCGAACCAGGCGAACGGCCACCCAGGAGGCGCTGGCGGTTGGCATCGTCCAGCAGATCTATCTTGTTCCAGACTTCGATGATGCGTGTCTTGTCGTCCGGATCGACGCCAAGATCCTGCAGGATCTGCTCCACATCCTCCGCCTGGGCAGTGGTATCCGGATCGGAAATATCCCGCAGATGAATGATCAGGTCGGCCTCGACCACTTCTTCGAGCGTCGCACGAAATGCCGCGATCAGATGGGTCGGCAAATCCGAAATGAACCCGACCGTATCCGACAGGATGACCGGCGTGCCATGCGGCAACCGTACGCGCCTCAGGGTCGGGTCCAGCGTGGCGAAAAGCATGTCCTCGGCCAGCACCCCCGCCCCCGTGAGCCGGTTGAACAACGTCGATTTGCCGGCATTGGTGTAACCAACGATGGCAACAACCGGAAACGGCACCTTCTTACGCTTGGCGCGATGCAGGTCGCGCGTGCGGCGCACCGTCTCAAGTTCCCGCTTCAACTTGACGATCTTTTCCTGAAGCGCGCGCCGGTCGGCCTCGATCTGGGTTTCACCCGGGCCGCCCAGAAACCCGGCACCGCCGCGCTGGCGCTCAAGGTGTGTCCAGCTTCGGACCAGGCGCCCCTTCTGGTAGTTGAGATGGGCGAGATCGACCTGCAAGGTGCCTTCCCGCGTGCGGGCGCGGCGGCCGAAAATCTCCAGGATCAGGCCGGTGCGATCCAATACCTTGGCGTTGGTGGCCTTTTCCAGATTGCGCTGCTGCACCGGCGTCAGCGGATGGTCGACAATGACCAGCTCCGCCTCGGTCTCCTCCACCACCTGCGCCAGTTCCTCGACCTTGCCGCTGCCAAGCAGGGTCGCCGGCCGCGGATCACCGACAGGTACGATGGCTGTGTGCACAGGATCGAGATCGATGGCGCGGGCCAGGCCCACCGCCTCATCGAGCCGCGCTTGTGGAGAGCGTGTCAGGCGCGGGCGGCCCGAATCATCTTCGCCACGCTGCGTGCGGGAAAGTACCGGCACGACGACGACCGCGCTGGTATCGCTGCCAGCCGGAGCGCCCTCGCCCGTTTGCCGGTTGTTTTTGGCCAATCAGGTGTCCTAGCTAGCCGTTTTCCTCGCCATCGAACATCTGGACCGGCTGGCTCGGCATGATGGTCGAGATCGCATGCTTATAGACGAGCTGGGAATGCCCGTCGCGGCGCAACAGCACACAGAAATTGTCGAACGAAGTTACGACACCCGTCAGTTTCACACCATTGATCAGGAAAATCGTAAGTGGATTCTTGCTCTTGCGAACAGAGTTCAGGAACAGATCCTGAAGATTTTGCGACCGCTCCGCCATATTCTTGTCTTTCGCCGATCCCCTCGTTTGCGAACCACTGCGCCAAAATTATCGACCCATGTCAAGCGCACAAACCGAGGCCTTGCCGCAAGCTGCAGCAAGCTGATGAGATATGTGAGTAATGCCCGCCAAGCGGTTATCAGGCCGGCGTGGGTTCCGCAACGCCAAAAACGTCAATCAACACAACTACTCGTTGCCTGTGCCTGGCGCAAAACAAAAGAAGGCGGGGCACCAAGGCCCCGCCTTCCCTGAAAATGTCGCAAACTCAGTTTGCGGCCTTGGCCTTGTCCTGCTCTTCCTTGAGCTTCTTGGCGAAGTCCTCGTTGTTCTTGCTGACGAACTCCTGAAGCTTCTTCTGACGCTCCTCGAGGTCCGACTGCTGGAGCGGCGGACCATCATAGGCGCCGGTGAAGCCCTTCAGCGAAACCTTGATCGGGTTGGGCTGATTCTGGAAGTTGACCGAGGTCAGCGTCAGCTCCGAACCCTTCTTGAAGGAGGCGACGAGCTGATCGGAAAGCTGGGCTTCCGCCACGCAGCGATCCGGAAAGCAGATGACATAGTCGATCTTCTGTGCCTTGCCGCCATCGACCTGCAGCCCGATGCCGGGCGGGACCAGCCGCCCTGTCGGAACCGTGACCTGGAAAACCTTGCGGTTCACCTTGCCCTTGAGCTCGATCATGCTGATGCCGGTGATGAGCTGACCATTGCCTGCAGTGGTGATGTTCTGGACATTGCAGATGTCCACATCTTCCTGCTTTGAGCAGGCCTTGAACCAGCCTTCCGGGATCTGCGGCGACTGCTGGGCTGCGGCGGGCGAAATGCCCACGGCGAGAAGGCCGACCACGCCTGCGGCCATGGCAGAAAGACGGGCAGTGTCGGTTTTCAGGCTCGTCATCTTGTCTCAATTCCTCTCAAATGATCCGGAGACCGGCACGGCTTAGCTATTCGCCACGCTACCTGTTGGTTAAATAAGGCAACAGCATGACTGTCGCGGGCGTGTTACACCGCGCGACCTTTCGAATCCAGCCCCGTCGTCTCCGATTATTGGCGATCGGCCGGTCGAAGCTCACAATAGCGCCACCGTGTTAGATTCAAAAACGAATCAGCAGAAATTACAAGAATTGGGACCGCCCGTCATGCGCCGCATGTTTCTACCGTTCTGTGCCGCGCTGGCTTTTCTACCGGCCGCTGCCGTCCAGGCGACGGCTGAGCCCGTCCATGCCATCGCCATGCAGGGCGAGCCGGCCTTGCAGGAGGGGTTCAGGAGCTTTCCCTACGCCAATGCGGACGCGCCCAAGGGCGGCAGCATCACCCATTGCGTGGTCGGCAGCTTCGACAACCTCAACCCGTTCATCATCAAGAGCCTGCGCACCACTGCGCGCGGAATGATCGATACGATTTTCGGAAATCTGGTGTTCGAGCCGCTGATGCAGCGCAGCGCCGACGAAGCCTTCTCGCTTTACGGCCTCCTGGCCAAGACGGTGGACATGCCCGACGACCGCGGGAGCATTGAATTCCATCTCGACCCGAATGCGAAATGGTCGGACGGCAAACCCGTCACGCCCGAGGACGTGCTTTTCACCTACGAGGTCTACACCGAAAAAGGCCGCCCGCCCTATAGCGACCGCATGAAGCGCGTGGAGAAGCTGGAAAAGACCGGCGAACACAGCGTGCGCTTCACCTTCAACGACAAGGCGGATCGCGAATTCCCGCTGATCATCGCCATGACGCCGATCCTGCCGAAACATGTGTTCGACAAGGAGACCTTCGACCAGACCACATTGAAACCGCTGATCGGCAGCGGCCCCTACAGAGTCGCACAGGTGGTGCCGGGCCAGCGCATTATCTTCGAGCGCAACCCCGACTACTGGGCCAGGGATATTCCGGCGAAACGCGGCTTCGACAATTTCGACCGCATCACCATCGAATATTTCCTCAACGCCAATGCACAGTTCGAAGCCTTCAAGAAAGGCATCTGCTCGACCTTTGCCGAGGCCGATCCGGTCAAGCGTGAGCGCAGTTTTAATTTTCCTGCCCTGAAAAGCGGCAAGGTAATCGCCAAAACCTTCGAGACCGGACTGCCGCCGGTGGTTACCGGCTTCCTGTTCAATACCAGGCTGCCGAAATTCTCCGACCCCGTGGTGCGGCGCGCACTGGCGATGCTCTATGATTTCGAGTGGGCGAACAAGAACATGTTTGCCGGCCAATATCATCGCACGGCAAGCTACTGGCAGAATTCGGAGCTTTCGGCTCTTGGCCAGCCGGCAAGTGCCACCGAAAGGGCACTCCTGGCCCCCTTCCCCGGCAAAGTGCTGCCCGAGGTGATGGACGGCACCTACAAGCCCCCGGTGACCGACGGCTCGGGTCGGGATCGAAAGATCCTCAAGGCTGCATTCGACCTGCTTGGGTCGGCCGGCTACAGCCTGGAAAATGGCCGCATGGTCGATCCAAGCGGCCAGCCATTCAGCTTCGAAATTTTGACGGCTTCGCAGACCGAGGAGCGTCTTGCCGCGCTCTACCAGCGCACATTGCAAAAGATCGGCATCGAAGTCGTGATCCGTGCACTGGAGGCTGACCAGATCCAGGCGCGCAAGCAACGTTTCGATTTCGAGATGCTGATCGGCTCCACTGGCTTTCAAGGCACGCTTTCGCCGGGCATCGAACTGATTTTCCGCTGGGGTTCGGAATCGGCCAACACCGAAGGGTCGTTCAACCTGGCCGGCGTCGCCGACCCTGCCGTGGATGCGATGATCGAGGCGATGCTCAACGCACGCGACAAGGAAGATTATGTCGCTGCCGTGCGCGCGCTCGACCGCCTGCTGATCTCGGGAGCTTATATGGTGCCCATGCAGCACAACACCCAGCAGTTCCTGGCTTATTGGAGCGATCTGGCGCATCCGGCGAAGACGCCTATATTCGGGTACCAGCTACCGACCTGGTGGCATAACGCCGACTGACCGGCATAAAGGATCCTCCAAATGAGCAACCAGCAGACAATCGTTGTCGATGTCGTATCCGATGTGGTCTGCCCCTGGTGCTTCATCGGCCAAAGACGCCTGGACGCGGCCATCGCCGCTGTGCCGGAGGTCCGCGTCGAGGTTCATTGGCGACCGTTCCAGCTTGATCCAAGCATTCCGTCGCAAGGCCGGGACCGGAAGGAATATATGCTGTCCAAATTCGGCAGCGAGGAAAAGCTGCGCGAAATCCACGCGCGCATCCAGCCGCTCGGTGCCGCCGAAGGCATAGATTTCGACTTCGACGCCATCAAGGTTTCCCCCAACACGCTCGATGCCCACCGCGTCATCCGTTGGGCCGCCACCTATGGTGCGGATGTCCAGAACCGGCTCGCAAGGCGGCTGTTCCAGCTTTATTTCGAGGAAGGCAGGAATGTCGGCGACCACGTCGTCCTGATCGAGGCGGCGGGCGAAGCCGGAATGGATGTTCCCGTCGTGACGGCGCTTCTGGCGACCGACAACGACCGCGAAGCGGTTGCGAATGAAGTTGCCACGGCCTCGCGCATGGGCATCACCGGGGTGCCGTGTTTCCTGCTCGAAAGCAGATATGCCGTCATGGGCGCGCAAGAAACCGCGACTCTGGCCGACGCCCTCCGCCAAGTCGCCGCTGCCAAGGCGCGCGGTGAACTGGAGCCAACTCCAACCGACGTTTAAGCCGCTACCTTCTCGACCAGGCGGGCCAACTGCGTCATCACCACGGCGGCACCTGCCATACGCTTTTCCGCAGTCGGCCAATCGCGGATGAACACCACGCTCTGGTCGGGGCGGATTTTCGCCAGCGAGCCCTGTTCGCCAATGAAGCCCACCAGGCCGGCCGGATCGGCGAACTGGCGGTTGCGGAAATGGAGAACCACGCCCTTCGGCCCGGCATCCAGCTTCTCGACATTGGCCCTGCGGCACAGCGACTTGATGAAGACGATCTTCAACAGGTGCTGGACTTCCTGCGGCAGCGGCCCGAACCGATCGATCATCTCGGCAGCGAAAGCGTCGATCTCCTCGGCAGTCTCCAGATCGCCGAGGCGGCGGTAAAGCGCCAGCCGCAATTGCAGATCGGGCACATAGCTGTCCGGGATCATCACGGCCGTGCCGACGGTGATCTGCGGCGACCAGCCGCTGTCCTGCACCTCGCCGCTATCCTTCACCTCGGCAACAGCTTCTTCCAGCATCTGCTGATAGAGCTCGAAACCGACCTCCTTGATATGGCCGGATTGTTCCTCGCCTAGAAGATTGCCGGCGCCACGAATGTCGAGATCGTGGCTGGCAAGCTGGAAGCCAGCACCCAGCGTATCGAGCGATTGCAGCACCTTGAGCCGGCGGTCGGCGGTATCGGTGAGCTTGCGGTTGGCCGGCAGGGTGAACAGCGCATAGGCGCGTAGCTTCGAGCGCCCTACCCGCCCGCGCAACTGATAAAGCTGCGCCAGACCGAACATATCCGCCCGGTGGACGATCAGCGTGTTGGCAGTCGGGATATCCAGGCCGGATTCCACGATTGTCGTGGACAGGAGCACGTCATACTGGCCGTCATAGAAGGCGTTCATGATGTCGTCGAGTTCGCCCGGCGCCATCTGTCCATGCGCGGTCGCGACCTTCAGTTCCGGCACGGACTCCTGCAGGAACTCCTTGATTTCGCTGAGATCCGAGATGCGCGGCACGACATAGAAGCTCTGGCCGCCGCGATAGCGTTCGCGCAGCAGCGTTTCGCGGATCACCAGCGGATCGAAGGGCGAAATGAAGGTACGCACCGCCATGCGGTCGACCGGCGGGGTAGCAATCAGCGAGAGTTCGCGCACGCCGGTCAAGGCAAGCTGCAGGGTGCGCGGGATCGGCGTTGCCGACAGTGTCAGCACATGCACGTCGCTCTTGAGCTCCTTCAGCCGCTCCTTGTGCTTGACGCCGAAATGCTGCTCCTCATCGATGATGAGCAAGCCGAGATTCTTGAAGGAAATCGAAGAGCCGAGCAGCGCATGCGTGCCTATGACGATATCGACCGTACCTTCGGCAAGCCCTTTCTTAGTTTCGGCCAGTTCCTTCGACCCGACAAGGCGGGAGGCTTGCCGCACGACCAGCGGCAGGCCTGAAAAGCGCTGCGAGAAGGTCTTGAAATGCTGGCGTGACAATAGCGTGGTCGGGACCACAACCGCGACCTGGAAGCCTTCCATTGCCGCCAGAAAGGCGGCGCGCAACGCCACCTCTGTCTTGCCGAAGCCGACATCGCCACAGATCAACCGGTCCATGGGCTTGCCGGCCGCCAGATCGTCCATCACCGCATCGATGGCACGCTGCTGGTCGTCGGTCTCCTCATAGGGAAAGCGCGCGGCGAATTCGTCGTAGACGCCGTTCGGCGGATTGAACACCGGCGCGGCCCGCAACTGGCGCGCCGCAGCGATGTGGATGAGTTGTCCCGCCATCTCGAGCAGGCGCTTCTTCAGGCGGGCCTTGCGCGATTGCCATGCGCCGCCGCCGAGCTTGTCGAGCGTCGCTTCGGCGGCATCCGAGCCGTAGCGCGACAACAATTCGATATTTTCAACCGGCAGGAACAGCCGGTCGTCACCCGCATAGTGGATCTCGAGGCAATCATGCGGTGCGCCGACAGCCTCGATCGTGCGCAGCCCGATGAAGCGGCCGATACCGTGATCGGCATGGACGACGATGTCGCCTGCCGACAGCGACGCAGCTTCCGCGATGAAATCGGAGGCACGCTTGCGCTTCTTCGAACGCCGCACCAGCCGATCGCCGAGAATATCCTGTTCGGCGACGATGACGAAATTTTCAGCCTCGAAGCCTGCTTCGAGCGGCAGCACGGCAAGGCCCGCCTGCCCTACGGTCAGTTTTGCCACTTCGGCCAACGTGGCGACCGGCTTCAGATTGCCGAGTTCATGTTCGGCCAGAATTTGTGCCAGCCGGTCCAACGAGCCTTCGGTCCAGCCGGCGATCACCACACGCTGACCGGCCGCACGCATGTCGCCGATGTGCTTCACTGCTACGGAAAACACGTTGATATTTGGATCTGCACGCTCAAGCTCGAAGCGGCGGCCGGTATGCGCCCCGGCATGCAACAGCCAGCGGCCGTCATGGTCGGGCGCATCGAAGCCTGTGAACTCGATCGCGATACGGTCCGGCAGTGCCGCCGTCACATCATCGGGCGACAGGTACATCTGGGCTGCCGGGACAGGCTGGTAAGGAACAGCATCCTTCAATGCCCCAGACGCCTGCTCCTTGCGTGCCTGGTAATAGTCGAGGATCAGCGTGTGGCGTTCGCCCAGCGCTTCGCGCGCCAGGTGGTCGAACACCACCGGCGTGCCCGGCAGATAGTCGAACAGCGTATCCAACCGCTCATAGAAAAACGGCAGCCAGTGCTCCATGCCGGCGAAACGTCGCCCTTCGCTGATAGCGGCATAGAGCCCGTCGTCACGTGCGGGCGCGCCAAATGCCTCGATATAGCTGCGCCGAAAGCGGCTGATGGCGTCCGGCGTCAGCGTCACTTCGCTCATCGGCTGAAGCGTCACCAGATTGCGCTGGCCGATAGTAAGCTGCGTGGCGACGTCGAAGGCCCGGATCGATTCCAGCGTATCGCCAAAGACATCGAGTCGCAGTGCCTCCACGGAACCGGGAGCGTAGAGATCGAGTAAGCCGCCGCGCACCGCGAATTCGCCGACATCGCGCACAGTCGAGACACGGTCGAAACCCGAATTTTCGAGCCGCGAGACCAGCACATTCATGTCGATCTGGTTACCCGGCTTGGCACGGAAGGTTTGCGCTTCGATCAATCCGGCAGGCGGAATACGTTGCAGAAGCGCATTTGCCGTGGTCAGTATGACCGCACGGTGCGGCTCCCTTGCCAGCGCGGCCATCGCCGCAAGCGCATCCAGACGCCGCGCAGCCGCTTCCGCGCCGGGCGAGACGCGGTCGTAGGG
>JBARWP010000102.1:0-2359 GCA_049646905.1 Pseudaminobacter sp. | reverse complement strand
GCTCCCAGGGGCGCGGTCGCGCCGGGGTTCGACACGACGACCGGCGTGTGCCTCGCCCATCTGGACGAGGACAACCGGTACTCGGTGCTGATCGAGGTTCTCGGCGGCGGCGCCGGCGGCGCCTTCGAGGTCGACGGCTGCCATGCGATCGACGCGCCGCTCGCCAACTGCGCCAACACGCCGATCGAGGCGATGGACCAGACCTACAGCTTCTTCCGGATCGCGGAGTATGCGCTGCGCCCCGACAGCTGCGGCGACGGACGCTGGCGCGGCGGGCTGGGCTTCACCCGTGCGTACGAGATTCTCAAGGACGGCGTTGAACTGTCGATGTACAGCGATCGGTACCGCACCCGCCCCAGGGGCTTCTTCGGTGGCGCGGACGGAACGTCCGGCTACTGCCGCGTGCAGCGCGGGGCCGACACGATCGAGCTGCCGTCGAAGGGCACGATCAGGCTCAGCAAGGGCGACGTCGTCGTCATGGGCACAGGCGGCGGCGCGGGCTACGGACCGGCGGCGGAGCGGTCGCCGGAGGCGATCAGGGACGACCTCGCCAACGGGATAATCTCGTCGGCGCCGGACGGCTTCCAGCATCTCGCAGCGCAATGAAAATGGCTGAAGACGGCGACCCGGCAGGGTGGCCGCCTTCGTCCCAGGCCGAGACAGAGCCATGATGGATCCGCAGATTTTCTTCCTCCTGCTGCAGGACGGTCTCTCCAACGGAGCGATCTACGTCCTGATGGGGATAGGGCTCGTGCTCATCTTCACGGTGACGCGGGTGCTGTTCCTGTCGTTCGGCGACCTCATCTCCTTTTCCGCGCTCACCCTTGCGTTCCTCGAGCGCAACATGCTGCCGGGCACGGTCTGGCTGCTGATGGGCGCCGCCGTGCTGGCGTTCGCGATGGAATGCTGGCGCCTGCTGCGAACCGGCAAGGCGCACCAGCTTCCCGGCGCCGGCCTCGTCTATCTGGGCCTGCCGGCGGTGCCGATCGTCGCGGCGCTGCTGCTGGCCGGAAGCGACCTGCCGCGCTGGGCGGAGATCGCGCTGACGATCGCGCTGGTGGCTCCGCTGGGCGCGATCCTCTACCGCATCGTCTTCCAGCCGATCGCCGACAAGCCGATCCTCATCCTGCTGATGGCGGGCGTCGCGCTTCACTTCGTGCTGGTCGGTCTGGCGCTGATCTTCTTCGGCGCGGAAGGCTACAGGACGGCGGCGTTCCTGCGGGGGCTCGTCCCCGGAACCAGCGTTTCGTGGACCGCGGCGATCGTGATCCTGACGGCGCTGCTGACCTGCGCGGCATTGTTCGCGTTCTTCCGCTGGTCCATTCTCGGCAAGGCGCTGCACGCGACGGCGCACAACCGGCTCGGCGCGAAGCTGGTCGGGATCAAGACCGATCGAACCAGCGCGCTGGCGTTCGCGCTGGCTTCGGTCGTGGCCGCGATAACCGGCATCGTGCTCGGGCCCATGATGACCGTCTACTACGACACGGCGTTCCTCGTCGGGATGAAGGGCTTCGTCGGCGCGGTCCTCGGCGGTTTCGTCAGCTATCCGCTCGCGGCCGCCGGCGCCCTTTGCGTGGGCATTCTCGAATCCTTCGTCGCCTTCCAGACCAGCGCGTTCAAGGACACGATCGTGTTCTTCGCGGTGATCCCGCTGCTTCTGCTGCGGGCGGTGTTCAAGTCGAAAGGCAACCGCTTCGAAGAGGACGAACACTCGTGAAACGGTCCCTCGTTCTCACCCTGCTCGCGTTGCTGGTGGCAATCGCACCCATGTTCCTGCGCGACTTCTACGTCTCGCTGCTCAACATGATCGGCATCTACGTCCTCGTCGTGCTGGGCCTGACGATGCTGGTCGGCTGGACGGGCCTGATCTCCTTCGGACACGCGGCGTTCTTCGGTGTCGGGGCCTACGCCACCGCGTGGTTCACGACGGCGCAAGGCGGCTCACCTGTCGCCGGCCTGCTGCTCGGCGTCGCGGTGACCGGGGGAATCGCGGTCGTCCTCGGCGCGATCTCGCTTCGCCTGTCCGGCCACTATCTGTCGCTCGCCACCCTGGCGTGGGGTATGGGCCTCTACCTCCTGTTCGGCAACCTGCACATGCTGGGCCGGCAGAACGGCATTTCCGGCATCCCGCATATCGCCATCCTCGACATGCGGCTGGACAGCGTGCGCGAGCTTTACTGGCTGATCTGGGCGTTCGTCGGCCTGGCGATGCTGGCGACCTTCAACCTCGCCTGGTCGAGGCAGGGTCGCGGCGCGCGGCTGCTGAAGGGCGGCGTCATCCTCGGCGCGTGCTTCGGCGTCAACTCCTTCACGGTCCGGCTGACCGTGTTCGTCATCGGTGCGGTGTTCGCGTCGGTCG
>JBARWP010000101.1:0-2091 GCA_049646905.1 Pseudaminobacter sp. | reverse complement strand
CGGCAGCGTCGTGGGCCTCGGGGAGCGCCCGGCGCAGCCACGACGGCACGGGCGTCGCGCGCGTGAACGGCTCGACAGGGGCAGGCTCTAAAGGGTGCCGGTGGGAAGCGTGGGGACTGAGAATCATCACCGTCAGGATGAATCAGCGCGGCGCTTTTGGCAATTGATTTGCGCGCTATCCGCCGCGCCTGTCGATCGTACATAATGAACGATAATGTTGCCTTATCGATCGTTTCGCGCCCTCTGTGGAAAATGGCCGTTTTCGCCGAGCAGAAGCCAAAAAATCGCGTCGTGCACGGCTCAGCTCGACGAGAAACAGCATTCCTTGCGCAGGCAGGATCCGGGCCTCACGCGCTGCCGACTATCTTTGGCCTCTCTCGTCGAGCAAAATGCCAAAATTCACGCCGGCCGAAGTCGCGGACAAAATTTGGTGCAAGGCTCTGCGGGCATGACCCAGAATGGGTGAGACGGGCTTGCCGGGAAGACCATCGAAGCCAAAGGGCACATCACGTGCGTCTCGTCGCATGTCGTCCCGGCCGCCCCTCCCCTCCTCCCGCGCTCATTTTTGGCCGGCCGCGCAGGACGTCGGCAACCGGACCGGGTTGCGGCCGTCTGACGAGCTCAGATCTGCGCGCGCGATCCTCCGTCCCGTCGATAAAAGATCACGCGGACCGACGGCACAAGCTGGCTGAGGAAATCAAAATCGCGGATGTTGCCGGTCAGCACCGTGGCTCCGAGCATTCCGGCCTGGTGATGGAGCAGCGCATCGTTGAGAAAGCGGCGCTCATGCCCCTCCCCTTTCGGAAGGTGGCTGAGCCGAAACATCAAGCCGGCGCTCATGCCGGCGCGTCCCCAGGTGGTCGCGTCGGGCGCGTGAAGCCGATGTGCGGGAATATCCTCGATCGTCTCCTGGACCGCCCGCAGAATCGCCTTCGTTGTCTTGTGGGCAGGATCGAGACGGCCGAAGACATGGCTGAGTTCGGCCAGGCAAACCGCGGAGTGATGGCAGAGCCGATAGGTCAGAAGGTCGTCGACCGTTTGGGGCGTGCGTCCCTGCAGCACATCAAGATAAACGCTCGTATCGAGAAGCAACGCACCGCCGATCGGCGCTTCGTTTGCAGCCCACGCCAGATCAGAATCGGCGCGCCGTTCCAACCCAGCCGTCCGCCTTTGCGGTTTCAGCGAGCGCAGCGCGCCCTCGAGATCAAAGGCCAAGATCGATATCCGCAGGGACGCTGCCCTTGCGGCGTACAAGCCGAGCACCGAAATCATCCTCAAGCGCCAGACGCGACAAAGCGAGTTCCAAGAGCTCAGTATCGGAACTCACATGCGCACGCTTTTTGGCGGCCTCGATCAATTCCGAGGACACCCTGCCCGACAGGCGTGTGTCCTTCGCCGCCAAAAGGCCAATGGCCTTGGCCTGTTCGAGCACCAGACGGTTACGCGTGTGGGCAATCCGTGCGTCGTTTTCGGCGGTTGTGGCGGTGCGGACGGTCATCACGGCTCTCCTTGCGTTCAACGAGATATAGAGATTGTTGAACAGTCCTGCAAGAGCAGACGCCGTACCCAGGGTGCCAGTGCCCCGTCATGGCCGCATCCTGGCCTTGGCGACGGCGCCAAAGCTGGGCAACTGGTGCTTTGACAGGATGAAAAAGATCTCCGGCTCCGTGATGCCCTCGCCATGGGATGGACAATTTCCTGCTTCGGCGGCAGGTTGGATAGTGTGGATTCGTGCCGCCGCCGGTCACCACTGAAATCAATCGCTAGCCCCGGGATTCAATGAACCACTCCGATCTGACCGATGATGACGAACTTCCCGACATCATCGGTGTCGTGATGCAGATGGGACAGCAGACACAAACGGCAGAAAAAGCCCCCTCCCCTGCCCTGCCGGCCACAGCCAGCGAGACCGAACGGCTTCCCGGTCATCTGGAGCGGCTCACCGAGCGGGCGCGCGACTATGTCGAGGCGGCGAGTTCCGCCAACACCCGCCGCGCCTATGGCGCCGACTGGAAGCACTTTTCCAGCTGGTGCCGCCGCCAGGGTTTTGCGACGCTGCCGCCCGATCCGCAGGTGGTCGGCCTCTACATC
>JBARWP010000100.1:0-23577 GCA_049646905.1 Pseudaminobacter sp. | reverse complement strand
ATCCGGCGCTGGACGGAGACCGCAGCGCCGATGTGGTGATCGTTGGCGGCGGCTTTACCGGCCTGTCGGCGGCGGCGCATCTTGCCAAGGCCGGCGCAGACGTCGTGCTGATCGAGGCGCAGCGCTTCGGCGACGGGGCATCGGGACGCAACGGCGGACAGATGGGAACCGGCCAGCGTGCCTGGGCGGAGGAGACGGAAGCCGAACTGGGCTTCACCCGCGCCAAGGCGCTGTTCGATCTCGCCGAGGAGGCCAAGGCGCATCTGCTCGACTTCGCGGCCACCCATGCGATCGACATCGACTATATGCCGGGCCAATTGTCGGTGGCGCACAAGCGGCGCTACGTCGATGCCTACATGGCGCATGCCGACATCATGGCAAACCGCTTCGGCTACGAGCATATTTCCTTCATGGATGCGAAGGAGACGGCCGAGC
The DNA here is from genome assembly GCA_049646905.1 of Pseudaminobacter sp. Lineage (GTDB taxonomy): Bacteria > Pseudomonadota > Alphaproteobacteria > Rhizobiales > Rhizobiaceae > Pseudaminobacter. The sequence goes on along the minus strand of JBARWP010000100.1, from coordinate 23,142 downwards.
GGCTGGGCTCCACCATCTATCACGGCGGCATCCGCGACACCGGCACCGGCCACATCCATCCGCTGAAACTGGCGATCGGCACGGCGCGTGTGGCCGCCGAGGCTGGCGCGCACCTGTTCGAACAGACGCCATCGACCGGCATCGTCTCGGCCGGCGGCAAGGTCAAGGTGACGACGCCGGCAGGCACCATCAGCGCAAATAAATGCCTGGTCGCGGTGAACGCCTATGGCGGGGACCTGGAGCCGACGACCGCGGCCCACATCATGCCGATCGGCTCCTTCATCGGCGCAACCGTGCCGCTCGGCACCGACAGTCCCATCATCCCGGGCGGGGAAGCGGTGGATGATTCACGCTTCGTCGTGCGCTATTTCCGCAAGTCGAGGGATGGCCGCCTACTGTTCGGCGGGCGCGAAATCTATGCGGTCGACGACCCCAAGGACATCCATATCCAGATCCGCCGGCAGATCGCCGAGATCTATCCCGATCTCAAGGATATCGAGATCACGCATGGCTGGGGCGGCTATGTCGGCATCACCATGCCGCGCAAGCCGTTCGTGCGCGAAGTCATGCCCAATGTGATCTCGGCCGGCGGCTATTCCGGCCACGGGGTGATGCTGTCGAATTTCGTCGGCAAGCTCTATGCCGAGACGGTGGCGGGAAATCGCGACCGGCTGAGACTGCTGGAAGAGCTGAAGATACCGCGCTTTCCTGGTGGCAGCCTGCTGCGCGCACCGCTGCTGTTCCTGGCGCTCAACTGGTACGCATTACGCGACCGGATTTAGCATCTTCAATCCGCGACCGGCCGGTCCTGCGCCATGATCAGCGCGCCGATGGCGTCGGCGTCCTCGGGCTTGGCCTCATAGGATAAGGCCGGAACCGAAGGAGTGGCCGCCGAGGCGATCTCGGTCTCGACCTGCGGCTGCGGCGCTCGGCGGCGACTGCGCTTTTCGTAGAAGGAATTGCCGCCGGCCGTCAGCACATAGTGCATGTTCTTGTAGGGGAATTTGAGCCCGGCCTGATGGAAGAACATCGCCTTGCCGACCGCGGGATGGCGTTCGCCCTTCAACACCGCGTCGGCGGCGCTCTGGACATCGGGCAGCGCCTTCGAATTCATGCGCCGCGACAGCACACCGGGAGCGAACTGACCCTTTTGTCCGACGACACCGCAAACCGTATCGGGATACTGGTCCGAACGCACCCGGTTCATCACCACGGTGCCGACGGCCACCAATCCCGCGCGGCTCGAGCGGTTGGATTCAAAGAACATCGCGCGGGCCAGGCACTCCTTGTCCCTTGCCGTATAGGCATAGGCCTTGCCGGATGTCTTGCCGATCGATGATGTCTTGATGTCGTCAGTCACCCCTTGCGTGGTACAACCGGCAATAAGACAAGCGCAAACACCAAACGCCGAAACGGCGCGCCACCTCTCCAGGATCACGAAGCGTCCCCATCCTTATGTCAGCCGCTCCGCCCGGCAGAAAGAATGAGGAATTTTCCGGCCAAATAATGGCGAAGCGCGGATAGATGCCGTCAGATGCAGCGGCCGCCATCGACCTCAAGCGCGACCCCGGTGATGAACTCGGCCTCGTCTGAAGCAAGCCAAAGTGCGGCATTGGCGATGTCGAGCGGGGTGGAGAGCCGGCCAAGCGGGATCGTGGCACGGAATTTCGCCCGCAATTCGGGCGTATCCTCGCCCATGAACTGGGCCAGCATGCCGGTTTCGCCGGCGACGGGGCACAGGCAGTTGACGCGGATGTTCTTCGGCGCGAGTTCGACCGCCATCGACTTGGTGGCGGTGATCGCCCAGCCCTTGGAGGCATTGTACCAGGTAAGGCCGGGACGCGGCCGCAGGCCGGCCGTGGAGGCGGTGGTGATGATGGAGCCGCCACCCTGCTTTGCCATGATCGGCACCACGGCGCGGGCGGCGTGATAGATCGCCTTCATGTTGACTGCGGTGATGAGGTCGAAAACCTCTTCCTCCACGGCCAGCATGTCGCCGTTGCGATGGGTGTAGCCGGCATTGTTGACCATGACGTCGATGCGGCCGAAGCCGCTCATGGCGGCATCGACCATCTCGTCGAACTCGGCACGCTGCGACACGTCGGTCTGCACGGCAATCGCCGCCTCGCCGATCTCGCCGGCGACCCGCTCGGCACCCTTGGCATTGAGGTCGGCCACCACCACCCTGGCGCCCTCCTCAGCAAAGCGTTTGGCCATGCCTTCGCCGAAACCGGACGCCGCACCGGTGATGATTGCAACCTTGTTTTCAAGCCTTGCCACAGATGTCTCCTCGATACTGACAATCCCCTCACCGGCCCTGCGGACCACCTATCCCCAGAGGGGAGAGGAACCCAAGCCGGACAAGCGCCGGTGGCGGCTTGCCTTTACCCTCCCCCTAGTGGGGAGGGTCGGCGAGCGATTGGAGCGAAGCGGAAAATTGCGAGACGGGGCGGGGGTGGTGCTGCATCTTCCGCTCTCCTGCCCCCACCCCGGCGCTTCGCGCCGAACCTCCCCACAAGGGGGAGGGTAAAGGACGGCACCAACCTACCCGTGATTAAAAACAACCGTCTTGGTGGCGGACATGTCGTAAAGCGCCTCGAAGCCCTTCTCGCGGCCATGGCCGGACTTCTTGAAGCCCCCGAAGGGCAGTTCGATGCCGCCGCCCGCACCGTAGCTGTTGACGAAGACCTGGCCGGCACGCACGCGCTTGGCGACGCGGTGTTGGCGTCCGCCATCGCGCGTCCAGACGCCGGCGACCAGACCGAAATCCGTGCCGTTGGCAAGCCGGATCGCCTCTTTCTCGCCTTCGAAGGCAAACAGCGTCAGCACCGGGCCGAAGATCTCGTCGCGGGCGATTGCCGCTTGCGGATCGACCGAGCCGAACAGCACCGGCGTCTGATAGTAGCCGTCGGCAGGCGCGTCCGCATGGATCGAGCCTTCCGCCAGGACTGGAACACCGGCCTCCTTTGCAGCGGCAACCATGCCGGCGACCTGGGTTTTCTGCTTGTGGTTGATCAGCGCGCCAAGATCGAGATCGGCATCGTGCGGGCCGGCGACCAGCCGCGAAAAGCGCTCGGCAAGGGCTTTCGCCAGTTGCTCATAGACCGGCTTTTCGATCAGCACGCGGCTGCCGGCCGAACAGGTCTGGCCGCCATTCTGGATGATCGCATTGACCAGCACCGGCAGCGCTGCCTCCAGATCGGCATCGGCAAAGACGATCTGGGGCGACTTGCCGCCAAGCTCCATGGTGACGCCGCGATTATTGGTGGCGGCGGCCTGCTGGATGGCGGTGCCGGTGAGCGGCGAACCGGTGAAGGTAACGTAATCGACCAGGGGATGGGACGACAGCGCCGCCCCCGCATCGCGGCCATAGCCGGTGACCACATTGAAGACGCCGGCTGGAATACCGGCTTCGAGCGCCAGTTCGGCAATGCGGATCGAGGTGAGCGAGGCATCCTCCGCCGGCTTGATGACCAGCGTATTGCCCATGGCAAGGGCGGCGCCGGCCACGCGGCCCAGTATCTGCATGGGGTAGTTCCAAGGAATGATGCCCGCCACCACGCCATGCGGCTCGCGCAGGGTCAGCGCCGTATAGCCTTCGAGAAAGGGAATGGTGTCGCCATGGACCTTGTCGCAGGCGCCGCCGTAGAATTCGTAATAGCGCATGGTGCCTACGACATCCGCTCTGCCCTGCCGAATCGGCTTGCCGGTATCACGCGATTCCAGCGCGGCCAGTTCCTCGCCATGCTTTTCGACCAGCAGCGACAGGCGGGTGAGGCAGCGGCCGCGCTCGACAGCCGGCATGCGGCTCCACGGACCTTCGTCGAAGGCCTGCCGGGCCGCCTTGACCGCACGATCGACATCGGCCTCGCCGGCCGCCGGAATGGAGGCGAAGACCTTGCCGTCCGAGGGGCAGAATACGTCGATACGCTCGCCGGACAACGCATCCACCAGCTTGCCATCGATGAGTTGCATGAAGGCCTGCCCTTCGGCGACGGTTCGGGAAAGATGCGTGCCCATGGTCGATCTCCTTTGGAATTGGTTGTCCGCGGCTCTATGTCTTACTGACGTAATGCAGCGCAGGCTTCCATCGACCAAGCACAGGGCGCTCATGGACCAGTGTCAAGGTTCGAAGTTGCAGTGCCATAGTACTGGTAACTTTAAATCGATTATATTATACGCAGCCTGCCAGCAGCAGCCGTGAAACGGAACACAGATGACCAGCCAGATCATTCCCGTCGATCCCTTCGACTTCATCATTTTCGGCGGCACCGGCGATCTCGCCGAACGCAAGCTGCTGCCCGCGCTGTTCCAGCGCCAGCAGGCGGGGCAGTTCTGCGAGCCGACACGAATCATCGGCGCCTCCCGCTCGAAGATGACGGACGAGGACTATCGCGGCTTTGCCCGCAAGGCGATTTCGGAGCATGTGAAGGCCGAAGAGATCGACGCCGGCCAACTCGACCGCTTCGTCGAGCGGCTTTCCTATGTCGCCGTCGATGCGGTGTCAGGCAGCGGTTTTTCCGACCTCAAGGAGGCGATCGGCGACAGCAAGTGCATCCGCGCCTTCTATCTCGCGGTGGCGCCGGCACTGTTCGGCGACATCTCCGCACATCTCAAGGAACAGGGCCTGGTGACGCCGGATTCGCGCATCGTGATGGAAAAGCCGATCGGGCGCGACCTCTTGTCGGCGCGCGCGCTCAACGACCAGATCGGCAAAGTGTTTTCCGAGCAGCAGATCTTCCGCATCGACCACTACCTGGGCAAGGAGACGGTGCAGAACCTGATGGCGCTACGCTTTGCCAATGCGCTCTATGAACCCTTGTGGAACTCGGCCCATATCGACCATGTGCAGATCACCGTGGCCGAAACCGTGGGGCTGGAAGACCGCCTCACCTATTACGACAAGGCCGGTGCACTGCGCGACATGATGCAGAACCACATGCTGCAACTGCTGTGCCTGGTAGCGATGGAAGCGCCCGCCTCGATGGAAGCGGATGCGGTGCGAGACGAAAAGCTCAAGGTGCTGCGCTCGCTCAGGCGCATCAACGGCAACGAGGCGCCGAGAGTGACGGTGCGCGGCCAGTACCGCGCCGGCGCCTCGGCCAATGGCCCGGTGAAAGGCTATCTGGAAGAACTCGGCAACAAGGAAAGCACGACTGAAACCTTCGTGGCGCTGAAGGCCGAGATCGGCAATTGGCGCTGGGCGGGCGTGCCGTTTTACCTGCGCACCGGCAAGCGGCTGGCGACGAGGGTTTCGGAAATCGTCATCGAGTTCAAGCCGATCCCCCATTCGATCTTCGAGGAAAGTGCAGGCAATATCAGCGCCAACCAGCTCGTCATCCGCCTGCAACCCGACGAAGGCGTGAAGCAATGGCTGATGATCAAGGACCCTGGCCCCGGCGGCATGCGGCTGCGCCACGTACCGCTCGACATGAGCTTTGCCGAGAGCTTCCAGGAGCGCAATCCGGACGCCTATGAGCGGCTGATCATGGATGTGGTGCGCGGCAACCAGACGCTGTTCATGCGCCGCGACGAGGTCGAGGCGGCATGGGCCTGGATCGACCCGATCCACAATGCCTGGGACGACAGCCGGCAGGAGGCGCAGGGCTACACCTCCGGCACATGGGGACCTTCGGCCTCGATCGCGCTGATCGAGCGTGACGGCCGCACCTGGCACGAAAGCTGACGAAATGGGCGTGGCGCAAGGCGACTGGCACGAATTCGCCTCGGGCGGCGAATTGGCGGCAACACTTGCCGGCAAGATCGCCGGCGTGCTGTGCGAGGCGATCGACCGGCGCGGCGCCGCGACCCTTGCCGTCTCCGGCGGCACGACGCCCGGCCTGTTCTTCCGCACCCTTTCGCGCGAGAAGCTCGACTGGGCGAAAGTGACGGTGACGCTGGTGGACGAGCGCTTCGTGGAGCCGTCCTCACCGCGTTCCAATGCCGGACTGGTCGCCGCCAACCTGCTGCAGAACGAAGCGGCAGTGGCACGTTTCATTGGACCCTATCACAACGTGGATACCGTGGAGGAAGCGGCAAGGCTGGCGGACGGGGAAATAGCCAGCCTGCTGCCGCTCGACGTCGTGGTGCTCGGCATGGGCACTGACGGCCACACGGCCTCGTTTTTTCCCGATGCCGACACTCTGTCCACACTGCTCGATCCCGCATCGAAGGCGAATGTGCTGCCGGTGCACACGCAAAGCGGCATCGAGCCACGCCTGACGCTGACGCTCGCCCGCATTGTCGAAGCGGGATTCGTGGCCCTGCACATCGAGGGCAGGGAAAAGCGCGCGGTGCTGGAAGCGGCGTTGGGGGCGCAGGCGCATCTGCCGGTGCGCGCGGTGTTCGACCATGCCAGGACGCCGATCGAAATCTACTGGGCACCATAATTTCCTCCGGCTGCGCCTGCACGCCGGCCGGATCTGCACATGATTGCAAGGAGCGACCGCCATGGGCGCAAGAAAAGACATCGAAGCCATCACCGAGCGCATTCGCGAGCGCTCGAAACCATCGCGCGACATCTATCTGGAGCGGATCGCCGATGCTGCAGGAAAGACGGTCCATCGCAGCGTGCTTTCCTGCGGCAACCTCGCCCATGGTTTCGCCGCCTGCGCTCCGGGTGAAAAGGCGGCACTGAGCGGTGACAGAGTGCCCAATCTCGGCATCATCACCGCCTATAACGACATGCTTTCGGCACATCAGCCTTTCGAGACCTATCCACAACTGATCAAGCAGGCGGCGCGAGAGGCAGGCGGCATCGCGCAGGTGGCGGGCGGCGTGCCGGCGATGTGCGATGGCGTCACCCAGGGCCAGCCCGGCATGGAGCTGTCGCTGTTTTCGCGCGACGTCATCGCCATGGCGGCGGCAATCGGCCTGTCGCACAACATGTTCGACGCTACTGTGTTTCTGGGCGTTTGCGACAAGATCGTGCCGGGACTGATGATCGCCGCCCTTTCCTTCGGCCATTTGCCTGCCGTGTTCATTCCGGCCGGGCCGATGACATCCGGCCTGCCCAATGACGAGAAGGCGCGTATCCGCCAGCTTTATGCCGAGGGCAAGGTCGGGCGGGCCGAATTGCTGGAGGCGGAATCGAAGTCCTATCACGGGCCTGGCACCTGCACCTTCTACGGCACGGCGAACTCCAACCAGATGCTGATGGAGATCATGGGCCTGCATACGCCCGGCGCCTCCTTCGTCAATCCGGGCACGCCGCTGCGCGAGGCATTGACGCGCGAGGCGGCCAAGCGGGCGCTGGCAATCACCGCGCTCGGCAATGCCTATACGCCGGTGGGGCACATGATCGATGAGCGCTCGATCGTCAATGGCGTGGTCGGCCTGCATGCGACCGGCGGCTCGACCAACCACACAATCCACCTGATCGCGATTGCGGCCGCGGCCGGGATCAGGCTGACCTGGCAGGATATTTCCGATCTTTCCGATACCACGCCGCTCCTGGCGCGGGTCTACCCGAACGGGCTTGCCGATGTGAACCACTTCCAGGCTGCCGGCGGCATGGGCTTCCTGATCCGCGAATTGCTCGATGCCGGCCTGCTGCATGAGGATGTCCAGACCGTGTGGGGCGAAGGCTTGCGGCCCTATACGGTGGAGGCAAGGCTTGCCGAAGACGGCAGCGTATCGCGGCAGCCAGCGCCATCGACCAGCGGCGACGAGAAGGTGCTGGCGCCGTTCGCGCAGGCCTTCCAGCCGAGCGGCGGCCTCAAGGTGCTGACCGGCAATCTCGGCCATGCCATCATCAAGGCGTCGGCCGTCAAGCCCGAACGGCGGGTGATCGAGGCGCCCGCAGTGGTTCTCGACAGCCAGCAAGCGCTGAACGATGCCTTCAAGGCAGGCGAGCTCGACCGCGATTTCATTGCCGTCGTCCGCTTCCAGGGACCCCGCGCCAACGGCATGCCGGAACTGCACAAGCTGACCACAGTGCTCGGCGTGCTGCAGGATCGCGGCCACAAGGTGGCGCTGGTAACCGACGGGCGCATGTCGGGCGCCTCCGGCAAGGTGCCGGCGGCGATCCACGTCACGCCGGAAGCGCTGGAGAACGGGCCGATCGGCAAGATCTGCACAGGCGACATGGTCAGGCTCGATGCCGAGAAAGGCACGCTGGACGTGCTGGTCGCCGAGGCGGAGTTGAAAGAGCGCAAGGTGCCGCTGATCGACCTTAGCGAAAACGAGCATGGCTGCGGCCGCGAGCTGTTCGCGGTGTTCCGCCAGACGGCCGGCCGGGCGGATCAAGGGGCGAGCGCCTTCGGAAATTGACTCACCCCACCCCGATCCACTGCGTGGATTAACCCTCCCCATCAAGGGGAGGGTAAAATCCCTCAATAGGTCGTGCGGCGCTCCTCGGAGGGCGGGCGGCCGAATTGCAACCTGTAGCTCTGCGCGAAATAGGAATGCGAGGTGAAACCGGTGGCGATGGCGACGTCGAGGATCGGCATGTTTGTCTGGCGCAGAAGCTCGCGCGCCCGCTCGAGGCGAAGTCGCATATAGTAGCGGCCCGGCGTCACATTGAGATGGCGCAGGAACAGGCGTTCCACCTGCCGCACCGACAGGCCGGCCGAGCGGGCAAGCTGCACCGCCGAAAACGGCTCGTCGAGATTGTCGGCCATCAGTTCGACGATCTTGCGCAGTTTCTCGGACTTGCCGGTGAGGTCGCGCTCCGGTCCGACGCGCTGGCGGTCGCCGGCCGAGCGGATGCGCTCGTGCTGGAACTGGTTGGCGACGCCATTTGCGATATTGGAGCCGAAATCGGTGCGCACGATCTCCAGCATCAGGTCGATGGAGGTGGTGCCGCCCGCGCAGGTATAGCGCTTGCGGTCGATCTCGAACACATTGCCGGTGCACTGGATGTCGGGAAAGCGCTCGGTGAAGCCGGCGCGGTTTTCCCAATGGATGGTGCAGCGATGGCCTTCGAGTTGGCCGGCCTCGGCCAGAAGGTAGGAACCGACCGAAAGGGCGCCGAGCGCACCACCGCGCCGGCCCCAATTGCGCAGCGCGCCGAGCACCTTGCTTTTGCCGGGAAATTCGGTGGTAAGCCCGACGCAGACGAAAAGGATATCCACCGGCGGGATATCGGCAACGCTGTAGTCGATCTTCAGCGGCAGGCCGTTCGAGGCCATGACCGAATCGCCATCGGCCGAAACCGTAGTCCAGCCATAATAGTCATGGCCAAGCAGCCGGTTGGCGGATCGAACCGTGTCGATTGCCGCCGCCAGCGAAAACATGGAGAATTTGTCGACCAGCAGGAACGCGAACTGCCGGCCGCCCTGCACAAGATCGGACATGGCGGCATTTCTACCCGAACGGAGAGAATCGGCAAGCCCGCCTTGCGATCGGCTGCCCAACTTCCTGCCAGCGCCGACCTTTTATCGAAGGCCGCTCACACATTTTGCGGACGCGGGCCTTCGATTTGGCATCATGCCCCGCAGGTCAGAAGGACGGGCGCTCCACGCCTGCAGCCCGGCTGGCCGAAACCAGCGTATTGGCCATCAGAAGCGCAATCGTCATCGGGCCGACGCCACCGGGAACCGGTGTTATGGCACCGGCCTGCTTTTCCGCACCTGCAAAATCGACATCGCCGACAAGGCGCGACTTGCCCTCGCCCTTCTCCGGTGCGGGAATGCGGTTGATGCCGACATCGATGACGGTGGCACCGGGCTTGACCCAGTCGCCCTTGATCATTTCCGGCCGGCCGACAGCCGCCACCAGAATGTCGGCGGTGTGGCACAGTCCCGGCAGGTCCTTGGTACGGCTATGGGCGATGGTCACGGTGCAATTGGCGGCGAGCAGCAGATTGGCCATCGGCTTGCCGACGATGTTGGAACGGCCGACCACGACAGCGTTGAGGCCCGACAGGTCCTTGCCGCGCACGCGCTCAATCAAGAGCATCGAGCCGGCGGGCGTGCAGGGAACGAAAGCGGTTTCGAGTTCGCCGGTGCCGAGCTTGCCGACATTGATGAAATGGAAGCCGTCGACATCCTTTTCCGGTGCGATCGCCTGGATGATCTTGCCGGAATCGATATGGTCGGGCAGCGGCAGTTGCACGAGAATGCCATGGACGGAAGTATCCGCGTTGAGATCGCCGATAAGCTTGAGCAGCGTCTCTTCGCTGGTATTGGCGTCAAGCGTATGCTGGAATGAATTGAAGCCGCATTCCTTAGCCTTCTTGCCCTTGGACGAGACGTAGACCTGGCTTGCGGGATCCTCGCCGACGATCACGACCGCAAGGCCCGGAGTGACGCCATGTTTGCTTACCAATTCGGCCGTAAGCCCCTTGACCTTTTCCACGACGTTTTCGGCAACGACTTTCCCGTCGATGATCTCAGCCAAAACTTTCCTCCAATGAATTATTTTTCGCTCGTATGCATAGTCTGAAAATGCCTGCGGCGCAATCCCAGCCGCGCCGGGGCCTGCCGCTACAGCGACAATTCCGCGAATTCAAGACTCAGAAATAACGGCGGCGGGCCCGCGACTGGGCAAGCTGCTCAACATCGCGACGAAAATCGCGCAGGCTGGCGCGGATTTCCTCGATTGGAGCCTGGGAAGTGGCAGGCTCAGGCGGATAGCGGCGCGGATCGGCGCGCCTGATCGTTTCGGTAATGTGGCCCGGGACCGGAGCCGGCTCGCGAAGCCGGGAAGTGCTCTCGACCGGCTGCAGCCGGTCCGGATTCGCCGCCTGCATGCTTCGTGGCGGCCGCCTCCCTGCCGCGCTCCGGCTGGCCCTTGCCGAGCGACGGCGCCGCTCCTCGGCGGCATCGCTCAGGCTTTCGTAGGCGCCCCGCAGGCCACCGAGGCCGATGCCGGCGAAGAAACCGAGAATCAGGCCGGTCAGTACGATCGTGCTGCGCGATGGCCCGGCGGGCAAAAGCGGCGGATAGGCAACGGAAATAACGCTCATATTGGCGGTGTTGAGGTCCTTCTGCTGGCCGGTTTCGCGAGCACGCAAAAGGAACGCCTCATAGACTGCCCGCTGGGAGGCGGCGTTGCGCTCCAGTTCCCGCAAGGTAACCAGTTCGTTGCTGACATCGCCCTGGCGCACCTTGAGCTGGGCCAGGCGCGAGGCGAGTTCCTGTTCGAACTGGACAGCGCGTCTCAGTTCGGTCTGCACGGAAGAAATGACGCGGCGCAGTTCATTGCTTATCTGGGTACGCGCCCCGGCAAGCTGGGCTTCGACCGCCTGAAGCTCCGGATGGCGCGGCCCCAGACGCACCGCCAGCCTATCGGCCTCACTCTTCAGTGCGGCATATTGCGTGCGCAGTTCAGTCATGGTCGATGACAGCGTTTCTTCGGGCAGAGCGCCGCCAAGGACAGAATCCACATTCACGTTTTGCGTGGAGGCCGCCTTGGCATTGAGTTCCAGAGTGCGGGCACGGGCGACCGAAAGCTGCTCGTTGAGCTTCAGGATCTGGTCGTCGGTAATAAGACGGCCCTGCGCATCGATGATGTCGTTTTCGGCCTTGAAGGTCTCCACCTTGCGCTCGGCGGCTTCCACCCCCGCGCGCAACTCGTCCAGCCGCGAGGTGAGTTCCTCGGTCGCGCGGCCTGCGGTGTCCGACTGCAGTTCGCCATAGGTCTTGAGAAAGACATCGGCCATTGTGTTGGCGATCAGGGCCGACTTCTCGCCGTCGCGCGTCGTCACACCGATGACGACGACGAAGGTCTTGCCGCCGCGCGCGACATCGAGGCTCTCGGCAAGGTGCGTAACCGCCAGAGCACGCCGATGTCCGGCATCATTGCCACCCTCGCCGCCACGCGACAGCAGGGACCGGATATCGGGAAGCAGGCCGCCCTCACCCGTGCCGTTGAATTCGGGGTCATTGTCGAGCCTGAGTTCTTCAACCACCTTGTTGAGCACGGTTCCGGAAGTGATCACGCGCACCTGGTTTTCGACGATCGCAAGCGTCGCCTCGTTGGAGAAACCGGCCTGGGTAAGATCGCGCTCGACAATCTTGAGATCGCGCGGGTCGATCAGCAATTCGGTGAAGGCTTCATATTTCTTCGGCGTCGAAAGCGCGAGCGCCACGCCAATCACGGCGCCCAGCAGCGTCGCAGCCACGATCAGCAGCTTCGAGCGGGCGATGCCGCCTATGACCTTCATCGGGTCGATCAGCGGCTTCCATTGCTGATCGTCTAGCCGCTCGGGCTCGTCGTCCCGGGGCTCCGAAGGCCTGACCGGCAGCGGCTCAGGGTGCGCATGATCCTCCGATACATGAGGCTCCGCCACCGCAGGACGATCCGTAAAGCGCTTCGCCCAGCTCCGCATCCCCTGCGAGATGCGGCGAACATTCGCTGCTAGCATATTGTTCTTGCGGGCTTTTTGGGACGGCTCAACCGGCACCTCATGCCTGCGCTGCTCAACCGGAACCTTTGGCTCCAGCCGCTGTGGCCTCTCGGCAGCGTCATCACGCCCGGCTACCGCCAGGAGTGAGCCCGGATAGGGCCTGGCCGCGCGAGCGCTGCGCGTGCCGGCAAATGCCAACAGCGAGGGCTTGCGGTCATCGCGGTTCTCGGGATCAAACATCCGGCTGCCGAACTTCCAAACGGGCTCACGACCGAGCGCCGATCGTTAAGCCACGCTAAACAGGCATGGAAAACAAAACGTTAATTTTGCCTGTTACACACCTGCAATAGCGAAGCAGCGGCCGCCATGCCGAGACCGGCGAACGCCGCATTAAGCTTTCGCCGCTAGTTTCTGCGCCGATGATGCAGACCAGCAATATCGGTCCCGCACGGACGAGCGCACGCCTTGTCGCCTTCCTGACGGAACGGCGCGGGCTGGTGCACGACTATCTGTCGGCCATCAGCGGATCGGGCGGACGGCTGGTGTTTTCGCTCATCTATTTCGTGGCGCTGGCCAATACGCTGTCGCTTGCCGATTTCGGGCTTTTCGCCACCGCCTCGGCCGCCGGCGTGATGCTGTCGCGGCTGCTTGCCTTCGGCTTCATCTCCGCCCTCTACCGCACGGCAACGAAAAGACGAAACCTGATCGGCACCTTCACCGCCGGTTTCATCCTGCTGTCGGTGCTTTCGCTGCCGCTGCTGGCGGCAGCCTCCTACGGCGTCTATTTGCTGTTCTTTGCCAGCGACCTCGTCCTCCCGGTCTTTGCCGCCGTCATCTTCGCCGAGGCACTGCTGTGGCGGCTGGTCGAGGTGGTGCTGATCGTCAATAACGGCCTTGGGCGGTTCGGGCGAGCCGCCGTCATGTCGATCCTGGGCACGCTGCTGCGCGCGATCTTCGCGATGATATTCATGTTCTGGCCAACGCAGACCATCGCGGAATGGTCGTGGTTCTACATCGGCGCCAATGCGGTGTCGGCGGCGATTGCCTTCGGCTTCTTCTATCCGCGCCAGAAGTTGCGCCTGCGCTTGCCGCTCTATATCCGCCGGCTGGCGGATTCCATTTATGTCGCCGGCGCGGAGGTGCTGTTCTACCTCCAGATGGAATTCGACAAGCTCTTGGTGCTTTCCATTGGCGGGCCACATCTTGCCGGCCTCTATGCCATCATCATGCGGCTGGTGGATCTCACCGCGATCCCCATCCGCACCTTCTCGATGATGCTGGTGCAAAAGATGATGCGCGCGCCCGAGATGCTGGCACGGCTGCGCATGCGCGCCGGCATCGAGTTCGGGGTGTTCCTGGTCTCGACGCTGGCGCTGGTCGGCCTTGCGGTGATCCTGCATTTCTTTCCCAATGCGCTCGGCAGCAATGTTGCGGAGGTCGCGCCGCTGGTGGCGCTTGCGATCTGCGTGCCCGGCCTGCGCAATCTGGTCGAATACGAAGCCGAGCTGCTGTTCGCGCGCGGCCAGACGCTGATCCGCGCCATCAACCTGGCGCTGCTGGCCGGGCTGAAGGCGGTGCTGCTCGTATGGGTGCTGATGCGGGGCTATGAGCCGGCCGAACTGGTGTGGTCGCTCAATGCCGTGTTTGCCCTGCTCTATCTGGCCTCGGCGCTGCTGACCTATTCGGCACTGCGGTTGCCGGCCAAACCCATATAGAACCAGTCAGGCAGTGGCCAGCCGCCTTATCCGGGCAAGATCGGTACCGATGAAGGACTGCATGCCGATAGCGACCTGCTCGGGCGCCATTTCGGCCACGAAAGCTGCGAACTGCACATCGGACAGGGGCTGACCGGTCCAGTGGACGCGGCAGAACTCTTCGCCCCCATGGAAGTGGTCGCGCCCGTCGATCACCTCATCGACGAAGCGGCCATAAAGCATGCATTCGGAAAACTTCCGGTCCGAGCCGATCACCTCGACCCAATGGCGACCATGGGTGGCTTCGATATGTGCGCACATGTCGAGCACGCTTTGCCGTCGCCAGGCTATCAGCGTCGAGATATAGTCGTGCGGCGAAGTGGCCGGGGCGGCAATGCCAAGTGCCCTCGCGGCGTTTTTCGACCAGGCGAGATGGTCGCCATGATCGCCGGCCAGAAGCGCACCGTCTCGCCGGAACAGCCGCACCTTGTTGGCGTGGTGAAAGGCAGCGCAGTCGAACGGCTTCAGGAAGACGACATCGGAATCGCAGAACACCAGGATATCCTCGCCGGTGTGCCGTGCGACCGCGATGCGGCGCAGTTGCTGCACATGCCAGCCGCGCAGCGGCATCGTCTTGAAGCTGAGCCAGACGCGGCGCCGAAACAGGCTGAAGGGATCGTCGAATGCATGCAGCCATTTCGGCAGCAGGTCGCGCTCGTCGATCACGGTGCGGCGGGAGGTCTCGAGTTGGCGAAACAAGGCGACGTCGCGCCCTTCGATGAGGAGATAGTGATGCGCCATGCCGCTGACGTGGCGATCGACGGTTTCGCACAGCAGCCGGCAGCGCTCGAAATCCGGCGCATAGCTCGCCGTCACCATCGCCGCAGTCGGGCCGGATGCGGGAGAGGCGGCCTGTGGATCGTAAGAAGGGCTGCTCAAGGAGCGGCCTTCGAGCCGCGCAGTTTCTGGCGTAGCACGCGCGCCAGAAACAGCGGATTGCCGACGATATAGCGATGCCAGAGCCGCCGCGGCTCCAGGAGCAGCCGGAACAGCCATTCCAGCCGCAGCCGGCGCATCCAGGCCGGCGCACGCGGCACGGTCCCGCTCAGGAAGTCGAGCAAGGCGCCCACCGCGATAGGCAAGATGCAATGGCGCTCACTCATGTTGCGGGCGATCCACAGTTCCTGCCGTGGCACGCCCATGGCGACCAGAAGCACATCGGGGCGCAGGGCTTCGATATGCGCGACTATCCCCGGTTCCTGCTCGGGCGAGAAATAGCCGTCATGGATGACGGCGAAGCTGTGCTGGGGGGCAAGCGCGGAAAGCTTGCGCGCCGCTGCATCGGCATTGCGGCGGGACGCGCCGAGAAGCCCCACCGTCAGCGGCTGCGATACCGATTGCAGGAAACCGGGCACGAAGTCCGTCCCGTTCAGATTGGACGGGAATGGCGCGCCGTAGAGAAGCCGCGAAGCGATATCGACGCCGATGCCGTCAGGCAGGATCAGGAAATCATCCAGCGCTTGGGCGAACTCCCGATCGGCGCAGGCAATATTGGCGTTGTGCGCATTGAGGAAGCTGACCTTGGTGAACTTGCGTTCGGCAAGCCTTGCCCTGAGCAGCGCGATGGCTTCGCTCCAGCCGATGCTGGCAACGGTGATGCCGAGGATGTTCTTCGGCGTGCAGCGGGCGGCAGCATGCATGTTCATGCGGCAATCCCGCAGCGCGCATGGCCGAGCTTCTCCAGGCCTTGCGCTATCCGTGCGTCCAGCACTGAAAGCTGGCGGCGATGGAACGCCGAACCGTCGATAGCGTCGCTTTTTGTATCGGCGGCCTTTTCCAGCGCCTTGGCGAAAGCCGCAGGGTCATCGCAGACCACGCAATTTTTCGGCAAATGGTCGACGCCGCGCAACGCACTTTTAGTCGCCACCGCCGGCAGGCCGAGTTCGAATGTCTCGATGGTCTTCAACTGGACGCCGGTGCCAGCGCGGCTGATGAGCGGAACGACGGCAGCACTGCGGATGAAGGCTTGCGCATCGGGTACGCGACCGACGAACTCGACCCCCGGATGCGGTGAAGAAAGATCGGCCGGCCGGCTGCCGGCGATCCTGATGCGGAAATCCTTGCGCAGATGCGGCACGACCTCGCCCAGAAACCAGTCGAGGCCGATCCGGTTTGGCTGCCAGGTCCAGGTGCCGATGAGCGCCGCGTCGCAATCGATCCGGCGCCCGGCGGCAAGGCGCGGCACTCGCGGGCACGTGACCAGAGGCAGGGCGGCCGATCTCTCATCCGACCCCACACCGAGTGCCGCACGATCCTCTTCGGCCAAAGTGAAGACGAAACGCGCCTTGGCGCAGAGCCGGTCTTCCAGCTTCCGCAGCAGCCGCGCCTCGCGCCGGTACAGGAAACGCTGCAGTGGGCTTGTGGCCGCGGCGGCATTTTCGAGCGCCGACTGGTGCTCGACATTATGCGCCACGAAGATCGAGGGCCGGTCGTCGAACAGACCATCGAAGGCGCCCGCGAACTGGACCGAATTCAGGATATAGCCGTCGAAGGGACCGGCTTTCTCGATTGCCTGCCTGACCTGGTTTGCGGGAACAACCCGCAACTTGACGGAGGAAAACGTCAGGCCCGACCGCATCGCCTTGGCGAGCCAGGCAAGCCTCTGCATGGTGCTTGCGGTATCGGTACGGACATCGACTTCGCCGAGCACGACGGTGTTTTCCGGATCCGAAGGCGGTTTCCCGGGCCAGGAAAAGCCGAGCACCGTGACTCTGGCACCGGACCGGCGCAAGGCGTCGATGATCGCCGCATTGGCGATCTCATAGCCCGATCTCGGCGCGCCGTCGGGCACGATCGACGTTGCAAACAAAAGGTGCATTACACATGTCCCACAGTGGCCTCGCTAACAGAGCGCAGTGAACCGTTGATTAAGCGAGAAGCCGAGATTGACACGATTTCCGCCCACCAGGGGCGATCCGCAAAAGGTGTTTAACGGATCGTTATCGCGGGCGGTGTAGCTGTGGGCCAGTTTCGAGACGTGTGACGCATGACCCATTTGCCATCGGACGGTGCCATATCGGTCGCCGCCAAGACACCGGGATTGGATTGCGCAGCGATCGAGGCGGTTGTGACCGTGCCGACCTTCAAGCGGCCGCAGCAACTGCTTTCGACGCTGGAATCGCTGCGCGCCCAGCAGACCCGGCGGCGCTTTGCCGTGATCGTGATGGAAAACGAAGCGCAGGCACGCGAAGGCGTGCAGGCGGCGGCCCCGTTGTTCGAGAGCGGGCATTTCAGCGGCCTGGTGATCATCGCGCATGAGCGCGGCAATTGCAGCGCCTACAATGCGGGCTGGGAGACGGCACTGCGCCATTTTCCCAACTTCCGTCACCTGCTGGTGATCGATGACGACGAGGTTGCGGATGCGCTTTGGCTGGAGAGCATGTGCCAGGCAAGCGAGACACAGGAAGCCGACATCGTGGGCGGACCGCAAGTGCCGGTGTTCGCCGAAAAGGCTCATGAGAAATGGGCGCGCCACCCCGTATTCGCATCGCCCTATACACAGAGTGGGCGCGTACGGGCGCTTTATTCCTCCGGCAATCTGCTGATCTCGAGGCCGGTTCTGGCCGAAATGGGTCCGCCTTTCCTCGATCTGAAGTTCAATTTCATGGGTGGCGGCGATTCGGACTTCCTCAGCCGGGCAGCGCAGCGTGGCTTCAAGCTTGGCTGGTGCGCCGAGGCGCCGGTCTATGAGACGGTCCCGGCACGACGGGTCGAGGCGGACTGGATCCGCAAGCGCTGCCTGCGCAACGGCGTGATCTCGACATTGGTGGAAAAGAAGAAGCGGGCCGGCACACCCTTCGCCAACACGAGGGTGTTCCTCAAAAGCCTGGCCCTGCTCGGCCTGTCGCCACTTCGAGGGGTGTCATGGGCGGCAAGATCCGGCTGGCCGGCGGTTGGGCTCTACCCGGTCTACGTGGCGCTTGGCCGGGTGATGGCGGAGTTCGGATATGCCAATGAGCAATACCGGCAGCCTGAGAAGAACTGAACGCGCGTCGATTGCCGATGCGTTTTCGCGCGACGGCATCGGGACGGCCATTGCCGCCATCCTGCTGACCATGGTGATGGTGTCGTTCCGGCCGTTCCAGCCGAGCGGTGCGGAACTCATGACGACCGGCGGCGATGTCGTCAACCAGCTTGGCTACGGTGCGCTGGGCGGCCTTGCCGTCTTTTCGCTGCTGACTTTTGCCGAGCGCCGGGTGCTGCCGGCGCTGTTCGGGCCTTCCTTCCTACTGGTGATCGGGTTTTTCCTGCTATCGGCGTTCAACGCCACCTCTCCGGACGAAGCCTTGCGTGCGGCCTCCTTCACGCTGATCGGCATCCTGGTCATGGCGGCGGTGTTGGCGGTGCCGCGCGATGCCGACGCATTCTCGACCGTGATTGCCTTTACCGGACTGACCGTTCTTGCCCTGTGCTATGTCGGACTGGTCATATTCCCCAACGAGGCCACGCACTTGGCGGATTCCGCCGAACCGCAGCATGCCGGCCTATGGCGTGGCGTGTTCACCCACAAGAACATCGCCGGCCCGGTGATGGCCTGTTTGAGCTTCGGCGGGCTCTATCTGTTCCGGCGCGGCTGGAAGGGCATCGGCCTGGCGCTTCTGGTCGGCGCCATGATCTTCATGCTGAATACCGGCTCCAAGACCACCGCCGGGCTGGTGCCGTTCACGATCCTGATGGTGGCGCTGCCGGGCATGTTCGGCATGCGCCTGCTGACGCCGATCCTGTTCCTGCTGGCGATCATCGTGACGGCGCTGGGCACACTCGGCATCGTCTTCATCGAGCCGATCAAGCATCTCGCCCACCAGATCGTGCCGGACCTGACCTATACGGGCCGCACGACGCTGTGGGAATTCGCCGGCGAAATGATCGCCAAGCGGCCCTGGCTCGGCTATGGCTATGAAAGCTTCTGGGGCACGCCGTTCCTCGCCAATACGGACCAGCCGTTCGACCGGGCCTGGGACATCCGCACCATGGTGCACGGCCATAACGGCTATCTCGACATCGCCGTGACCATGGGCATTCCGGCTCTCGTTGCAGCCTGCTGGGCCTTCTTCATCGCACCGGCGCGCGACTACATGCGCATCCCGTTGCGCAAGGAGAATGTCTATCTCGGCGACTTCTTCATGATGACCCTGCTGTTCACGGTGCTGAATTCTTTCCTGGAAAGCTTCTTCTTTCGCCGCGCCGATCCGGTCTGGCTGCTTTTCGTCTTCAGCATCATCGGGCTGCGGCTGGTGGCCCGTTTTCCGGTGAGGACAGTCCAAGGCAGCCGATAGCCCCTTCCAAGCCATCCGCAGAGCATCTATGGAAAGGGTCTGGAGGATCGCAATGACCGTGAAAGTCGTGCTCGTCGGTTGCGGCAATATGGGCTACGCCATGCTCGCCGGCTGGCTGAAATCAGGCCGGCTCGAGCCGGCGGAAACTTTCGTCGTGGAGCCCAATGCCGAACTGCGTGCACGCGCGCAAAAGCTCGGCAGCGGTGTGGGCACGGATGCGTCCGACATCCCGGCCAGTGCGCCGAAGCTGGTTGTGCTGGCGGTGAAACCGCAGGTGATCCGTGACGTGACGGCGGCCTACAAGCATCTTGGCGGCGGAAAGACCACCTTCGTCAGCGTCGCGGCCGGCACGCCGATCGCCACCTTCGAGGAGATTTTGGGTAGCACCACCCCGGTCATCCGGGTGATGCCGAACACGCCCGCCGCGATTGGCAAGGGCATGATGGTGGTCTGCGCCAACGGCAATGTCGCGTCCGAGACCAGCGCCTTCGTGGAAAACCTGCTGGCCGCAAGCGGCGCGGTGGCAACCGTGGACGATGAAGGGCAGATGGACGCGGTGACCGCCGTATCGGGCTCGGGCCCGGCCTATGTCTTCCACTTTATAGAGTGCCTTACGGCAGCGGCCGAACAGGCCGGCCTGCCCAGGGATACCGCCAGGCTGCTTGCAATGCAGACCGTCTACGGCGCGGCAATCCTTGCCGCCGAAAGCGATGAAGGGCCCGGCAAACTGCGCGAACAGGTCACCAGCCCCAACGGCACGACCGCCGCCGCCCTTGCCGTTCTGATGGGCGATGACCGGCTCAAGACGCTGGTGGGCGAAGCAGTCAAAGCCGCGCGGCTGCGCTCCATCGAGTTGGGGAAGTAGTTCCGTAGCAAAGCCACGGCAGGCGCTATGCCTTGCCGTAGAGCATCTCGTCCTGTTTGCGGCGCAGGTCGAAGAGCCGGGTCGTGGGATCGGGCGCGGCATTGTCGGCGGTGAGCAGTTCGCCCTTCTTCACCGGCTTCAGCACCTTGCCACCCTCCAGCAGGCCAACGGGCACGGCATGGGTAGCGCGCGCCTCCTGCGCCGTCATGGTCCAGGAACGATAGCAAGTCTCACCGATCGCATCGAAGGTCTCGCCCGCGACGAGGTCGCGCTTGGCAACCGCGCAGACCTCGGCCACCGGGCGCGGCAGCGGCACCATGTCGGGCCGGCCGTAAAGCATGATGCGGGCGGCCGTCAGCGGCACTTCGAGGCTTGTCAGGTGATAGGGCCGGAAGAAGCTGTAATAGGGGCCCTTGCCGATATGCAGATCGTCCATGCGCTCGATGATGCGCGGATGGGAGGCTTCCACGATCACGAACACGCCCGGCGCCACGCCCTTGCCGATCGTGTAGTCGACGACCCCCTTTTTCGACAGCAACCCACCATCCTCGCGCGGGATCAGCACTTTGGCCAGTTCGTCGCGATCGGCCTTGGGACCGTGCATGCCGGGCTTGTCCGGCACAAGGCCGGTGGCGTTGGCGATGGCCGCCATCTCGACCATGGTCTTGGAGCCGTCCACGAACTCGACCAGCATGCGCGGGTTCATGTTGCGGCGCTCGGCCTCCTCGCGATAATCGTCAGGCACGGCGTCATGGTTGAGCGGGTTGTTCTTGCCCTTGCCGGCCGAGACGATGGTGTAGCCGAGTGCCGAAGCGAATTCGATCAGTTCCATGCAGCTTGACGGCTCGTCGCCCGCGCCGACCGAATAGACGACGCCCAGCTTGTCGGCCTGTTTCTTCAGGTAGGCGCCGATGGTGACGTCAGCCTCCACATTCATCATGACCAGATGCTTGCCATGCTCCATCGCCATCAGGTCGAAATCGGCGGCAACGCCGGGCTTGCCGGTGGCGTCGATGACGACATCGATCAGCGGATTGGTGACCAGCATCTCATTGGAAGTGATCACGATCCTGCCTGCCTCGATGGCCGAAGTGACCTTCGACTGGGTGTCGGCCTCGGCGGCCTTGGCATCGTCGCCATAGGCGATGCGGATCGCCGCGCGTGCAGTGTGGGGGCGGCGCGTCGAAACCGCGCAGACCTCGACGCCGGGCATCAGCATGGTCTGGGTCACCAGATCCGTGCCCATCTCGCCGGAGCCGATCACCCCGATGCGGATCGGACGGCCCTCCTCTTCTCGCTTGGCAAGATCACGGGCGAGCCCGGTAAGGGCGATATTGGTCATAGGCAGGTCCGATGCGTGGCAAGATCAGGGGAGATATGTGGAACATGGCCGTCTTGCCAAGGAAACGACCGCCCGTCCAGTCACACTCTATCACTCCACCAGCCGGCGACCGCAAGCAATTGCCAGCGGCGGCGGTTTGGAAGCGTCGATTTGTGCTGAGCCGTTAGGGCTTTGCTGATAGGGTTCGGCGACCGCAAATCGATCGAGGGCATGCAGCAATGGCACTGTTCGGCTTCCGCACCAGAAATCCGGAGCGCGACCGGGAGACCGACGAAAGCCGCCAACAGCGGCTGCGCCAGTTTCTCGGCGACCTGCGCGCGGAAATCCAGCGCGAGCGCGACGGCTTGAAGGAGCGCTACGAGAAGATCACCGCCGATGCGGCCTTTTCCCAACAGGCACTCGAAGATAACCGGGCGGCTGCGGACACATCGTCGAAAATAGACGAGATGACCGAATCGATGATCCGCTACACAAAACGTATAGGTTCGCTCGAGCAGCAGATTAGTTTCATGAACCAAATGCTAGGCCAGGCTGAGCTTTTCTCCCAATCGAAAATCAGCGACGAATCGCTGTAGCGGGTTTGGGAGATTTCGCGCTCGCGGGGATGCCTGCGCCATATTGTGGTCATTCCCTTGCGCCACGTCTGCCGTCACGAGACAGGAACCAGGAACCTGGCCAGCGGGTGGAACCAAGTAGCGGTTCCGGTGTTCTTGAAATCGTCGGCTAGACGCGGTTTCACGCGTTGAGCCTCTTCAAAAGCGAAGCTCGCCGACCAGTCGACTGCTGGCCGGTTATTTCTGGAATCAGGCGGTTTCGCCAGAATTGCAGAACAGGGATGGTGTGATGAAACAAGTGAAGAAGGCGGTGATCCCGGTTGCGGGATTGGGCACGCGTTTCCTGCCGGCGACCAAGGCGATGCCGAAGGAGATGCTGACGGTGGTCGACCGTCCGGTGGTGCAATATGCGGTCGACGAGGCGCTGGAGGCCGGCATCGAGCACATCGTGTTCGTCACCGGCCGCAACAAGCATGTCATCGAGGACTATTTCGACATCCAGCCCGAACTGCTCGACACGCTGACGCGCTCGCAAAAGGCTGGGCAGATCGCCGCCCTGCAGGCGCTGCAATTGCCGGCTGGCGCCGTCTCGTTCACCCGCCAGCAGGTGCCGCACGGACTCGGCCATGCGGTGTGGTGCGCCCGCGACATCATCGGTGACGAGCCCTTCGCGCTGCTGTTGCCCGACATGGTCTCGTTCGGGGCCCGCGGCTGCCTGGCTGGCGCGATGGAGCTTTACGGGCGCACCGGTGGCAATGTGATCGCGGTCGAGCAGTGCGACCCGACCGAGACCGGCAAATACGGCATCGTCGGCAAGGGCGGCGAGGTCGGCTCGGGCTTTGCGGTGACCGAGATGGTGGAAAAGCCGGACCCGGCACAGGCACCGTCCAACTACTACATCAACGGCCGCTACATCTTGCAGCCGGAGGTGTTCGAGCTTCTGGGCACGCAGGAGCGCGGGGCCGGCAACGAGATCCAACTGACCGATGCGATGAAGCGGCTGGCCGAGAGCCAGGCCTTCCATGCCCATCCCTATGCCGGCCGCACCTTCGACTGCGG
>JBARWP010000099.1:0-1952 GCA_049646905.1 Pseudaminobacter sp. | reverse complement strand
GTCCCGGCCGGCCCGGCGCTGGCCGGCTCGGCCCTTGCGGCCTGCCTGGCGCTCGTCGCGCTCATGTACCTGCGCAGCACCGTGATACACAGCCTGGAATCGGCAACCGCCGCCGAGGCCGAGAAGTTCAGGCTCCTGACGACAGATTCCCTCACCGGCGCGATGACGCGCCGCTATTTCCTCGATGCCCTGCAGACGAGGCTGCGCGGCAAGGCCGATACGGCGCTCGTCCTGGTGGACCTCGACTACCTCAAGCAGCTCAACGACACGTTCGGACATCAGTTCGGTGATTTCGCCCTGATCCAGGTGGTGGCGACGGCAACCCGGTCGTTCGGCGAAGGTTCGGTCGGCAGGCTGGGCGGCGACGAATTCGGCATCATCGTCGAGCATGCCGACGCAACGATGATCGAGGCTCGCCTGCGGCAATTGCTGAAGGTGCTTCAGGCGGGAAAGCCGTATGAGGGCAAGGCCATCCCGCTCTCCGTTTCGGTCGGGGTGGCGCTGGCCCCGGCACATGCCTCCAGCTCGACCGAGCTGGTTCTGCTGGCGGATCTCGCGCTCTACGAGAGCAAGGCCAAGGGCCGCGGCCGCATCACCCTCTTCGACGAGGAGTTGCAATCGGAACAGCGCTATCGGCGCCTGATCGAACGGGAGCTGCGCGCCGCGATCTACCTCAACGAACTGGAATTGCACTACCAGCCGATCATCGACGCCAACGGCTCGACTTTCGCGCTGGAGGGGCTGATCCGCTGGCGGCATCCGGTTCGAGGCGTCATCTCGCCGGCCGAGTTCATCCCGATTGCAGAGCGCTCCACCCTGATAGACATGGTCGGCGAATGGGTCTTCAAGCGCGCCTGCGCGGATATCGGGCATTTCCCGGGAAAGCGCATCACCATCAATGTCTCCGGCGAGCAATTGAAGCGCGATGCCGTCGTGACGATGTTCGAGCGGGTGCTGCATGAAACGGGCCGCGCCGCATCGCAATTCGTCATCGAGATAACCGAGACGGTGGCGACGGCCGCCTCCCCGGAGATCCTGAGGCGGCTGGAAACGCTGCGCAACCTCGGCTTCCGCATCGCGCTGGACGATTTCGGCACGGGCCATTGCGGTTTCAACTATCTGAAGACCCTGCCGATCGACAGCATAAAGATCGACCGCAGCTACATAAACAATCTCGCCAGCGACCGCGTCGCGCAGGTCTTCGTCTCGGCGCTCGCGCAGATCGCGCGGGTGCAGGACGTGACCATCGTGGCAGAGGGCGTGGAGACCGCCGAGGAATTCGCCCTGGCCAGGGCGGCAGGCTGCAGCCGCTTCCAGGGCTACTACATGCGCCGCCCCGCTCCGCCCCGGCAGTTGCGGGCGCTCGAGTTCGACGTCGAACCCGTACGGCGGCCGGAAAGCCTTGCGGGAATGATCGCCACGGCACGGACGAAGCCCGCGGCAGGTCCCGCATTCGCCTGATTTCGTAGCCGGCGCTCGCCGGCGCGGTTTATTCAGGGCCGCTCCGTCTCCAGCCAGTTGCGTATGAGTTCGGCATCGGGGTCGCCGAATTCATGGCCGCAGGGCACCACATGGCTTTCGACCCGAGCCCCGTGACGCTGCAGCAGCGACGACAAGGCCGGCGCGTAGGGGCCGTAGGTGGCGTCGTGCGCGCCGGACAGAACCAGAACCGCGCTTCCCGCAAGGTCGCCTGCCGGAACGTCGTGCAGCACCGGCATCGCCCGCATCAGCACCGCGCGACGGATCAATCCGGGATGGAGGAGCATGACGCTGGAAGCCAGGTTGGCCCCGTTGGAATAGCCGAGGACGACGGCGTCGGCGGGGCTGAAACCAAGGGCCGTGCCGGCCGCACCCAGGAACGCGGCGAATTTCCGCGCCTCCCTGCGGATGCCTTGCTGGTCGAATTCGGTGGGCGTGACGCGCTTGAACCAGCGGCGGCTGCCCTCCTGAAG
>JBARWP010000098.1:0-21612 GCA_049646905.1 Pseudaminobacter sp. | reverse complement strand
GGGCTGTACCGTGCCTCGATCCAGGATGAGGAGCGCCCCGTTTGCGAAACCTCCAGCGGCGAGCGCCGCTTTTGCCGCGAATGCGGATCCGCCCTGTGGCTCTACGATCCGACCTGGCCGGACCTCGTGCATCCCTTCGCTTCCGCTATCGATACGGAATTGCCGGCAGCACCTAGTCGCGTCCACCTCATGCTGAAATACAAGGCCTCATGGGTCGAACCCGAAATCAAGCCTGGCGACAAGGCATTCGATCTCTATCCGGCGGAATCGATCGCCGACTGGCACAAGCGCATGGGCGTGTGGGTGGAATGACCGCGGCGGCGTATGCTCAAGCGGCGCCAGCGGCCCTCGCCTCGGCAAGCTGCTTGAGGTCGGCCGGCTTCAACTCCACCGATTCGCCGCAGCCGCAGGCCGAGCTCTGATTGGGGTTGGTGAAGGTAAAACCGGTGCGAAGCTGGGTCGCCTCGAAATCCATGACCGTACCGAAGAGAAACAAAGCCGCCTCCGGCGCGACATAGACATGCGCCCCGTCGCGCTCGATATGGTCGTCCTTGGGGTTGGGCTCGGTGACCAGATCGACGGTATATTCCATTCCCGCGCAGCCGCCCTTCTTGATGCCCAGGCGGATGCCGGCGGCATTGTCGCGCGTAGCCATGATCTCGCGCACGCGCTCTGCGGCCTTGTCGGTCATGCTGATGACGGTAAATCGTCCCATATCCTGCTCCACTCTTCGCAGGTTAAAGGCCTGCGGAATGACTCTGCCCTAAGATGGTGAATATTTGCGAAGGGCGCAAGCCGTCCCTCTGTCGAAGCCAGGGGCAGTTTTTTATTTCCCATTGCCCGAGGTGCGGAACACAAGCCCCATGGCGATGGCAAGCGCCACTCCGATCCCGATGCCCATGACGACGTTGTCCAACGCGATTCCAATCGCGACGCCTATTGCGATACCAACGCCGATGCCAGTTGCTTCACTCATCCGCATCACCCACCACTTAGGGCTGGAATGCAGAACGGCAAATCACGACATCCGTTCGGCGAGCCTCACTCAGTACCAGCCGACCGCGATCTGCGCTTCCTCGGACATGCGGTCGGGCGTCCACGGCGGATCGAAGGTCATGGTGACCTCGACATCCGACACACCCTCTACCGCGCCGACGGCATTCTGCACCCAGCCGGGCATTTCGCCTGCCACGGGGCAGCCGGGCGCCGTCAGTGTCATCTCGATCTTGACCGATCGGTCGTCCTCGATATCGATCTTGTAGATCAGGCCGAGTTCATAGATATCGGCCGGGATTTCCGGGTCGTAGACGGTTTTCAGCGCGGCCACGATATCGTCGGTAAGCCGCGCCAATTCCTCGGCGGGAATGGCTGATGCCGAGGCTGTGTCTGCGCTTTGCCCTTCCGGTGCTGCTTGCTTGGTCGCTGTATCGTCCATGATGTTCACCCGAAGAATTTGCGTGCCTTTTCAAGCGCTTCAGCCAGGACATCAATCTCGGCCCTGGTATTGTACATGCCGAAGGAAGCCCGGCAGGTGGAGGTTACGCCGAAACGCTTCAGCAGCGGTTGCGCGCAATGCGTGCCTGCCCGCACGGCCACGCCCGCCCGGTCGATCACCATCGACACGTCATGGGCATGGATGCCTTGCAGCTCGAAGGACACGATGGCGCCCTTGTCGGGTGCGTCACCGAATATGCGCAGCGAATTGATGGCGCGCAGCCGCTCATGCGCATAGGTCTTGAGGTCCGCCTCATGGGCGGCGATCGCCTCGCGACCGACCTTTTCCATGTAATCCAGCGCCGCACCCAGCCCGATGGCCTGGACGATCGGCGGCGTGCCCGCTTCGAAGCGATGCGGCGGATCGTTGTAGGTGACCTTGTCTTCGGTCACTTCCTCGATCATCTCGCCGCCACCCATGAAGGGCCGCATGCGCTCCAGCATCTCCTTCTTGCCGTAAAGCACGCCGATGCCGGAAGGGCCGTAGACCTTGTGGCCGGTGAAGACGAAGAAATCGCAGCCGATGTCCTGCACGTCGATCGGCATATGAACCGCGCTCTGGCTGCCATCGACCAGCACCGGGATGCCGCGCTGGTGTGCGATGCGGCAGATCTCCTTGATCGGCGTGATGGTGCCCAGCGCATTCGACATATGCGTGATGGCTACCAGCTTGGTGCGGTCGGTCAGGCGTTTCTCGAATTCCTCGATATGAAGCGCGCCCGCATCGTCCACCGGAACCCAGACCAGTTTCGCGCCCTGCCTTTCGCGGATGAAATGCCAGGGCACGATATTGGAATGATGCTCCATGATCGAAAGCACGATCTCGTCGCCTGCGCCGATATTGGGCATGCCGAAGCCATAGGCGACGGTGTTGATGCCGGCCGTCGAATTGGAGGTGAAGACGATCTCGTCGATGCTTGCCGCATTCAGGAAACGGCGCGCCGATTCGCGTGCCTTCTCATAGGCATCGGTCGCGGCATTGGAGAGGAAATGCAGGCCGCGATGGACATTGGCGTATTCTTGCGAATAGGCATGCTGGATGGCATCCAGCACGACCTGGGGCTTTTGCGCCGATGCGCCGTTGTCGAGATAGACCAGCGGCTTGCCGTAGACCTCGCGCGACAGGATCGGGAAGTCGCGGCGGATCGCCTCGACATCATAAGGCAGGGTTTCGATTCTCTGGTCCATGTTCAAGGCCTCGCGCGATCCGGCGACAGCATCCCTTCATCGGTCCTTCGGGCCACCACTCCCCCTTGGGGGCTCCTCATCCCCTGCAACGGAGAGAGGTGTTGAGCGCAGCAAACCGGCAAGGCGGTGGTGGTCAACGATCCGCTCCCTCACCCGTGCGTGGCAAACCAGGTCTCGATGCGCGCCTCCAGCGCGTCCACCAGGGCCTCGTCTTCCAGTTCCTCGATAACCTCGGCGACGAAGGCCTTGACCAGCAGCCCGCGCGCCGTCTTTTCATCGACCCCGCGCGCCATCAGGTAGAACAGATGGTTGTGGTTGATCTCGGTCACCGTCGCGCCATGGCCGCACTGCACGTCGTCAGCGAAGATCTCGAGTTCGGGCTTGGTCGAGAACTCTCCGTCATCCGACAACAGAAGCGTGTTGCAGGCCATCTTGGCGTCGGTCTTCTGCGCATATTGGGCGACATTGATGCGGCCCTGGAACACGCCGTGCGCCTTGCCGGTGACCACGTTGCGGATCACTTCGGTCGAACCGGTATGCGGCACCGAATGATCGAGCACCATGGTGACATCGGTATGCGTGTCGCCGGCAAGCAGGTTGACGCCGCGCAGCGTGAAGTATGCGCCCTCGCCTGCCGCATCGACGATGACTTCCTGCCGCACCAGCTTGCCGCCGGTGTTCATGATGAACAGCGTCAGTTTGGCGTTCTTGCCGAGCTTTGCCTTGAACTGCGCGAGATGTGTCGCCGTTTCGGCCTGTTCCTGCACGATCAGCCATAGCACCTCGGCATCGTCACCGACGAGCAGTTGCGAGACGGAACTCGCCAGCCCTGCTCCCTCGCCCGCCTGGCGTTCCACGACGGTGACCTTGGCACCGTCTCCCACCCGGACGGGAAAGCGTACATGCGTCTGGCCGCCGGCCTGCACATTCTGGAGTTCGAGCGGAGCAGCAAGCTCGATGCCGGCCGCGATATCGACGAAATAGCCGTCGGCCACGAATGCCGTATTGAGGGCGCCGATGGCATCGTCACTGCCGTAAAGATCGAGCGCGGCCGCAAAGCTGCCGTCGGCGAGTTTTTCCGCCAGGGGCTGAACCGTAACGCCTTCCGGCGCGGGCCGCCGGCCCGAAGATGCAATGCCGTTCAGCACGGCCAGGATGGCCGAACCGTCGAGGATCGGCTCCAGCGCACCAGACTTTGCCGACTCGTCATAGGCCGGCACCGCCGTCAGCAGGCGGCGCAGGTCGGTGTAGTGCCATGATTCGATGCGCTTGGTCGGCAAGCCTGCCTTCAGCCTCTCGATCGCATCGTCGCGCTTGACCATGACGTCGCCATCGCCCGGCAAAAGCGACAGGCGCTCGCCGAAGGCGTCGATCAGCGCCGTCTCGGCCGACGTCCGCTGCGGTATTGCGTGCATATTCATGATTGTCACCTATGCCGCCTCTTCGATGATCCCGGCATAGCCGTGCGCCTCAAGCTCGACCGCCAGCGACTTGTCGCCCGACTTGATGACCTGGCCGCGATAAAGCACGTGGACGGTGTCGGGCACGATATGTTCGAGCAGGCGCTGATAGTGCGTGATGACGACGATCGCGCGATCGGGCGAGCGAAGCGCGTTGACGCCATCGGCGACGATCTTGAGCGCGTCGATGTCGAGGCCGGAATCGGTTTCGTCCAGCACGCACAGTTTCGGCTCCAAGAGCTTCATCTGCAGGATTTCGGCGCGCTTCTTCTCGCCACCGGAAAAGCCGACATTGAGCGGGCGCTTGAGCATGGCCATGTCCATGTCCAGCGTACCGGCCGCCGCCTTCACCCGCTTCAGGAATTCGGGGATCGTCAGCGGGTCCTCGCCGCGCGCCTTGCGCTGCGCGTTCATAGCGACCTTCAGGAACTCCATCGTCGCCACGCCCGGTATCTCCATTGGATACTGGAAGGCGAGGAAAATGCCGGAGGCGGCGCGCTCGGCAGGGTCCATCTCAAGGATCGACTCGCCGTTGTAGAGAATCTCGCCTTCGGTGACCTCATAGTCCTCACGGCCGGCCAGAACGTAAGACAGCGTCGATTTTCCCGAGCCATTCGGTCCCATGATAGCGGCGACTTCGCCGGCCTTTACGGTCAGGTTCAGCCCACGGATGATCTCGGTGCCGTCCTCGGCGATGCGGGCATGCAGGTTCTTGATCTCAAGCATTGTTCGTCTATCCCAGAATTACGTGTAGCTGCGCGTGTCGCGCAATTCGTAGTGTTGCGAGCGCTCGTCGAAGCGCTTCAGGATTTTTCGGGCCTCGCCGGGCACGTAGCAGGCTTCGTAGTCCTCGCCGACGAAGGCCTTCACGCTGTCGAGGTTCTCGAACTCCATGATGGTGATGAACTCGACCTCGTCGGCGAGCGGCCGCCGCAGCACCTCGATGCGGCGGAAACCGGGGATCGCCTTGCCCTCAATGCCCTTGATGACCTCGGCCCGCAGCAGCGCCTCGTAGTCGTCGGCGCGCTCCGGCGTGGTGTAGCCGTGCCAGATGCGCTTGATCACCCCACGCTCCCCTCCAGGCTGATACCGATCAGCTTCTGCGCCTCGACCGCAAACTCCATCGGCAGTTCCTGGATCACGTCCTTGACGAAGCCATTGACGATCAGCGCAATCGCCTCCTCCTCGGGGATGCCGCGCTGCATGACGTAGAACTTCTGATCCTCGGAGATCTTCGACGTCGTCGCCTCGTGCTCGAACTGCGCTGTGGCGTTCTTCGCTTCCATGTAGGGAACCGTATGCGCCCCGCACTGGTCGCCGATCAGCAGCGAATCGCAGTTGGTGAAGTTACGGGCATTCGTTGCCTTGCGATGCGCAGAGATCTGGCCGCGATAGGTGTTCTGGGAGAACCCCGCCGCAATGCCCTTGGAGATCACCCGGCTGGTGGTGTTCTTGCCGAGATGGATCATCTTGGTGCCGCTATCGATCTGCTGGTAGCCGTTCGACACTGCGATCGAATAGAATTCGCCGCGCGAGTCGTCGCCACGCAGGATGCAGGACGGATATTTCCAGGTGATGGCCGAGCCGGTCTCGACCTGCGTCCAGGAAATCTTGGAGCGGTCGCCACGGCAATCGCCACGCTTGGTGACGAAGTTGTAGATACCGCCCTTGCCTTCGGCATCGCCCGGATACCAGTTCTGGACCGTGGAATATTTGATCTCGGCATCGTCGAGCGCAATCAGTTCCACCACAGCCGCATGAAGCTGGTTCTCATCGCGCTGCGGGGCCGTGCAGCCTTCCAGATAGGAGACGTAGGCGCCTTCCTCGGCGATGATCAGCGTGCGCTCGAACTGGCCGGTGCCCTTCTCGTTGATGCGGAAATAGGTCGACAGTTCCATCGGGCAGCGGACGCCCTTCGGCACGAACACGAAGGAGCCGTCGGTGAACACCGCCGAATTCAGCGTCGCATAGTAGTTGTCGGTCGTCGGCACGACCGAGCCGAGATATTTCTTCACCAGTTCGGGATGCTCGCGGATCGCTTCCGAAATGGAGCAGAAGATCACGCCCGCCTGCGCCAGTTCCTTCTTGAAGGTGGTGACGACCGATACCGAATCGAACACGGCGTCGACCGCCACGCGGCCGGACTTGTAGACATTGTCGTTGGCTTCTTCGAGTTCGCTGCCTGCCGGCTTCTGGACGCCAGCCAGGATTTCCTGCTCGCGCAGCGGAATGCCGAGCTTCTCATAGGTTCTCAGCAGCTCAGGATCGACTTCGTCAAGCGAGGTCGGCCCCGGCGTGTTCTTGGGTGCGGCATAATAATGAATGTCCTGGAAGTCGATTTCCGGATACTCGACGCGAGCCCATTTCGGCTCTTCGAGCGTCATCCAGCGGCGGAAAGCCTCAAGGCGCCACTCCAGCATCCATTCCGGTTCGTCTTTCTTGGCCGAAATCAGGCGAATAATGTCTTCGTTCAGGCCCTTGGGGGCCTTGTCCATCTCGATTTCAGTTTCGAAGCCATATTTATACTGGTCCACATCGATCTTGCGGACCTGATCGATCGTCTCCTGCACAGCAGGCATAGGCGTTCTCCATCCACGCCGGGGTCAAGGCCCGGCAGTTTTCAAACTATGGCACCGCGTGGCGGCGTAAGTTCAATATAGTGTGTCCGCTGGCAAATTCACCCCGGCCACACCGGCTCCTTATGCCGCACAGGCGGCCCTGGTTCGCTCGGCGGACCGTGCCAGAACCGATGACAGCGCCGCCTTGAACAGCGCCAGATCCGCCTCGGTGGTCATTTTCCCGATGGATACGCGCAAGGCGCCATCGGTGTTGTCGTGTCCCATGGCCTTCAGCACATGGCTGGGCCCGACCTTTCCGGAAGAGCAGGCCGAGCCCGCCGACAGCGACACTCCGGCAAGGTCGAACGCGATCTGCGCGGTTTCGGATTTGATGCCGGGAATAGCGAAAAAGGTCGTGTTTGCAAGCCGTTCCACCTGCCGGCCGAAGATCGTGGCATCGGGCGCAAGCGCAAGGATGGCTTCCTCCAGTTCGTCGCGCAGGCTGCGGATATGCTCGATCTCGCCGAGCTGGGCCACTGCCTCCCGCGCTGCCGCGCCGAAACCGGCAATGGCGGCAAGATTTTCCGTGCCGGCGCGAAAGCCCCGCTCCTGGCCGCCGCCTGTCACCAGGGGGCGTGGCATCATCAGGTCCGAAGCGCCGACAAAAGCGCCGATCCCCTTGGGGCCGCCCATCTTGTGCGCAGACAGGATAAGGAAATCGGCAGCGCCGCTTGAGAGATCAAGCGGAATCCGCCCCGCAGCTTGCGCGGCATCTGCTATGAACACCCCACCGGCGGCCTTGACGATCGCACCGATGGCGGCCAGCGGCTGTATGACGCCGGTCTCGTTGTTGGCGGTGTGGAGGGCGACCAAAGGCAGTCCGTCCGCCTTATCGTGACGGTCGAGCGCCTGCTGCAGCGCCTCCAGGTCGATGATACCGTTCCCATTGACGCCGATGCGAGTCACTTGGTCAGGCTGGAACCGGCCGCCGCCGAGCAGGCAGGGATGATCGGCCGCACAAACGTAAAGATGCGACATGCGGACGGCACCGCGCCCCATCTGCCAGTCCGGGGTCAGCAGCGTCGATGCCGCCTCCGTCGCCCCCGAGGTGAAGACGACATGATCGTGCCGCGTTCCCACCAAGGCAGCGACATCGCGACGGGCCTGTTCGATGATCTTGCGCGCCGCGCGCCCCTCACTATGTACGGAGGACGGGTTGGCGGTCAGGTCGAGAGCGTCAAGCATCGCAGCGCGCGCCGCCGGCAACAGCGGGGCGCTCGCATTGTGGTCGAGATAGGCGCGTGAAGCAGCCTTTTCCACTCTCTCGGTTTCCTCTGTAGCCGCAAAAGCGGGATAGACGTTATTTCCTTGAATTTCCAAGGCAAGACGTCCTATTACCGGCTTTGTCGGACAGGTGGCCAGCCACCCAGTTTTGAACAATTCTAAACTAGCTTTTAGAAAGACGCTGGCCCTGCGTCAAGGCTGTTGGCGGAATTGTTTCGGGTTTTGGTCTAGTTTTACGCAGCGAGTGGAGTTATGCATGCCCGAGGTCATTTTTGCCGGACCGGCCGGTCGTCTGGAGGGTCGATACCAGCCCTCCAAGGAGAAGAACGCACCGATCGCCATCATCCTGCATCCGCACCCCCAATTCGGCGGCACGATGAACAACAAGATCGTGTACGACCTCTTCTATATGTTCCAGAAGCGCAACTTCACCACGTTGCGCTTCAATTTCCGTGGCATCGGCCGCAGCCAGGGCGAATTCGACCACGGCACCGGGGAATTGTCGGATGCCGCCGCGGCCCTCGACTGGATCCAGGCTCTGCATCCGGATTCGAAGACCTGCTGGGTCGCCGGCTATTCCTTCGGCTCGTGGATCGGCATGCAACTGTTGATGCGTCGTCCGGAAATCGAAGGCTTCATCTCGATCGCGCCACAGCCCAACACCTATGACTTCTCCTTCCTGGCCCCCTGCCCCTCGTCCGGCCTCATCATTCATGGCGATGCCGACAAGGTCGCACCGGCAAAGGACGTGCAGGGCTTGGTGGACAAGCTGCACACCCAAAAAGGCATCACCATCACGCAGAAGACGATTCCCGGCGCCAATCATTTCTTCTCCAACGATGCCGAATTGCTGATTGCCGAATGCGCCGACTATCTCGACCGGCGCCTTGCTGGCGAACTCGCCGACCCACGGCCAAAGCGCCTGCGCTGAGCCCTGCGACGTTGCACTGCGACAACTTGGTGTTGCAGTGCGACATTTAATTCCCTTGCCTGTGCGTTTGCCCGAAGCCTAACTGGTATCTGCAATACCAATTAAGGTTTTGGCAGCGGCAGCAATGGATCTTGAACGCATCGAAAGGGCCCGCCCCGTGGCGGAGCAGCCCCTTGTCCATGACGGTATCGATCGTGCCTTCATCGGTCGCCTTGTGCGTGAATTCTACGCCAGGGTCCGCCGCAATGAGCGGCTTGGCCCGATCTTTGCGCGCCACATCACCGGCAACTGGGAGCCGCATCTTGAAAAGATGACGGACTTCTGGTGCTCGGTGATCTTGAAGACCGGCACCTATCAGGGGCGCCCGGTTCCCGCCCATATGAAGCTCACGGAAGTGGTCGAAAGCGACTTCGCCATCTGGCTCGGCCTGTTTGCCGAGACGGCGCGCGACCTCTGCCCGCCCGAGGTCGCCGAAATCTTCATCGATCGTTCCCAGCGCATTGCCCGCAGCCTGTCGCTGGTGTTGTTCTTCCATCTTCCCTCACGAGGTGCTGCTCCTGTGGCGAATGAAAATGGCAATTGATTCCGTCAGACCCGCCGGTCGGCAAAAACGTTTCGGCAATGCGGCTCTGGCCTTCGTGGCCTTGTTCTGGCTGGGGCTTCTGTGCGGCGTCTCCTTCCTGGCAACCCCGGTCAAGTTCCAGGCGCCGTCTCTCGATCTGCCGACGGCGCTGGAGGTGGGGCGCGTCACCTTCGGCCTGCTGGCGAAGGTCGAATGGCTGATGATCATCCTGCTCGCCGGTTCGCTGGCGCTCGGCAGCCTCACGCGGCCGCGGCTGGTTCTGGCCACCGCACTGCTTTTCATCGTTGCCCTCCAGTCGCTTTGGCTCCTGCCTGTCCTGGATGTGCGCATCGCGGCGATCGTTGCCGGCAACCCGGCCGCGCCCACTTACCACCACACGCTCTACGCCTTCAGCGAAGTAGCGAAGGCAATCCTGCTTGGCGTGCTCGGTGGGCTTGCCCTTGCAGGCCTGGGCGCGAGGGACAGGACGAGGCCATAGCCATGCGCATGACGCTGCAAACGGACTATGCGATCAGGATGCTGATTTATTTGGCCTTGCGCAAAGAAGAATCGAGCACGGTCAGCGATGTTGCCGCCCGCTACGGGCTGTCACACAACCATCTCCTGAAGGTGGCATTGCATTTGAGGAATCTGGGACTGATCACGACGACGAGGGGACGAGCAGGCGGTATACGGTTGGCGTGCGAGCCGCATCAGGTCGGAATAGGTACGCTGGTGCGCAATATGGGAAATGACTTTGCCCTGGTCGAATGCATGAAGGCCGATGGCGGCGCCTGCATCCTCTCTCCCGCCTGCAGGCTGAAGACGGTCATCTGCGAAGCGCTCGGCGCCTATCTGGCGGTATTCGATAAATACACGCTCGCGGATTTTTTGATCAATGACAATGAATTGGGGATGATCCTTGGCCTAGAGACCAGGGACGCCATCGGGAAAAAGTCGGCTGCATAGCCACGATCCAAAGCGAGGAACCGCCACATGGTCGCTCAACTCACATCAGGCGAACGCCAGTTCTCGCTGGCCGTGCTCTTCCTTTTAGGTCTTGCCGGCCTTGCCATGGGGGTGGCCGGCAGGGGCGACCCGATCGGAATCCACGGGCTCATGGTGCTGGTCATTTCGGCCGGCCTGGCGTTCGTGGTGATGGCCTCCCTCTATGCACCCGAGCCTTCGCCCGAGCGCCTCGATCACTATTATGACGATCCGATCAAGGTCGGCATCATCCTGTCCATCATCTGGGCGGTCATCGGCATGTTCCTCGGCGTGTGGGTGGCGAGCCTGCTGGCATGGCCGGATCTGACCTTCGACGCCGCCTGGGCGAGCTTCGGCCGGTTGCGCCCCGCCCATACCAGCGGCGTCATCTTCGGTTTCGGCGGCAATGCATTGATCGCCACGTCCTTCCACGTTCTCCAGCGCACGACGCGTGCCCGCCTGCCCGACCAGTTCAGCCCATGGTTCGTGCTGATCGGCTACAATTTGTTCTGCGTCATCGCCGCAGCGGGCTACTTCATGGGCGTCACCCAGTCGAAGGAATATGCCGAGCCCGAATGGTATGCCGATATCTGGCTGGTCATCGTCTGGGTCGTCTATTTCTCCATCTATATCCGCACGCTGGCCCGGCGGAAGGAACCGCATATCTACGTCGCCAACTGGTACTACATGGCCTTCATCCTGGTGGTGGCGATCCTGCACATCGTCAACAACCTGGCGGTGCCGATATCGCTGGGAAGCGCCAAGAGCTATTCGCTGTTCTCCGGCGTGCAGGATGCCATGACGCAATGGTGGTACGGCCACAACGCGGTCGCGTTCTTCCTCACCGCGGGCTTCCTGGGCATGATGTACTACTACCTGCCCAAGCGCGCCGGGCGGCCGATCTTCTCCTACCGGCTTTCCATCATCAGCTTCTGGGGCATCACCTTCCTTTACATGTGGGCAGGTTCGCACCACCTCCACTACACCGCGCTGCCGCAATGGGTGCAGACGCTGGGCATGACCTTCTCCGTCGTGCTGCTGGTGCCGTCCTGGGCTTCGGCCGGCAACGCGCTGGCGACGCTCAACGGTGCCTGGCACAAGGTGCGCGACGATGCCACGCTGCGCTTCATGATGGTCGCGGCCGTGTTCTACGGGCTGACCACCTTCGAAGGCTCCTTCATGGCGATCCGTCCGGTCAACTCGCTGTCGCATTACACCGACTGGACCGTCGGCCACGTTCACGCCGGCGCGCTCGGCTGGGTCGCGATGATCACGTTCGGCTCGATCTACAGCATCGTGCCGTGGCTCTGGAAACGCGAGCGCATGTATTCGGCGCGCCTGGTCGAGCTCCATTTCTGGTTGGCGCTTGCCGGAACCATCATCTACGTCTTTGCGATGTGGAATTCGGGCATCATCCAGGGGCTGATGTGGCGGACCTACAATGAGAGCGGCACGCTGACCTATTCCTTCATCGAGTCGCTGGTAGCGATGCATCCCTACTATATCGCACGTGCATTGGGCGGCCTGTTCTTCCTGCTGGGTGCTATCGTCTGTGCCTACAATGTCTGGATGACGATCCGCATCGTGCCGGTGGCCGTCACCAAGTCCACTGAAGACATGCCGGAGGCCCGGCTTTCCCCCCAGCCTGCGGAGTAAAACGATGGCCGAGTTCTTTCATCGCAAAATTGAACGCAATGCCGTCGGCTTCGTGCTTGCGATCGTGGTGGTCGCCAGCATTGGCGGCTTCGTCGAGATCGCACCGCTCTTCACCATCGACGAGACGGTGGAGGATGCACCCGACATGCGTGTCTACACCCCGCTCGAACTGGCTGGCCGCAACATCTACATCCGCGAAGGCTGCTATGCCTGCCACAGCCAGATGATCCGCACCCTGCGCGACGAGGTGGAACGCTACGGCCCCTACTCGCTGGCGGTCGAATCCAAATACGATCACCCGATGCTGTGGGGCTCCAAGCGCACCGGTCCGGACCTTGCCCGCCTCGGCGACAAATATTCCGACGCCTGGCACGTCGCGCATCTGATCAATCCGCGCGACGTGGTGCCGGAATCGGTGATGCCGAAATATGGCTGGCTGGCCCGCAATGCGTTGCGCACGGACGATCTTGGCCTGCATCTGGCGGCGATGAGCAAGGTCGGCGTACCCTACACGCAGGAGATGATCGACAATGCAAAGGATGACGCCTTCGGGCAGGCTGCGCCTGACAGCAGCTTTGCCAGTGGCGTCGCCGAGCGCTACGGCGAAGCCACGCATGTGCGCGCCTTCGACGGCGATGCCGCGCGGCTGACGGAAATGGATGCGCTGGTCGCCTATCTCCAGATTCTCGGCAAGCTGACGGATGCCGCGCATCCCCAGACGGCCTCGGCAGAGGAATGAGCCCATGGATTTCAGCCATGACACGCTCGTCGCCTTCTCCAAGAGCTGGGGCCTGTTCTACCTGCTGGCCATGGCTGCGGGCGTATTGATCTACACATTCTGGCCGTCGAACAAGAAACGCTTCGACAGGGCCAAGAAAAGCATTCTCGACGAAGACGACAAACCGGGGAAATAACGCCGTGGCATTGGAAAAACGCGATCCCGTTACCGGACGACTAACCACCGGGCACGAGTGGAACGGTATCGAGGAACTGGAAACCCCGATCCCGCGCGTGGTGATATTCTTCCTCGTCATCACCACGCTATTTTCCATCGTCTACTGGGTTTTCATGCCTGCCTGGCCGTTGGGCTGGACCTACACCAAGGGCCTGCTCGGCATCGACCAGCGCACGACTGTCGAACAGCAGGTCGAGCAGGCGAAGGCCGAGCGCGCGGTATGGATGGACCAGATCGAACAGATGGACTTCGCCGCCATCCAGGCGGATCCTGCGCTGATGAATGTCGTCAAGGAGGCAGGCGCCACGCTCTTCGGTGACAATTGTGCGGTCTGCCACGGAACCAGCGGCACCGGCGGCAGGGGCTTTCCGGACCTGACCGCCAAGGCATGGCTATGGGGCGGCGATCCGGAGATGATCGACGAAACAATCCGCGTCGGCATCAACTCGCCGCATGAAGAAACACGGACCTCGCAGATGCTTGCCTTCGGCCGTGACGGCATGCTCGACAGAAGCCAGATCGACGATGTCCTGGCCTATGTGCAGTCGATCGGGGAAGCGCCGGAGCAGATGCAGGCCGCGCCGGAAGCGGTCGCCAGGGGCAGCGAGATCTTTGCCGAGAATTGCGCCTCCTGCCATGGCGAAGACGCCAAGGGCATGCAGGACCTCGGCGCGCCGAACCTGACCGATGCGAGCTGGATCTATGGGGGCGACCGGCAGTCGCTGCACACGACCGTCTATTCCGGGCGGCAGGGACACATGCCGGCATGGGAAGGCCGCCTTTCCGCAGCCGACCGCAAGATCCTGACGCTCTACGTGCTCGCCTTGCCGCAGGACAAGCGATGACCGTCGATGCCGACATCAGGATGGCCTCACCTCGCCGCTGGACGCGCACGCGGCTCATCGTCGGCGCATGCGTTGCCGCGGGGCTTGCCGTGTTTGTGGCGGCAAATGTGCATCTGGTCTATGTTTCGGTGACGTCTCAACCCGATTGCGTGGCGCATGCCAAGGAAGCGGGAACCGGCTCGACCGCAACGGCCTATCGGGCGGCACGTTCATCATGTTGACCCGAAGCGACGGGCGGATTTGACAAGAAGGACTATCGGTATGGAAACCGTCGATCTACCACATACGCCGATACCTGTGGGAAGCCGCAACCGTGGCCTGCCGGCGAGCACCGCTTTAGATTGGCTGCGCGCGGGATGGCACGACCTTACGGTCCATCCCGGCCCGAGCCTGGCCTACGGCCTGGCGGTTTTCGCCGTATCGCTGACGGTCGTTGCCTGCCTGTTCTCGCTCGGGCTGGATTATATCCTTTTCCCTGCGGCCGCCGCCTTCCTTGTCGTCGGCCCGCTGGTTGCGGTCGGGCTCTACGAGAAAAGCCGGCGCATCGAAGCCGGCGAGCCGGTTTCACTCGGCCGCATGCTCTTTGTTCGCGCAGCATCGGGGGCCCAGGTCATCTTCACCGGCGTCATCCTGTGCGGATTGGCGCTGTTGTGGATGCGTGCCGCCGTCATCCTCTATGCGCTTTTCTTCGGCCTGCGCCCCTTCCCCGGTCTCGACCATATCGCCGAGATGCTGTTCACCACGGGCATCGGCTGGGCGATGCTCATCACCGGCACCATCGTCGGCGGGCTGTTTGCAGCCTTCGCCTTTGCCATCAGCGCGTTTTCGGTGCCGATGCTGCTGGACGAAAAGACCGACGTCTTTACCGCCATGGGCACCAGCATTTCGCTCGTCTGGAACAACCTGCCGGTGATGTTCGCCTGGGGCACGATCGTGCTCGTGCTGACGGTCCTGGGGCTGGCAACCGCAATGGTCGGCCTCATCATCGTGTTTCCTCTGCTCGGCCATGCAACCTGGCATGCCTACAGGGCGCTGAAGGACGGATGACGGCATCATGAGTTGCTGCGCGGCCGGCGCCGAAGCGGCGCTGCAAATGGACGACAACCAGCCGGCTTCCGCCGACGAGCTTCGCCTGGCCAGCCGGGACCTTGGCGACGGCAGCCGCCAGACCGATCTCTCGGTTCCCGGTGTCCATTGCGGCGCCTGCATAGCGGCCGTGGAAAAGACCCTATCGGCATTGCCCGGCGTCGAGGCGGCTCGCGTCAACCTGTCTCTGAAGCGGATTTCCGTCAAATGGCGCAGCACGGACGACACGCCGCCAGACCTAATCGGAGCGCTCGACGCGATCGGCTACCAGGCCCACTTGTTCACCGCCGCCACCGACGAGAAAGACCCCGAACTGTCGCGCCTGATCAAGGCTTTGGCGGTTGCAGGTTTTGCGGCAATGAACATCATGCTCCTGTCGGTATCCGTCTGGTCGGGGGCTGACGAAACCACACGCCATGCCTTCCACATGATATCGGCAGCGCTTGCCCTGCCCGCCGTCGCCTATTCGGGCCGCATCTTCTATCTTTCGGCCTGGTCGGTCCTGCGGCGGGGCCGCACCAATATGGACGTCCCGATCTCGATCGGCGTTTCCCTGGCGGTCGGTCTCAGCCTCTATGAGACCTATTACAACGCCCCTCACGCCTATTTCGACGCTGCGACGTCGCTGCTGTTCTTCCTGCTGATCGGCCGCACGCTCGACCACGTCATGCGCGAGAGGGCCCGGTCCGCGGTTGCCGGCCTGGCCCGCCTTTCGCCGGCCGGTGCGACCGTCGTCGGTGAGGACGGCGCGAGGCGCTATGTTCCCATTGCGGAAATCCAGCCGGGGGCGAAGATGCTCATCGCTGCGGGCGACCGCATCCCGGTAGATGGCGTTGTCGTGCAAGGCGCTTCCGAGCTCGACTGCTCGCTGGTCACCGGCGAAAGCGCTCCGCTCCGCATCGAAGCTGGCGCCAAGGTGCAGGCCGGCCTGATGAACCTCACCGGTCCGCTGACGATCGAGGCCACTACGCGCGCCGAAAACTCCTTCCTTGCCGAGATGGTGCGGATGATGGAAGCGGCCGAAGGCGGCCGGGCACGCTATCGCCGGCTGGCCGACCGCGCCGCCGCCCTTTATTCGCCCGTCGTACACACGCTGGCGCTGCTGTCGCTCGCCGGCTGGATGATTGCGACCGGCGACTGGCACAACTCCATCACCATTGCCATCGCTGTCCTGATCATCACCTGCCCCTGTGCGCTCGGCCTTGCCGTGCCCATCGTGCAGGTGGTTGCCGCCCGGCGCCTGTTCGAGCGCGGCATCATGCTCAAGGACGGTTCGGCGCTGGAACGGCTGGCCGAAGTCGATACGGTCCTGTTCGACAAGACCGGAACACTGACGCTTGGCGCGCCGCGGCTCATCAATGCCGGCGAGATCAAGGCTGAGGCATTGGCCATAGCCGCGGGCATGGCCGCCGGCTCACGTCATCCGATGGCTGCCGCGATCGCAGCCGGCACACGCCGCGATGTACTGGAACAGCCGTCATTCGATACGGTTTCCGAGCACCCAGGGCTTGGGATCGAGGCTCGCCTGGGAGCCGACACATATCGCCTTGGGCGCGCCACCTGGGCGATCGAGGGACGCCGCGCGGAGAAGGATACGGATTCCGCCTCGGTCTCCATCCTTGCCAGGAATGGCAAACAGCTCGCCCGCTTCGCCTTCGAAGACAGCCTGAGGCCGGGCTCCCACGTCACCGTCAACGGGCTGCGGCAACTGGGCATGTCGCTCGGCATCATCTCGGGCGATCGCCAGCCGGCGGTCGAGGCGGTCGCATCGGCGCTGGCCGTCGAGGATTTCCGCGCCGGCCTGCTTCCGGCCGACAAGGTGGCGGATATCGCGGAGGCTGGAGCCTCGGGCCGCAAGGTGCTGATGGTCGGAGACGGGCTGAACGACGCCCCTGCCCTGGCGTCGGCCTATGTCTCCATGGCACCGGCAACTGCCGCCGATATCGGCCGCAACGCCGCTGATTTCGTGTTCCTGAAGGACAATCTGTCAGCGGTGAAGGATGCGGTGGATATCGCCCATCGGGCGAAAGCGCTCATTCGCCAGAACTTCGCGCTGGCCATCGGCTACAACGCCATTGCGGTGCCGATCGCGGTATTCGGCTATGTCACGCCGCTGGTCGCGGCCGTCGCCATGTCGCTCTCATCCGTGATCGTCGTTGCCAATGCGATGCGCCTGAGATCGCCGCAGGCGGTGCCGACCCCCGCCGAGGTAACTGCAATCTCCGGTGTTTCCCTGCGGACAGCGGCAGCAAAGCCATGATGAGCTATCTGGTTTTCCTGATCCCGATCGCCATCCTGCTCGGTCTCACCGGGCTCGGCGCCTTCATGTGGTCGTTACGGTCCGGCCAGTATGACGATCTCGACGGGGCAGCCGAGCGCATCCTGCTGGATGACGATCGCGAATAGGCTGCCGGTAGAGGCCGAACCGGCCATATCGCGTGCACTGCCGGGTTGTGTTATAGCTTGCGCTCCTAACGAGGCGACATGCTGCAATATAAGGACGACGATCATCCCGAACAGCCGCAACGTTTTGCGCGGCTGGAAGCACAAAATTTCGATCTGCTGTTCAGCGGCTGCCCGGTCGAGCGCTACGAGCCCGGGCATCACCTGTTCATGCAGGAGGATACGGCCACGCATGTCTATGGCGTCATTTCCGGCAAGGTCGAAATCTCGATCTATTCGGCCGGGGGCCGCAAGCTGGTCGCCAATATCGAACGCCCCCAAAGCCTCGTCGGCGAGATCGGCGCGCTGGACGGCGGGCCGCGCACGGCAACGGCGACCTGCCTTACCGACTGCCAGCTCGTTTGCGCCAGCAGCACCCAACTGCTCGACCGGATCGGCAGGCATCCCGATCTCGCCCGCGCGGTCATCGCCCTTCTTTGCACCCGGTTGCGCTGGGTCAGCGGCGAATTCGGCGACCAGGCGCTTTTGAAGATCGAGGCCCGGCTGGCCAAGCGCCTGCTTTACCTGTCAAGCTTCATGGCGGATGCCGAGGGATGGATTGCCATTTCCCAATCCGACCTTGCCGATTTCCTCGGCGCGACACGGGAATCCGTCAACAAGACGCTGCATGACTGGCGCGCCCGCTCGCTGATCGAGAACCGGCGCGGGGCCGTGCGCATCAGCAATGCCTCGGCATTGGCTGAACTGTCCGAACTCGAGGAAGGCTGACAGCCTAAGTGGCAGACGTCAGCTTGCCAGCACCAGCCGCCGTCGTGCACCGGGAGCCCGCAACAGGCCAAGTGAGGCAGGCGGCAGCATGATGTCCATGCTCCGCGCAACCGCGGTGGCAACTGAATTGCTGTTGCGCGTCAGTATCGAATAGCGCAAGCCTGACGCGGCAATCCGCCTGGTGGCTTCGACACCCGCCGCCCAGCGCATACCGATTTCCTCGCGGGATGCCTCCACCAACGCGATGCTGCGCGAGGTCGAGCGGATGTGAAACTCAGGAAAGCGCACCGGATCCCGCTTCGAATAGTCCGTTTCCACCGCGGTCAGCCGCCCGAAAATCGCCGCGTAGTTGAAGCCTCCATCGGGATTGGCGGCACCGCCATTGATCTCGAACAACGGCCTGCCTTCATCATCGACCCAGACAAGGAAATTGTGGTGCGGGACGCCCGCGAACCGGGGGATCGGATAGGATCCGAGCAGAATGCGGTGGTTCATTCGCGCGCCTTCTTTCGAGCCCGCCTTATCCTCTCCGGGCAATCATGATGCCGGCCAGAACGATCACACCGCCGATCGCCTGCATGAGCCCGATCGGTTCGCTGAGCAGCACCCACGCCAAGATGGCTGCCACCAACGGCTGAATCAAGAGCGTCAGCGACGAGAAGGCCGGCGGCAGCCACGCCAGGGCGAAAATTATCAGCCCCTGCCCGCCCGCATGGGTGAGCCAGGCAAGGCCCAGCAATATCGCCCAGCCGTACAATGTCACTGGCCACAACGCACTTTCGAGAAAGAGTGCGAGCGGTGCCATGAAGACGGCAGCCGAGCCCGTGGTCCATATCAGCGTGGTGAGCGTCGAAAAACGGCTGCGCAACCGTCCGAGCGACAGGATGTAGCCGGCGTAGAACACGGAAGCACCGATGGCGATGGCATCGCCCGCAAGGTTGCCGCCGCCAAGAGCCAGCGGCCCTCCCCGCAGGATGACGACACCCGCAAGCGCCAGCACCAGTCCGATCAGGAAAATTCGGGTGATAGGCGTGCGGAAGATCAACCAGCCGCCAAGCGTCACGAAGATGGGCGCCATATTGGCAAGCAACGTCGCGTTCGCTACCGACGTCTTGTAAAGCGCTATGTGCCAGGCTGCGAGGTCGCCGGCCAGCATCAATCCGGGAAGGATAAGCGCAAGACGGTCCGCCAGGTTTCGTGGCCTGGTCTCGGTGCCGGCGCCGGCGGCATTAGAGCCGTACCACACGAGCAGGGGCAGCATGGCAAGGCCCACGCGCCAGAACGCGGTCGCCATCGGTCCGACTTCGGAGAGGCGCACGAAAATCGGCGAACAACCGATGGCGACACCGCCCAGAACCAGAGCTGCCAGCGCCCAGCGCTGGGAACGCGGAACCTCCGGGGCGACGACTACGGTGGTGCTCATATCTGCAACAGGCTTTCGGGGTCAGGAGGCGTCTTATAATGCCCTGCGGCGGCTCGAAGCACTGCCAAGGCGGTCAAACGGCAGGGCCAGACGAACGGGTATCGCCCAATCATGGGCAC
Organism: Pseudaminobacter sp.; assembly: GCA_049646905.1. GTDB lineage: Bacteria > Pseudomonadota > Alphaproteobacteria > Rhizobiales > Rhizobiaceae > Pseudaminobacter. Next base: position 1,893 of record JBARWP010000098.1, on the reverse strand, counting down.
GAATGACTACAGCGCCGCCTTGCCCTGGGGCCAGCGGCGCTGTGAGGATTCGGATTGGAGGAAATGTTCCGAAGAACTCCGATCTCAGGCTATGGGCTCGACGGCCCAAAGCGCATCGCAATCTTTCAGATTCGCTTGTCGCGCTTCAGGCCTTTGTTTTTGCGCATGTCTTTTTCCCGAAACCGGGTCCCACTTTCGGGAGACATGCTCTAGTAATCGATCACGCCATCGAGTGCGTAGTGCTTGATGGTCTTGCGGTTGGCGATCAGTTCCTCAACGGTGGGCTTGCCGGTCATGGCGCGCGAAATGGCAAGCTTCGTCGCCTCGTAATTGGTCCGGTAAAGGTCCTTCTTGTCGAGGTTTTCGTCCTCGGCGCAGCGCGGGTCGAGCCAAACCGTGATGATCATGCACAAGTCTTCGGCCTGGTCCTTCGGCAGGATGTCCTCGGCAAGGCAATCGACGATCGCATCGCCCATGGCCGCCTGCACGACGCCGCCGAGCAGTTCGGCATAGGCCATGCTCTTGATGGTGACCTTCGTGGTCATCAGCGTTGCCGGTTTCACCGCCTGGTTGAGGTCACGGACCACGAACATGCGCGTGTGCCCCTTCACCTGTCCCAACATGGAGGCGAAAGCGTGCCCGACGGGACCCTTCACCGAGCCAATCACGACCTCCGGCATGGCATCCGTGGCCTGCCCCTCTGCCGCCAGAACAGTTGCCTCGCCGGTACGAAACCAGATTTCACTCATGCGCATTATCCTTTCACCAGATTGAACAAAAACCTTACCGGCATGATCGGCTCAGGTCCAGTGGCAGGAAGTCACCGCGATGCGGCGACACCTGAAATGCGTATTACGCAGGAGTGATGGCCAAAGCAAATCCTGGACTCAAAGCAGCGCTGATAAGCTGTTGAATTCAGGTGGGTTCAAGGATTTGAAACTGGAAGGACGGGTGCCATCTAAATGCACCGATGTTCAGTCGTCTCAGTGTTTCGCGGTGCGCGTGGCGCGCCGCTTGGCCTCGTCGATCAGCATATTGGCGATCTGCATGCGCACCATGGCGCGTTGCCGCAGATGCGGGGCCACCCGGTCCGGATGATTGGCGAAGGCAAAGTTCCGGCGCAACCGTCCAAAATCCATCTTCGACTTTCCGGAGCCGAGCCCCAGTTCGGCAGCAATCGAATCCGGATCGATCGGTGGAAGTTTTTCCTCCGCCGCGTCGAGTTCCGCCAGACGTTCGAGATTGGCAAGGAGTGCGGCAAAACTGGTCTCGTGGCCTGCTTCCGCCTCACGATACTCCGCCGCGGCGTGATCGGGAGAAACCTTGATCCGTCCGGAATGGAGTTCATCAGCGACCGAAAGATAATCCAGGCGGATCGCCGGCGATGGAGCTGTCTCGGGGGCACGCGGTGGCGCGGCGAACAGATCGTCGAGCAGCGCTGCAAAATCGCGATCGGCTCCGGTTCCCAATCAAGCCCCCTTTGCCGTCAATGCACGACAAGTCAGTGTTCTGGCCCGACACTAGGGGAGCGCTCGTTAAAAATGGCTTGGTGGGATCGGGAGAATTTTACGCATGTCGCAGCCTGCGCGGCTGCCGGTCAAGCCCCCCCGATCAACTGCCGCCGATGAAATCGCGCTTGTGCAGATCCACCCCATTGTGACGCAAAATGTCATAGGCGGTGGCGGCATGGAAATAGAAGTTCGGCAGCGCATAATGCAGGAGATATTGCGCGCCGGTGAAGGAAAACATCCGCCCTCCGCCCTTGATCTCCACCGTGCGATCTTCCGAACCGTCGATATCGGCCGGCGCAAAGCTCTTGAGATAGTTCCGCGTCTTTTCGAGACGTGCCTGCAACTCTCCGAAAGTCGCTTCGGTATCCTCGTATCTCGGCAC
>JBARWP010000097.1:0-3221 GCA_049646905.1 Pseudaminobacter sp. | reverse complement strand
CGTCAAGGTCGAAGACGGCAGGCTCACTTTGCTGCGGCCCGGCGGCATCACGGCAACCGAGATCGTCGGCGTCGCCGGCGTCAGGCTGCACCGGCCTGCCGAAGCCGGCATCCAGGCACCGGGCATGATGGCCTCGCACTATGCGCCAGGGGCTGCGGTGCGGCTGGAGGTCGAGGAGGTGAAGCCGGGTGAGGCGCTGCTTGCCTTCGGGCCGGAGCGGGTTGAGGGCGCGGAGGGCGCGGTCGCCACGCTCAACCTGTCGCAGCGCGGCGACCTGCGTGAAGCCGCGAGCAATCTTTTTGCCCATCTCCAGGCGCTCGACCGCAGCGGGGCGCAGGTTATCGCGGTCGAACCCGTTCCGCCCGATGGGCTCGGCGAAGCGATTAACGACCGGCTGATACGGGCCGCTGCCCCGCGTGACAGAAGTGACGCGGCTTCGTAAGCTGGCCGGATGACCGCCACCGCTCTTGATCCTGCCCTGCTCGACCGCTTTGCAGCCATTGTGGGCGAGGGTTATGCGCTGCGTGAGCCTGCCGAAACCGAACCCTACCTCACCGAGCGGCGCGGGCTGTTTGCCGGCGTCTCGCCGCTGGTGCTGCGGCCCGGCAGCGTGGATGAGGTCAGCCGCATCATGGGGCTTGCCAGCGAGACGCGCACGCCGATCGTGCCGCAGGGCGGCAATACCGGGCTGGTTGGGGCGCAGATGCCGGATCGTTCCGGCCGGCAGATCGTGCTGTCGCTGTCGCGGCTCAACCGCATTCGCGAGATCGACACGCTGTCCAATACGGTGACGGCCGAAGCCGGCGTCGTGCTGGAGGCGCTGCATGCGGCGGTCGATGCCGCCGACCGGCTGTTTCCGCTGTCGCTCGGCTCGCAGGGCTCGTGCGAGATCGGCGGCAATCTGTCCTCCAATGCCGGTGGCACCGGGGTACTGGCCTATGGCAATGCGCGCGAATTGTGCCTCGGCCTCGAGGTCGTGCTGCCGACGGGCGAGGTGTTCGACGACCTGCGCAAGCTAAAGAAGGACAACACCGGCTACGACCTGAAGAACCTGTTCATCGGCGCCGAAGGCACGCTCGGCGTCATCACCGCTGCTGTCCTGAAGCTGTTTGCCACGCCGAAGGGCCGGGAGGTCGCCTGGGTCGGGTTGGCCTCGCCGCAGGCGGCCCTGGAGTTGTTCGGCCGGGCGATGGACCAGGCCGGTGCCAACCTGACCGCTTTCGAACTCATTTCCAATACGGTGCTCGGCTTTGCCGTGCGGCACATCGCCGATACGCAGGCGCCGCTGCAAGGCGAGTGGCCCTGGCATGTGCTGGTCGAGATTTCGTCGGGCCGTTCGGCGGAGGATGCGCGGACCCTGATGGAGGAAGTGCTGACCGCCGGCCTGGAAACCGGCAGCGTGGGCGATGCGGTGATCGCCTCCAGCTTGGCGCAGGGCAATGCGTTCTGGCGGCTGCGCGAAAGCCTGTCGGATTCGCAGCGGCCGGAGGGTGCCTCCATCAAGCACGACATCTCCGTGCCTGTCGCCTCGATCCCGCTGTTCATCGAGCGCGGAGCACGGGCGGTTACCGCTGTCAGTCCCGGTGCGCGCATCGCCTGCTTCGGCCATATGGGCGACGGCAATCTGCACTACAACATCTCGCAGCCTCTCGGCATGGAACCGGCGGCGTTTCTCGCGCTCTATCCGCAGATGAACAAGGCTGTGCATGATCTGGTGCGCGCGTTCGGCGGCTCGATCTCGGCCGAGCACGGCATCGGCCAGATGAAGCGCGCCGAACTCATTGCCACCAGCCAGCCCATCGCCATCGACCTGATGCGGCGGGTGAAAGCTTCATTTGATCCGGCCGGAATCATGAATCCGGGCAAGGTGATTTAGAGTCTTTCAGTTTCTGACGGAGACAGCGCCTCACGCCTGATCTCTGCCCCTCAGCGTTGCGGCCATCCTCCTTCTCCCCGCTTGCGGGAAGAAGGTCCGGCAGGGGATGAGGGCGTTCCTTCCTGAAGCTGAACCGCCATAGCGCTCCTCTCACTTCGCTCGATCGCCGGGATGACGGGAAGTGTTGGTTCACCGCTCTTTCAGACAGGTTTACAACATGTTGTGGCAGGTCGGATTCCGATAACCATGCTGTAGATCAGGAAAATTTAACCGACTTTTTTAAGCCCGGCGGTAAGAACCCGCGGCTACGCTTCTTCCCATAACGAGACCGGGAAAACCGGTTCGGGGAGACCGGAAAACCGGCTCTCGGAAGTAACAGGAAGAAGGCACCCACATGAGCACCGGACTGAAGCCAGTCTGGGCGGGGCGCAATATGCGCCTCGACCCGTTCCGCTTGCCCCAGATGGTCAGCTACGCCACGCGCGACGATTTCGGCGACGTCACCTTCACCATCGACCAGCGCGGCGCGACCGTCCGGCGCATCCTGCAGAAAAGCAACCTGCCGGCGACTGTGGTGATGCCGGCCAATGCCTTTCGCGGCGTCGCGGCCCGCGCCATCGAGGACGACACCTACAGGGTCACGGTGACGCTCGAACTGCTTCACCACGACCCGATGCTTTCGGTACCGCTGCTGGTGGCCGACAATCTGGAGGACGTCGCGGCCGACTGGCGCGCCTGGGCCGAGGCCTACCGGCTGCCGATGCTGCTGATCGAGGCGGACGGCGTTGCCCGGACATTGGAAGAATCACTGGGGGCGGCCATCAAGACGCTGCCGCCGCGGGAGCGCCGCAAGGGCAGAGCGTCCAACATGCGCCGCCCGCGCTTCCTGGCTCGCCGTCGGGCCGGCAACCTCGGTTTGAGGCTCGTCATCAGCGGCGAGGAGATTATCGCCCGCGACTAGTCAGACCATCGGTTTGAGCGCGACCCAGGCTGCGCCGCCGATCAGGCCGAGAAAGATCAGCCAGCCGACCTGGTTGTTCGACTTGAACAGCTTCAGGCACTGGTCGGGATCGTCGATGTCGAGCACTGCGATCTGCCGGGTCATATGGGCGGCCGCGGCGATCAGCCCGGCAAGGGCGACGACCGGCGCCTGCGCTGCCGCGAAGGCAACGGCAAAACACATCAGCGCGCCGCCATAGAGCCCCGCCAGCCACGACTTGGTGTTGTCGCCGAACAGGCGCGCGGTGGAGCGCACGCCGACGATGGCGTCGTCCTCCTTGTCCTGATGCGCAGAGATGGTGTCGTAGCCGATCACCCACAGGATCGAGCCGATATAGAGCAGCAC
>JBARWP010000096.1:0-31333 GCA_049646905.1 Pseudaminobacter sp. | reverse complement strand
CTGCTCAACATCATCGTGCGGCTTTACATCTCCCCCGGCGATACCGTCGTCACCTCGCTCGGCGCCTATCCGACCTTCAATTTCCACGTCGCGGCCAGCGGCGGGCGGCTGGTGACGGTGCCTTACGAGAACGACCGTGAAAACCTCGATGGGCTGCTTGCCGCCGTGAGACGGGAACAGGCGCGCATGGTCTATCTGTCGAACCCCGACAATCCCATGGGCACATGGTGGGAGGCCGGCGAGATCAGCCGCTTCATCGAAGCGCTGCCGGAAACGACGCTTTTCATCCTTGACGAAGCCTATGGCGAGATCGGCCCGGCTTCCGCTCTTCCGCCGATCGATACCGCCCGGCCGAATGTGCTGCGCATGCGCACCTTCTCCAAGGCCTATGGGCTTGCCGGCATCCGGCTCGGCTACGCCATCGGCGAGGCCAAGGCCATTTCCGACTTCGAGAAGATCCGCGACCACTACGGCGTCAGCCGCATGGGGCAAGCTGCCGGCGATGCCGCGCTGGCCGACCAGGCTTATCTGCATGACGTCGTGGCCCGGATTGCCGCCGGGCGCGAGCGCATCTCGGGCATCGCCCGCGACAACGGCCTTTCGCCGATCACCTCGGCCACCAATTTCGTCACGGTGGATTGCGGCGGCGACGGTGCCTTTGCGCTGAAGGTGCTGCAGAACCTAGTTGCGCGCGACGTGTTCATCCGCAAGCCGATGGCGCCTGTCCTCGACCGCTGCATCCGCATCAGCGTCGGGCTGGACCACGAACTCGACGTGTTTGCCGAGGAACTGCCGAGCGCGCTGGCCGCCGCCCGCGCCAGCTAACCGTAAATAGCCTTTACGCCGACATTGACTCACAAGTCTCGCCGCAGCGCCGCTTGAAATAATTGAACGTTCGTTTTATTATTACTTCCGATTAGGGAGGCGATATGGCGCGAACGACCGGCTCAGACGGCGGCAGGACCGAAGCTGCGATCCGCGAGGCGGCGATCAATCTCATCGCCCGCTTCGGCTACGAAGCCGTTTCCATGCGGCAACTGGCTACCGAAGTCGGCGTGCAGGCCGCCGCCCTCTACCGCTATTTCCCCAACAAGGAAGAGCTTCTGTTCACGCTGATGCGCGAGCATATGGAGGGGCTGCTGAAAAGCTGGGACGAGGCCCGCCCGGCTTCAGCTGATCCTCAGGCGCGACTTGCCGCTTTCGTGCGCAACCATATCCGCTTCCATGTGGCGCGGCGCCATTCCACCCATGTCTCCAACATGGAACTGCGCAGCCTGTCGCGCGATAATCTCAGCCATATCCTGCGGCTGCGCGGCGGCTACGAGAAGGAGCTTCGACAAATCCTGCGTGAAGGCGCAGACTCCGGTGCGTTCCGGATCGACGATGTCGGGCTCACCGCGATCGCCATCATCCAGATGATCACCGGCGTGATCGTCTGGTTCCGGCCCGACGAGCGGCTTTCGGTAGAGGAAGTGGCCGAGACTTATCTCACAATGACAATGCGTCTGACGGGCGCGGAAGAAATCAGGGAGAAACCGCATGTACACGCACACGCTTGATTTCGGCCATGGCGAAGACCTCGACAGCCTGCGCGACCTTGTCCGCCGCTTCGCCCAGGACCGCATTGCCCCGCTCGCAGCCGAAATCGACCGCTCCAACGAGTTCCCCGCCCCTCTCTGGGCCGAGATGGGCGAGCTCGGCCTGCTCGGCATCACCGCCGAGCCGGACTTCGGCGGCACCGGCACGGGCTATCTCGCCCATGTGGTAGCGATGGAGGAGATTTCGCGCGCCTCGGCCTCGGTCGGCCTCTCTTACGGCGCCCATTCCAATCTGTGCGTCAACCAGATCAACCGCTGGGCAACGCCCGAGCAGAAGGAGCGCTACCTACCCGGCCTGTGCTCGGGCGAAAAGGTCGGCGCACTCGCCATGTCGGAATCCGGTTCCGGCTCCGACGGGGTGTCACTGAAACTGCGCGCCGAAAAGCGCAACGACCGCTACATCCTCAACGGCACCAAGATGTGGATCACCAACGGCCCGGATGCGGACACGCTGGTGGTTTACGCCAAGACCGATCCGGACAAGAAATCGCGCGGCATCACTGCCTTCATCGTCGAAAAGACCATGCCCGGCTTTTCCGTGGCACAGAAGCTCGACAAGCTCGGCATGCGCGGCTCCAACACCGGCGAACTCGTCTTCGAGAACGTCGAGGTCCCGTTCGACAATGTGCTGCATGTGGAAGGCAGCGGCGTGGAGGTACTGATGTCGGGGCTCGACTATGAGCGTACCGTGCTTGCCGGCGGGCCGCTCGGCATCATGGCCGCCTGCATGGATGTCGCCGTGCCTTATGTGCATGAACGCAAGCAGTTCGGCCAGAAGATCGGCGATTTCCAGCTCGTGCAGGGCAAGCTTGCCGATATGTACACGACCATGAATGCCGCGCGCGCCTATGTCTATGGCGTGGCTGCCGCCTGCGATGCAGGCCGTACCACCCGCAAGGATGCCGCCGGCTGCATATTATTCGCTGCCGAAAAGGCGACCCAGATGGCCCTCGACGCGATCCAGATTCTCGGCGGCAACGGCTATATCAACGACTACCCGACCGGGCGGCTTTTGCGCGACGCCAAGCTCTACGAGATCGGCGCCGGCACCAGCGAGATCCGCCGCTTCCTCATCGGCCGCGAGATCATGGCAGAATCCATCTAGCTATAAAAATGCCATTTATGGACCAATTTGGCAGGTCAATTGATTTATGGCATTATGCTCTGCCGGTGACAGGAGACAACAATGTCTTTCCCGAAGGGTTTATCCGAAGGCTCCCCAGCGTTTCAGCATGAAGAGCCTGCCTTGGCGTCAGTGGGGTATACGCGGCTGAAGATCGACGCGGCCGGTCGCCTCGTCATTCCAGCGGAAATGCGGGCGGCCATGATGGTCAAGCCGGGCGACACGATCATGGCGGAGGTCAGGGACGGCGAATTCCGCATCGTCTCGCCGACAGTGGCGCTCAGGCGCGTGCAGGCTTTCGCACGCAAGTGGAAGGCTGAAAATCCTGGCGTTAGCGCCGTCGACGAGTTGATCGCAGAGCGCCGAGAGGAAGCACGACGCGAAGACGAGCGTTACGAACGGCTCGAGCGCGAAGGCGCAGATGCCGGCAAGGCGCCCAGATAGTGGCCGACTATGTCATCGATGCTTCCGCCTTGCTTGCGATCCTGCTGGACGAGACAGGTGCAGACGCTGCAACTGCCAGATTGCCAAGTGCCGCGATGTCGGCCGTCAATATGAGTGAGGCGCTGATGCGTGGTATCGAGAAAACTGTGCCGCTCGACCTGATGGAGGCGCTACTCGCCGCCCAGCAGGTCCGCATCGTCGCGTTTGACCAAAAGCTCGCCGTCGCAGCCGCAATGCTGCGTCCGGCGACGAAGCACGCAGGACTTTCCTTTGCCGACCGTGCATGCATCGCGACAGCGGTGGCGGAAAGCGCGACGGTCGTCACCGCCGACCGTGTCTGGAGTACGCTCGACCTGCCCTGCAAGGTCGAACTCATCCGCTGAGTTCCCGGAGATTTCATGCCCGTCATCCAGTCGCAGATTTCGCCCTCCTCCGATGCCTTCAAGGCCAATGAAGAGCAGATGCGCGCGCTCGTTGCCGACATCGCCGACAAGGCGGCTACCGTCGAGCAGGGCGGCTCCGAGGAAGCCCGCCGCCGGCATCTGTCGCGCGGCAAGATGCTGCCACGCCAGCGCCTGGCGCAATTGCTCGATCCCGGCTCGCCCTTTCTCGAGATCGGCCAGTTCGCCGCATGGAACATGTATGACGGCGACATTTCCGCGGCCGGCATGATCGCCGGCATCGGCCGTGTCGAAGGCCGCGAGGTGATGATCGTCGTCAACGATGCCACGGTGAAGGGCGGCACCTATTATCCGGTGACGGTCAAGAAGCATCTGCGGGCGCAGGAAATCGCCATGCAGAACAATCTGCCCTGCGTCTATCTGGTCGATTCCGGCGGTGCCAACCTGCCTAACCAGGACGAGGTGTTTCCCGACCGGGATCATTTCGGCCGCATCTTCTACAACCAGGCCACCATGTCGGCGATGGGCATCGCGCAGATCGCCTGCGTCATGGGTTCATGCACGGCGGGCGGTGCCTATGTGCCGGCGATGGCCGACGAATCGATCATGGTGCGCAACCAGGCGACGATCTTTTTGGGCGGCCCGCCGCTGGTGAAGGCGGCCACCGGCGAGGACGTGACGGCCGGAGACCTTGGCGGTGCTGAGGTCCACACGCGCCAGTCGGGCGTTGCCGACCACTACGCAGTGGATGACGCCCATGCGCTCGCCATCACGCGCCGCATCGTCAAAAACCTGAATCGGAAGAAGGCGATAGGGCTGGATCTTGGCAAAGTGATTCCGCCGCTTTATGCGCCGGATGAGATCTATGGCGTCATCCCGGCCGATATCCGCCAGCCCTATGACGTGCGCGAGGTCATTGCCCGCATCGTCGACGGCTCCGAATTCGACGAGTTCAAGCAGAACTACGGCACCACGCTGGTCACCGGCTTTGCCCATCTCTACGGCATGCCGGTCGGCATCATCGGCAACAATGGCGTGCTGTTTTCCGAAAGCGCGCTGAAGGGCGCGCATTTCATCGAATTGTGCTGCCAGCGCAAGATTCCGCTTATCTTCCTGCAAAACATCACCGGCTTCATGGTCGGCCGCAAATACGAGGCCGGCGGCATCGCCAAGGACGGCGCCAAGCTGGTGACGGCGGTTGCCGCCGCGCAGGTGCCCAAGGTGACCATGATCATTGGCGGCTCCTTCGGCGCCGGTAATTACGGCATGTGCGGCCGTGCCTATTCGCCGCGCTTCCTGTGGATGTGGCCGAACGCGCGCATCTCGGTGATGGGCGGCGAGCAGGCCGCCACCGTGCTCGCCATGGTCAAGCGCGAAGGCATCGAGCGCAAGGGCGGCGAGTGGTCGGCGGAGGAGGAACGCAAGTTCAAGAAGCCGATCCTGATGAAATACGAGCATGAGGGCCAGCCGCTCTATTCGTCGGCACGACTGTGGGACGACGGCATCATCGATCCGGCCCGGTCGCGCGAAGTGCTGGCGCTGTCGCTCAGTGCCGCGCTCAATGCGCCGATCCCGGATACGAAATTCGGCGTGTTCAGGATGTGACCTGGGGAAAAAGCGATGTTTTCAAAGATCCTGATCGCCAATCGCGGTGAAATCGCCTGCCGGGTTATCCGCACCGCGCGCAGGTTGGGCGTCAAGACGGTCGCCGTCTATTCCGACGCCGACGCAAGGTCTCTGCATGTCGAAATGGCCGACGAGGCGGTGCATATCGGCCCCTCGCCGGTGGGCGAAAGCTATCTGCGTGGCGACAGGATCATCGAGGCTGCAAGGCGGACGGGGGCCGAGGCGATCCATCCCGGCTATGGTTTCCTGTCCGAGAATCCCGATTTCGTCGATCAGGTCGAGGCCGCCGGTCTGGTGTTCATCGGCCCTTCGGCAGCATCCATCAGGGCCATGGGCCTCAAGGACGCGGCCAAGCGGCTGATGGAAAAGGCCGGCGTGCCGGTGGTTCCTGGTTATCACGGCGAAGCGCAGGAAATCGTGATCCTCGCTTCCAAGGCGCGCGAGATCGGCTATCCCGTACTGATCAAGGCGCGCGCCGGTGGCGGTGGCAAGGGCATGCGCCGGGTCGAGCATCCCGACGATTTTGCCGAGGCGCTGTCGGGTGCGCGGCGCGAGGCCAAGGCGGCATTCGGCGACGACCGCGTGCTGGTGGAGAAATATGTCGACAAGCCGCGCCATATCGAAGTGCAGGTCTTCGGCGACAATTTCGGCAATGCCGTCCATCTGTTCGAGCGCGATTGCTCCGCGCAGCGCCGCCACCAGAAGGTGATCGAGGAGGCCCCTGCCCCCGGCATGACGCCCGAGATGCGCAAGGCCATGACCGATGCGGCGGTGAAGGCTGCCAAGGCCATTTCCTATTCGGGCGCCGGCACCATCGAATTCATCGTCGATGCCTCGGAAGGCCTGAGGCCGGACCGTTTCTGGTTCATGGAAATGAATACAAGGCTGCAGGTCGAGCATCCGGTAACCGAAATGATTACCGGTCTCGATCTGGTCGAATGGCAGTTGCGCGTGGCGGCGGGCGAAAAGCTGCCGAAAAGCCAGAAGGAGATCACGCTTTCCGGCCACGCCTTCGAGGCGCGCATCTATGCCGAAGACCCGGCCAAGGACTTCCTGCCGGCAATCGGAACGCTACACCATCTGCGCTTTCCGGCCGAAGGCACGTCCGGGTCGCGCATCCGCGTGGAAACCGGTGTGCGCGAAGGCGATGCCATCTCGCCCTTCTATGACCCGATGATCGCCAAGCTGGTGGTTCATGCCGCCGACCGTCCGTCCGCGCTGGCGGCACTTTGTGAGGCCCTTAAAACCAGTGAAATCGCCGGCTCGACCACCAATATCGGCTTTCTGGCGGCGCTTGCGTGGGACCCGGAATTCGCCGCTGGCGACGTCGACACGGGTCTGATTGCGCGCAAGCAGCCGACGCTCGTGGCAGCGCCGAAGCCTGACGCCGACATCATTGCGCGGGCGTTGGTCGCCGCATCGGGCACCGGGCAAAAAACTCCGTCCAACGACCCGTGGGACCTCGTTACCGGCTATGGGCATTTCCATCCGCTCTGGCGGCAGGCAAGCGTCGGCTTCGAGCAGCAGGAAACCACGGCCGGCATCCGCACGCGTCCCGATGGCAGGGTCGAAATCCGGTTCGATGACCGAGATGACGCTATTGTTCTCGCAGGCGACCAGCAGCATAGCGCGGTGGCATGGCCCGGCCATGTCACCATCTTTGCCGATGGCGCCGCATTCGATTTCAAGGTGCCTGATCCCTTCGCCAAGGCGGCCGAAAGCGGCAATGGCGCCTCCAGCATGCGCGCGCCGATGCCCGGGCTGGTCAAGCTGGTGCGGGCGGCAAAGGGCGATGCGGTGGTCAAGAACCAGCCGCTGCTCATTCTCGAAGCCATGAAGATGGAACACACCATCACTGCGCAGCATGATGGAGTGATCGCCGAGATCGCCGCCGAGGGCGCGCAGGTGACGGATGGCACGGTCCTGGTACGGTTCGAGGAAACACCCGCAGAGTAGACGGCCCTGAACCGGCAAAAAGCCGCGCCGGCCCTGGAGCATCGGACCGAAAAATCGGGTCATTCCGATGCTCACTCAAATGCCGGTCGCGGCTTTCTCCTCCGGACACCCCCGCCCGAAAAAACCTCACTGCCATTCCCCGTGGACCGCGCGGCTGGCCCGCCTCCAAGCTGCCGCGTTCTTTTGGTTGGGGCCTGCCGTCTACGCGGCTTTTGCCCGAATATGTAAGCGCTCAGTGCACAGTCATCCATTCGCGCGCTTCACGCAGCGCACGGGCGATCTCCTGCTTCGTCATCGAGGAGGTCAGTTCCGAGCGCAGTTCGGCAGCCCGCGCCGACCCCTTGATTGCGGCGATGTTGAACCATTTGTGGGCGCTGACCACATCGACCTCGCAGTCGCGGCCGGTGGCATACATCATGCCCAGTTCGAAGAGGATATCCGCCTGGGCCGTTGCGCCCATGGTGCCGAAACCGGCTTCAAGCATCTCAAAACGTGCCATTTTCCCAAGTCCCTGTCCCGTTGCTGGAAGGCCGCCTCTTTATGTCCCGGGCTTGCTCTTCCGATGCTTCGAAGCATGAACCGGAGGCTTGAATCCGCCGTTAAATGGCGTGCTTAATTTGGCGCAAACAAAGTTCAAACAAGAGGTAAATGACTGAATTCATTAAGGATAGGGATGCGTGGGATTCCGGCGTTTTGCAGCGGATTTGCCGAAAATGCGCTGTGGTCGCGGAAAGGGTTCGATAACCACGAAAACGAGTTGGCTTTGAAAATTTCCGGCAGGAAATTGCGAAAACGCACCGGGAAGCGGCGTAAAAACCTGCAATCTTCCCCAACGGGACAGGCTTTTCCTTTCCAGTCGGCTGCGCTAGCTTACGTTTGCGTAAACTGCCGGTAAGCGCGGCAGATATCAGCAGGAGGAGATTGATGTCCCGCATTTCGAGCATGGTATTCGCGGCAGCCGTGATGCTGGCAGGCGCCGCCTATGCAGATCCGATCGAGGGCAACTGGAAGACGCAGAGCGGCGAGACCGCGGCCATCGGCGGATGCGGCAGCGCCTTCTGCATCACCTTGAAGACCGGCAAGCACGCCGGAAAGCAGATCGGCAAGATGACGGCCAGTGGCGAAGGCAATTATGCCGGCTCGATCACCGACCCCGCCGATGACAGGACCTACAAGGGCAAGGGCAAACTGAACGGCAGTTCCCTCAAGATGAGTGGCTGCGTGCTCGGCGGCCTGTTCTGCAGAAGCCAGAACTGGTCGAAACAGTAGGGCTGAGCCCGCCTCGATGGCGGGCTCCTGCGCTGGTTTCGGCCGTCAGGCGCGCGCTCTTTGGCCGAACAACACCTTCTGCGCCTCCTTGTCGTCGGCCAGGTTGTTACGGTGCTCCTCGCCGACCGCCAGTCCGCGTGCTACTGCCGGACGCGCCAGGACGGTCTCGAACCACCGCTTCAGATGCGGAAACTCGTCGAGGTCCTGGCCCTGGTTCTTGTAGGGCCTCACCCAGCCTATGCTGGCCATATCGGCGATGGAGTATTCGCCGGCGAGGAACTCGCGGTCGGCCAGGCGCTTGTTCATCACACCATAGAGCCGGTTGACCTCATTGGTGTAGCGGTCGATGCCGTACTGGATTTTCTCCGGCGCATATTGGCGGAAATGGTGTGCCTGGCCCGCCATCGGCCCAAGCCCTCCCATCTGCCAGAACAGCCATTGATCGACCTCGACCCGCTGGCGCTCGTCCGAGGGATAGAACTTGCCGAATTTGCGGCCGAGATATTGCAGGATGGCGCCGGATTCGAACACGGAGATGGGCTCTCCGCCCGGACCTTCCGGATCGATGATCGCCGGCATGCGATTGTTGGGGGAGATTTTCAGGAAAGCCGGCTCGAACTGTTCGCCTTTGCCGATATTCACATATTTGACCACATAAGGAACGCCCAGTTCTTCCAGCATGATGGAAATCTTCCAACCGTTCGGCGTCGGCCAGTAATAGAGTTCGATCGGCTTGGTCTGTGTCGTCATCATATGGTCTCCGGTTGGTCCTCACCTCCCAGATAGGCATATGAGCAGCCGGCACAAGCGCGTAATCCGCAATGCCGATTTAATAAAATTGAACCGAAGATGAACGGACACCTCAGAGGCCGTTCAGCCAGCACCGGGCATTCTCCTCGGCATTGAAGGAGATACCCATGCTTGCCCGCCGGTTCACCATTGTCTGCCTGCTGATGGCCCTGTTCGGAATGGCATTCTCGGCGCTGGTCGCCAAGGCCAGCCGGCCTGCCCATTCCTGGGAACATGGCATTGCCCGCACGTGCCCGGGCGAGACGAGTGTGCGCTGCGTGCTGACCCGGCCTCTGTGAGAAGGCGCCACATCATGTCGACCATCGTTGCCCATTCGCTGAAAGCCCTGAAGCTGCTGCCTCGGGCCGTCCTCGTCGTTGGCGTGCTGACGGCACCGGTTCTCGGCGTTTCGACCGCGCGAAGCTCGATCGGATCGACCATCGAAGCACCCGCCTTGAAGAAATCCGGAGCCGGCCTGGTCCTGCTTATGAGCCTCCAGCGCGGCTAGATCTGGTCGAAACGAATAGCACAGCCTCCCCCTCCCAAGCCGGCCTCTGCCACTCTATATTGAGGCATGGAAAAGAGAATCTATCCTGAACCGATCGACTCGATCGCCAGCCCGGAACCGTTCGGGCAACACAGCTTTACCGATGCTGCCGAAGCCGTCGCGGCCCTGAAGACGGTTTATACACGCAACACCGCCTTCCTGCGGGACGCATTCGCCGCCCTGGCCAAAAGCGGCGACAGCCACCAGAGATACCGGGCATTCTACCCGGAGATCGGCGTGACGACCTCATCCTACACCCAGGTCGATTCCCGGCAGGCCTATGGCCACATGCCCCTGCCCGGCCACTATACGACCACCATCACGCGCCCCGATCTGTTCGGAAGCTATCTCATCGAGCAGCTGCAACTCATCATGCGCAATCATGGCGTGCCGATCACCGTATCGGAGTCGGCGACGCCCATTCCGCTGCATTTCGCCTTCCTGGAAGGTACCCATGTCGACGGCTCGGTAGCCGACCGCATCAAGCGCCCGATCCGCGACCTGTTCGACGTGCCCGATCTGGACGGAACCGACGACCACATCGCCAACGGCACCTTCGAGACGCTGCCCGGCGAGGCAAGGCCGCTTGCCCCGTTCACCGCACAGCGGGTCGATTATTCACTGCACCGGCTCTCGCACTACACCGCGACCACGCCCGAGCATTTCCAGAACTTCGTCCTGTTCACCAACTATCAGTTCTATATCGACGAGTTCTGCGTTTATGCCCGCAACCTGATGGCCAATGGCGGCGGCGGGTACGACGAATTCATCGAGCCCGGCAACGTCGTCACTACGGCCGGCGAAACCAAGCCGATCGACGGCGCCTCGCCGGGGCGCATGCCGCAAATGCCGGCCTACCATCTGAAGAAGACAGGCCATGGCGGCATCACCATGATCAATATCGGCGTCGGCCCCTCCAATGCCAAGACGATCACCGATCATGTCGCGGTGCTGCGGCCGCATGCCTGGCTGATGCTGGGTCACTGTGCCGGCCTGCGCAACACGCAGGCGCTCGGCGACTATGTGCTGGCCCATGCCTATGTGCGCGAGGACCACGTTCTCGACGACGATTTGCCGGTCTGGATTCCCGTGCCGCCGCTTGCCGAAATCCAGGTCGCGCTGCAGGAGGCGGTGGCGGAGGTCACCGGCCTGTCGGGCTACGACCTGAAGCGTATCATGCGCACCGGAACGGTCGCGACGATCGACAACCGCAACTGGGAACTGCGCGATCAGCGCGGGCCGGTGCAGCGCCTGTCGCAATCGCGCGCCATCGCGCTCGATATGGAATCGGCAACCATTGCCGCGAACGGCTTCCGCTTCCGTGTTCCCTATGGCACGCTGCTGTGCGTTTCCGACAAGCCGCTCCACGGCGAACTCAAGCTGCCCGGCATGGCGACCGAATTCTACAAGCGGCAGGTCGCCCAGCATCTCAGCATCGGCATAAGGGCGGTGGAGAAGCTGGCCGAAATGCCGATGGACAGGCTGCATTCGCGCAAGTTGCGCAGTTTTTCGGAGACTGCCTTCCAATAGAAGCACCAGCTTTGGCGCATCTTGAATGAGCCGCAATTGTGCCGATAAGAACGCCGGATGAACGGATCGGGACTGCGCAAGAAGATCGGGCTCGCGGCACTGGCGGCAGTCATCCTGCTGTCGCTGCCGCTGCTGGCAGGATTTTTCGGCAGGCTGCATCCGGCCTTTGATTCCTTTGCGCATTTCCGCATCCATCTCGCGGTATTGATGGCGCTGACAGCGTTGCTGCTGATCGGCAGCCGGCTTTTCCTCGAAGGGGTGGTGGCAATTGCCCTTGCCACTGGCGCCATCGCGACCACGACGAAATCGATCGACCTGCCGCTGCTCGGCTCGACCCGCGCACAGGCTTCGGCGGGGCAGCCTGTCTACCGGCTGCTGCAGCTCAACCTGCTTCACAACAATCCGGAGCCGAACAGGGTGCTGTCATTGATCGGGCGCATCCGCCCAGATGTCATTACGCTCAACGAGGTCTCGGCCATGTGGGCCGGCAAACTGGAATTGTTGCAGGCAGCCTACCCGTATCGAATCCTGTGCCCGTTCCCGAACGGAGTCTGGGGCGTCGCCATCCTCTCCAGCCGGCCATTTGTGCGCGATGCGGAGGCGAAATGCTATGATCGCGGCTCGCTTGCCATCGCTCCGATCGATTTCGGCGGGCGGGCGGTGGACGTCGCAACGCTTCATCTCGGCTGGCCGTGGCCATTCCATCAGCCCCGGCAGATCGCGGCACTGGCCGCTCCCCTCGCCTCGCTGTCCGACACGGCCTTGCTGGCCGGCGATATGAACGCCACACCGTGGAGCGCGGCGGTATCGCGCGTAGCGGAGCTTGGCGGGCTTGAACTGATGCGATCGGTCGGGCCGACCTGGCAATCCAGATGGATGCCGCAATTCATGCAGGCCGCCGGCCTGCCGATCGACCAGGTTTTCCAGCGCGGCGTGACGATCCACAATGCGCGAACGCTTGAGGCGGTCGGGTCCGACCACCTGCCCGTGCTGGTCGAGTTCTCGCTGCCGCTGCGAAACCCGAAGCCGGATGAGGATGCGGAAACGGCAACCGCATGGCTCGGAAAATAATCAGCAGCACCGCGATGCTGCTCGAAATTCCTGCTTGAAGGGGGATTTGGAGCGAGATCATTTCTCGCTCCAAGCCCTTGTTTTGGAGCAGGATCTGATCCGAAAAGTCTGCAACTTTTCGGGATCCTGCTCTAATCAGTCAGGATTGCGACGAGTCCGTCGACATTGCCGCCATAGTGATGCTCTTTGGCATCAAATTTGCGCTGGCGCCTCTCATAATCGGCATAGACCATGTTGACGCGGCGCCTGACCTCGCTCTGCAATTTGGTGCAGTTCGGATCTTTGCTGTTTGCCAGACCGGAAATCGCCTTGTGGGCAGCAGTCACCATCTGCTGTGCGATCTCGCCATGGGTTTCCTCGTGGGCACGAACGCCGGCCATGAAACGGACCCAGCGCCGCTTTAGATCGGGTGTCACCGCTCCGCTTATCCGCGGATAGCGATAGGTGACGGCAAGCAGGGCATTGGCACGCTTCAGCTTGCAGCCACCGGCCGTGGCAGCCCAATCCATATCCCATTGAACGGAGTATCGGGTCTGCGCCATGGCGCGCGCCAGAAACCCATGCTTGGGCCCCTTCAGGTTCATCGCTTTCATCAGTGCCTCGCCGTTTTTCCCGGCAACGGCGTATGTCTCAGTCCTGACGACCGTCTTTGTTCCGGCATAGGCGGCGTTTGCGAACCCGCAAACGAGGGCAAGCACTGCGACTGCGACTGACCACATGTCTTTGCTCCAGAGACGCCTCGAACACAGCATATCACCAATGCGAATTCAATGATGATAAAGCACTAACTAAAGGAAGCGTTCCCACCGCGAGCCATTCGTTTCGCGAGGCTGGCGCATGCACCGGCCTCGCGAACACCCGGCAGAGCCGGGCGGCTACATGTTGGGGTAAACCGGCCCTTCGCCACCCTGGGGCGGCACCCAGTTTATGTTCTGGTTGGGGTCCTTGATGTCGCAGGTCTTGCAGTGGACGCAGTTCTGCGCGTTGATGACGAAGCGCGCATCGGCGTGGCCCGGTTCGGAAGCGATCGAATTGCCGTCGGCATCCACCCACTCATAGACGGCGGCCGGGCAATAGCGGGCGGACGGACCGGCAAACACCCCGTATTCCGAACGCTTCTGCAGATCCATATCCTTGACCTGCAGATGGATCGGCTGGTCCTCTTCATGGTTGGTGTTCGACAGGAACACAGACGACAGGCGATCGAAGGTCAGCACGCCATCCGGCTTGGGGTAGTGGATCTGCTTGTGCTTCTCGGCAGGTTCGAGCGAAGCGTAGTCCGGCTTGCCGTGCTTCATCGTGCCGAAGGGCGAAAAGCCGAACAGGGTGTTGAGCCACATGTCCAGCCCGCCGAGGCCCACGCCGACCAGGGTGCCGAAGCGCGACCACAGCGGCTTGACGTTGCGCACGCGCTTGAGGTCCTTGCCGATGGCGCTCGCCCGCCAGCCGGCCTCATAGGCCGAAAGCTCGTCATTGGCGCGCCCTTCGGCAATAGCCGCAGCGGCGTGCTCGGCCGCCTGCATGCCCGACAATATCGCGTTGTGCGAGCCCTTGATGCGCGGCACGTTGACGAAGCCGGCCGCGCAGCCGATCAGCGCCCCGCCTGGGAAGGTCAGCTTCGGAACCGACTGCCAGCCACCCTCGGTGATGGCGCGCGCGCCATAGGAGATGCGCTTGGCGCCCTCGAAGGTACCGCGGATGGCCGGATGCGTCTTGAAGCGCTGGAATTCCTCGAAGGGCGCGAGATAGGGGTTCTTGTAGTTCAGGTGGACCACGAAGCCCACCGCGACCAGATTGTCCTCCAGGTGGTAGAGGAACGAGCCGCCGCCAGTCTTCATGTCCAGCGGCCAGCCGAAGGAGTGCTGCACGAGGCCCGGCTTGTGGTGTTCCGGCTGGACCTGCCAAAGCTCCTTCAAGCCGATGCCGAACTTGCCTGGCTCGCGATCCTTGTCGAGGCCGAAGCGCGCAATCGCCTGCTTGGAGAGCGAACCGCGCGCGCCTTCACCAAGCAGCACATATTTGCCAAGCAGCGCCATGCCCGGCGCGAAGGCCGGCCCGTGCGTACCGTCGCGCTCGACGCCCATGTCGCCGGTGATGACTCCGATGACGGCGCCGGCGTCGTTATACATCAGGCTTGCAGCAGCAAAGCCGGGATAGACCTCCACGCCCAGTGCTTCGGCATGGCCGGCCAGCCAGCGGCAGACATTGCCGAGCGACACGATGTAGTTGCCGTGATTGTTCATCAGCGGCGGCATCAGGAAGTTCGGCAAGCGCACCGAACCGGCCGGGCCCAGCACCAGGAAATGGTCGTCGGTGACCGGCGTCTTGAAAGGATGGTCGGCCTCCTCGCGCCAGTCCGGCAGCAGGCGGTCTATGCCGATGGGATCAACGACGGCGCCCGACAGGATATGTGCGCCGACTTCGCCGCCCTTTTCGAGAACGACGACGGAAAGCTCGGGGTTGATCTGCTTGAGCCGGATCGCCGCCGCCAGGCCGGCCGGCCCGGCTCCGACGATGACGACGTCGAACTCCATGCTTTCGCGTTCAATCTCACTCATCCAACCCTCCGCACTGGCTTCGCCTGATCTGGCACTTTGCTGGCTCCAGCGCTCCCATAGCGCATCCGGATGCGACGGGAAACCATACAACGAGCGGCAATGGCCAATCTCCACGGTCGCAAAGCGAAACGATTCCGTTTGACGGATTTGCGCCAGCATGGTTCTCGGTCATACTTGGAAGATGCGGCACGCCGAGGTGTCTTCGTCCGTGTTGACGCGCCTGCGCATTTCCAGTCGCAAGGCGCATGGTCTCCTTTCTGCGCTCTTGTCCGCCCTCCTGCTCGCGACCCTGCCCTCCCCCGCACAGGAGAGCGAGTTCCGGCAATGGCCGGCCGGCGCCTATTCCTTTTCGGACGAACTCGGCGGGTTCCGCATTACTTCCGTGACCGGCAGGGGAACACGAGACGACCCGGTCGTCATCAGCGAAGAAATGAATTCTGCGAGCCCGGTCACGCTCGTCATCCGCACGATAAAGCCAATTCGCGCCTTCGACTTCTCGGGAGATTATGCCAACGGCTATCTGCATATACGCTTGCAGATACTGAACAATAGCCGGTTGGCCTGGATCGAATTCGAGTTCGAACTTCAGGAAATCCTGCACGAGCCGAGCCTGTTCGGCGACGGTCTTTCCTTCGACCAGCGGCGCACGAACTCCCGGACGATATTTTCCGATAGTTTTTCCGAATACAGCCGCGATTTCGAGCCCTATGACAGGCTGCTCCTGCGCAACGGCAAGGTCGATCCGGGTGAAACCGCGACATTCAGCTTCTTGATCACCGACTTCACACCGAAGTCCCAATTCTATCTGGTCCAGGACCCGCGCATCCCTTCGACCTGACTTGCTTTCAGCTTGGACCTGACTTGCTTTCAGCTTGCGTCCGGGAGATTGTGGGCCATGAACTTGCCTTCCGGAACCGACATCGATTTTCGCGACCTGCTCGCCTTCTATGCCGAAGCGGGTGTCGATGACGCGCTGGCGGAAGAGCCTGTCGACCGCTTTTCGCAGCCAACTGCCTCGCCGCGCCAGCGTGCGGCGGAAGAACCAGTCAGGCAGGAACGCCCTTCCCCGTCGGAAGTGCAGCGGCGCCCACCGGAATCCCGGCCACGGGCGGAGGCTCCCATCCGTGCGACCGCTGCGATCCCCGACGAAGCCCAGGCCGCACTGGCACGGGAGTTGGCTGCCAGCGCCAGCACGCTCGACGAACTGCGCCGTCACCTGGAAGCCTTCGAAGGCTGCAACCTGAAATTCACGGCGAAGAACACCGTCTTTGCCGACGGCAACCCCAACGCACCGGTCATGTTCGTCGGCGAAGCGCCGGGACGCGATGAGGATCTGGAGGGCCTGCCCTTCGTCGGACGCTCAGGCCAGTTGCTGGACCGGATACTGACCGCCATCGGCCTTGACCGGACGGGCGTCTATATCGCCAACGTCATTGCCTGGCGGCCGCCCGGCAACCGCACGCCGACCCCGCATGAGACGGAAATCTGCCGGCCGTTCATCGAGCGGCAGATCGAGTTGGTCAATCCACGCATATTGGTCACGCTCGGAGGGCCGTCGGCAAAGCTGTTGCTCAATACGACCGAGGGGATTCTGCGGCTGCGCGGCAACTGGCGCCAGCATATGACGAGGGCGGGCACCGCCATTCCCGCCATGCCGACACTGCACCCGGCCTATCTATTACGAAACCCGGCCCACAAGAAGCTGGCGTGGCGGGACTTTGTCGAAGTGAAACTCAGGCTCAGGGCATTGACCGGCGGCTGAGCCGCAGACCGGCAGACCTTCTCCGTCTTGCCAGTTACCCCTGTGGCGGCGTGACCTTTCGGGCGGCGCCGCGTTCAAGTCCGAGCCGCTGTTCGCGCCAGATAATGAAGATGCCGGCGCCGACCACGATCAGTCCCCCAACCAGCATGTGGATGGTCGGTATGTCGGCGAAGACGAAATAGCCCACCGCAATGGCAAGGATCATCGAGGTATATTCGAACGGCGCGACCGTCGACAATTGGGCGTGGCGATAGGCTTCCGTCATCAGAAGCTGCCCCAGACCACCGCAAAGACCGGCGCAGATCAGGAACGTCGCCTGCGCAACGGTCAATGACGCCCAGCCGAACGGGTAGGTAACCAACGCCACTATCGTGGCGGTCAGCGAAAACCACAGCACGATGGTGCCCGTCCGCTCGGTATGGACGAGGCTACGCACCAAAATGGCGGCGACGGCGGACACAGCGGCTGCCGCAAGTGCTGCAATCACGCCGATCGCCTGCACGTTTCCTATCGCCGCATCCCCGTCCAGAAGCGTCAGCTTCGGCCAGGAGATGATGAAGACGCCGATCAGGCCGATAACGACCGCGCTCCAGCGAAAGATGCGAACAGTTTCGCCGAGGAAGATCGCGCTGAAGACCACCACCAGCAACGGCTGCGCATAGTTCAGGGTGATCGCTTCCGGCAGGGGAAGCCGCGTCAGGGCAAAGAAGCCAAGGCCCATCGAGGTCACGCCGACCACACCGCGCGCGATATGATTGAGCGGTCGCGTGGTGTAGAAGGCGGTTTTCAGTTCATGGCGGAAGGCGAGGTAAGCCAGGATCGGCAGCATCGCGAAAAGCGAGCGATAGAACACGATCTGCCCCGCAGGCACCGTGCCGGCTGCCTTGATGAACGACGACATCGCCACGAAAATGGCGACTGACGCCATTTTAAGAGCGATGCCCCTGATCGGATTGTTTGCGCGGGGTTTATGTGCCGCCTTCACTTTGTGGCCATCGCAGGCAGAGACCCCGGGTTCGAGCCAAGTCTCGATATGTCATTGATCATTTCTGCACTGCAATTTTCGATAGCAAGTCGGCCTTGGCATAGACCGTGCGGCAGTTTTGTCGAGGGGATGTTTCGTGTAAAGAGCACCAACCTCAATTTGTTGGGCCACCGGCCGGCCATGAGTCGCCGCCCAAGGCCAGAATTTCGTCAGGACATCCGCAATGCGCACAGATACCGGCCAGGTTTTCAGGCTCGAGGATTATCGCCCGAGCGAGTATCTCATCCCGCGAACCGGCCTCGCCTTCCGGCTTTCGCCAGACAGCACGTCCGTCGTCGCGGAACTGGCGATCGAGCGTCGCAACGACAGCACGGAAAATCCGCCACTGGTGCTCGATGGCGACGGGCTCACGCTCAAGCGAATCGAAATCGACGGCAAGCCGCTCGATCCCGCAGCCTATGAAGCCACACCCGACCGGCTGACGATAAAAACCCTGCCGGATGCCCGGCGCTTCCAGTTGCTGGTCGAGACCGAAATCGCCCCGTCAAGAAACCAGGCGCTGATGGGGCTCTACCGCTCCAACAATGTCTACTGCACCCAATGCGAGGCGGAAGGCTTCCGGCGCATCACCTATTTTCTCGACCGGCCGGACATCTTGTCGGTCTATACGGTGCGGATCGAGGCACGCCGCGAAGAAACCCCACTGCTGCTGGCCAATGGCAATCCTACGGAACATGGGGATTTGGCCCATGGGTGGCATTATGCCGTGTGGCATGATCCCTTCCCCAAGCCGTCCTATCTGTTCGCCCTGGTTGCCGGCGATCTCGGTCGTCTCGCCGACAGCTTCGTCACCGCGTCCGGGCGCAAGGTCGAACTCGGAATCTATGTCGAGCACGGCAAGGAACGGCTTGCGGCCTACGCGATGGATGCCCTCAAACGCTCGATGCGCTGGGACGAGGAAGTGTTCGGCCGCGAATATGATCTCGACGTCTTCAACATCGTCGCCGTGTCGGATTTCAACATGGGGGCGATGGAAAACAAGGGCCTGAACATCTTCAACGACAAATATGTGCTTGCCGATGAAGAGACCGCTACCGATACCGACTTTGCCAATATCGAAGCCATCATAGCGCATGAATATTTCCACAATTGGACTGGCAACAGAATCACTTGCCGCGATTGGTTCCAGCTTTGCCTGAAGGAAGGGCTGACCGTCTTCCGCGACCATGAATTCTCGGCCGACCAGCGCTCGCGCGCCGTCAAGCGCATTGCCGAAGTGCGGACCCTGCGTGCGCATCAATTCCCGGAAGACCAGGGGCCTCTCGCGCATCCCGTGCGGCCGCGCCGCTATCGCGAGATCAACAACTTCTACACCGCGACTGTCTATGAAAAGGGTTCCGAGGTCGTACGGATGATCCGCACCATTCTCGGCCGGGACATGTTCCGCCAAGGCATGGACCTCTATTTCGAGCGCCATGATGGCGAAGCTGCGACCATCGAGGACTTTCTGAAGGTTTTCGAGGATGTTTCGGGCCGCGACCTATCGCAATTCGCGCTCTGGTACCATCAGGCGGGAACGCCGAATGTGACCGTCGCGGCTTCGCATGACCCTGCCTCGCGGCAGCTCACGCTGGAGATCGAGCAGTCGGTGCCGCCGACGCCATCGGAAAGCCGCAAGCGGGTGATGCATATCCCGTTGGCCTTCGGCCTGGTCGGGCCGGACGGCAAGGACATCGCCTATGACGGCGTCGAAGGCGCGAGCATCGAGGGTGACGTGCTTCATCTTCGCAAACGCCGCCATACGGTGCGCTTCTCGGGGGTCGAGGCACGCCCCGCGATTTCGCTCAATCGCGGGTTTTCCGCCCCGATCACGCTCTCGGTCGAGCAGAGCCAACAGGACCAATATTTCCTCGCCCGCCACGACAGCGATGCGTTCTCGCGCTGGCAGGCATTCAACACGCTTCTGACCGAGACGCTGATTGCGGCCTTCCGCCGATCGCGCGGCGGCAAGCCGCTCGAGTTTGGCTCGGACCTGCTCGAACTTGCCGGAACGATAGCGGCAAACGACACGCTGGAACATGCATTTCGTGCACTGGCGCTGACCTTGCCCGGCGAGGCCGATATTGCGCGCGAGGCCGCCTCCAATATCGACCCCGATGCGATCCTTGCCGGCCGCGAAGCCTTGATGGCGGCAATCGCGCAGGCAAACGCGGACCTGTTCACCAAGCTCTACCAGGACCTGCGCAGCGATGGTCCGTTCAGCCCCGACGCGGCGAGTGCCGGGCGACGTGCGCTGCGCAACGTGCTTCTCGACTATCTTTCGACCTTGCCGAAGGGTGCCGCACTTGCCGCCACCCATTTTGCCGAAGCGACCAACATGACCGACCGGGCGGCGGCACTGACCGTGCTAGCCCATCGCCATATCGACACGGCGGAGGCAAAGGACGCCCTGGCAGCCTTTGAAGCCAGGTACCGCTCCGACGCCCTCGTCATGGACAAGTGGTTCCAGATCCAGGCATCCGCGCCTGGCGCCGGCACCGTCGACCGCGTCAAGGCGCTGATGACCCACCCCGCCTTTGCCCTGACAAATCCCAACCGCGTACGCTCCCTGGTCGGCACATTCGCGACGATCAATCAAACTGGCTTCCATCGCGCCGACGGCGCCGGGTATGTGCTTTTCGTCGAAACGGTGCTGGCGGTGGAAAAACGCAATCCGCAGGTGGCGGCCCGGCTCGCGACTGCCCTGCGTTCATGGCGCTCGTTGGAGCCCGAGCGCCAGGCCAAGGCCCGCGAGGCGCTCCTGACCATCAGCCGGACGGAGAACCTCTCCGCTGACCTGCGCGACATCGTGGAGCGCACGCTGGCCTAACTCGGAGGAGCTCTTTTTACGTTCTCTTTACTCTTGCCTCTGGACAAGGCGAATCACCTCTGATTCCTTATGGATGATTCGGATGTGCGGTGTTCCCGGATCATTTTTGGCGAATAGGTTTTGGGGAGCCTGGGTATGGCGAAGGCGGACGCGTGGGGCGCGCCCGGTGCGAATGCGTTTGTCCGACGCAAGGCAAGCAGCCTTGCGGGAAGCGCACGCATCATAGCCGAACCAACCTATCGGCGGCTTCTTGCCGCCGAGCCGCTGCTGCGGCGCTCCATTCCCGCCCTCATCGTGATTTTCCTGCTGGTTGTGGCAGCGGTCCGTTTTCTTTCGCTGATGGCCTGGCACGACGATGTCGAGCGCAACACCAAGGCCATACTGGCTCTGGGGGCAGCCCAGCTTGCCAATACCATGATGGCAGAGAAGGCTGCGGGAGACCCAAGCCCCACAGCGCAGCGAGACCTGCTGGAACGCGTCATCCAACAGGGCGGCATGGGCAGCAGGCATGTCCTGGCGATGACCGACCCCTCCTTCCGGATCGTGGCCGTGTCGCCGCAATCGACGCGTTGGGAGGGCAAGGTCCTCAACGAACTGGTCTCCGGCGGGCAGCCATTGTTCATGTTCGGCGAACGTGCCGGCGTGATGGAGGTCCGTATCGACGGCCAGGTCTGGTATGCCGCGCTAAGTCTCACCAATGATCGCAGCGCAGCGGCCACCGCGATGATCTCGCAAACGGCCGTCTTTGCCGAATGGCGCAAGACCGTCTCGTTGAATGTCAGCCTGTTCGTCCTCACAGCAAGTGTGCTGATCGTCGTCCTCTACGCCTATTTCAGCCAGGCGGCGCGGGCACAGGCAGCCGACCGCATCTATCTGGAGGCCCACCAGCGCATCGACCTGGCGCTGGTGCGCGGCCGCTGCGGCCTGTGGGATTGGGACATGGTTCGCGGCAAGATGTACTGGTCACGCTCCATGTACGAGATGCTCGGCTACGAACCTTGCGAGACGATGCTTTCCTTCGGCGAGGTCGATGCGATCATCCACGAGGACGACGGCGACCTGTTCCAGGTCGCCAATCGCATCGTGGCGCGCGAGACCGACCATATCGACCAGGTCTTCCGGATGCGCCACGCCGACGGGCGCTGGGTGTGGGTGCGCGCCCGCGCGCAGGTCATCGACCCCGAGGCGCCGGAAATCCAGCTCATCGGCATTGCCGTCGACGTCACCGAACAGCGCCATCTGGCGCAGCGCTCGGAAGCAGCCGACCAGCGCCTGCGCACGGCAATCGAAAGCATCAACGAATCCTTCGTGCTGTGGGACGCCCAGCAGCGCCTCGTCATGTGCAACTCCAAATATCAGCAGGACAATGGCCTGTCCGACGGCGACGTGGTCTCCGGTGCCCAGCGCCAGAACTTGGAAGAGCGCATGACCGCCTATGCCTCGGAGCGCAGGCTCGCCAATGCCAATGGCCGCAGAGGCGGCGCCTCCTATGAAAGGCAGCTTGCCGACGGACGCTGGCTGCAGGTCAACGAATTGAAGACACGCGACGGCGGAACCGTGTCCGTGGGCTCCGACATCACCCAGATCAAGCAGCATCAGGAAAAGCTGGTCGACAGCGAACGGCGCCTGATGGCGACGATCCACGATCTAAGCATCGCCCGCCGGGCCGAGCAGGAACGTGCACGCGAACTGGTCGATCTCAACAGGAAATACATGAAGGAGACGGAACGAGCAGAGGCCGCCAATCGCGCCAAGTCCGAGTTTCTTGCAAACATGTCACATGAGTTGCGCACGCCGCTCAACGCCATCATCGGCTTTTCCGAACTCATGGAATCGCGGCTGTTCGGTCCCATGGGCTCGCCGCGCTACGAAGAATATGCCAGCGATATCCTCAGCAGCGGCCGGTATCTGCTGGGCGTCATCAACGACATTCTCGACATGTCGAAGATCGAGGCGGGGCAATTCTCGATCGACAGCGAGGAAATCAATCTGTGCCCGCTGATCCACGAGACGGTGCGCGTGATCTCGCTACAGGCCAAGCAGAAGTCCATCACCGTCGAAACGCGCATCGCGGAATCGCTCACGCTGTTTGCCGACCGCCGCGCCGTCAAGCAGATCGTCATCAATCTTCTCTCCAACGCCGTCAAATTCACCGGCCATGGCGGACATATTCTGGTGCGGGCGCGCAACGTTGCCGGCGCGTTGATGATCACCATCGAGGACAATGGCTGCGGCATCCCCAAGGAGGCGCTGGGCAAGCTCGGGCGGCCGTTCGAACAGGTCCAGAACCAGTTCTCGAAGAGCCATACGGGGTCCGGCCTTGGCCTCGCCATTTCGCGGTCATTGGCAGAGTTGCATGGCGGTGCCCTGAAAATCCGCTCGACCGAAGGCTCGGGAACGATCGTCTCGGTCCGCATCCCGACACGCAAGGCGCCCGCAGCCCAAAGCAAGGCAGCCTGAATCCGTCGAGAAAATCAGGCCCGCAACAGACGCTCGAAGATCTTCCTCACCCTTCGTGCCGTGTCCTTGATATGTGCTTCGAGCACCGCAAAATCCGGAAGGTCCGTGGCGCGCAACAACAGATCGGACAGGCCGGGCGGGACATCGTCGCGCTGGAATGCGTCGGTCAGGCACAGCCTTATCATCTGTGTCAGTCCCAGATAGAGCCCATGGGCATCGACCAGTTCCTGCCGCGCCTGGGGGTCCGCAAAGCCGGGCGCCAGACGCCGTAGGGTCTCGCCGGTGCCGATGGGGTGCTCGCCCGATGTGAGTTGTCCCGTCAATACCCCGACCTGTGCGATGAACTCCAGATCGATCAGCCCGCCTGGCACCAGCTTGAGGTCCCACAAGTCACGCGGCGGCTTTTCCTCCTCGATCATATGGCGCATCTCGACCGCTTCCTTGGCGATCCTGGCTTTATCGCGCGGCAGGGCGATCACGGCGGCGACCTCGGCTTCAGCCTCATCGCACAGTGCTTCATCTCCCGCCACCGCGCGCGCTCGTGTCAGCGCCATGTGCTCCCAGGTCCAGGCCTGCTCGTTCTGGTATTTGCGGAACGCATCGATATGGGTGGCGACCGGACCCTTGTTGCCGGACGGGCGCAGGCGCAGATCGAGTTCATAAAGCACGCCCTCGGCGGTCGGCGCCGAGACGGCGGCAATCAGGCGCTGCGTCAGCCTTGTATAATAATGGGAGGGCGCAAGCGGCTTTTCGCCATCTGACTCCTCGGCATCCGGCGCGTGATCGTAAAGCAGGATGAGATCGACATCGGAACCGGCCGTCAGTTCACGGCTGCCGAGCTTGCCCATGCCGAGGATCGCCACCCTGCCCCCCGGCACCCTGCCATGGCGCACGGCAAACTCCTCCAGCACGGCATCGAGTGCGGCACCGATGGTCAGATCGGCCAGATCGGAGAAAGCCGTTCCCGCACGCGCTGCGTCAATGGAGCCGGCCAGCAGCCGCACACCGATCAGGAACTTCTGCTCGGCCGCAAAAATGCGCAGCCTGTCGAGCGTTTCCTCATAGGTCTTTGCTGCCTCGAGGAATGCGGCAAGCCGTGCCGCGAGATAGGCTCGATCGGGCAGCTCGGACAGCAGTGCCGGGTCAAGCAGCCCGTCGAAGATATGCGGCCTGCGGGTGATCACCGCTGCCAGACGCGGCGCTGCGCTGAGGATTGTTGCCAGCAACTTCAGCAGCCCGGGATTGGACTGCAGCAGCGAAAAGAGCTGGATGCCGGCCGGCAGCCCGGCAATGAATTCGTCGAAGCGCATCAGCGCCTCATCCGCGCGGCGCGTCTTGCCGAAGGCTTCCAGCAGCGCCGGCGTCAATTCGGTCAGCCGCTCGCGCGCTTCGGCGGATTGCGTTGCCTTGTAGCGGCCGAAATGCCAGGTGCGGATCACCCGGCAAATATCGCTCGGTCGCTCGAAGCCGAGCCTGTGCAGGGTTTGCAGCGTGTCGGGATCATCGACATCGCCGGTGAAGACGAGATTGCCAACGCCTGAGGAAAGCTCCGGCGCGGTTTCGAACAGCGCCGCATAGTGTCGCTCGACTTCCTGCAAGGATTGGCGGAACGCTGTCGCGAACGAATCTGCATGCGCGAAGGCGAGCATATGCGCGATGCGCTCCAACCCCTCGTCGTCCTCCGGCAATGTGTGGATCTGCTCATCCGCCACCATCTGGACGGCGTGCTCCACCCGGCGCAAAAACCAGTATTGCGCGGCCAGCGAATCCCGCGCCTCCGTCGTGATCCATTTGCGGGCGGCAAGCTCGGCCAGCATCGGCACGGTCTCGCGCCCTCGCAGTTCGGGAAACCGGCCTCCCGCGATGAGTTGCTGCGTCTGGACGAAAAACTCGATCTCCCGGATACCGCCGCGCCCAAGCTTGATATTGTGTCCCTTGACCGCGATCTCGCCATGGCCCTTATGCGCATGGATCTGGCGCTTGATCGAATGCACGTCGGCGATTGCCGCGAAATCCATGTATTTGCGCCAGACATAAGGCTGGAGTTCCTTCAGGAAACTCGCCCCAGCCTGCCTGTCTCCGGCGACCGGGCGCGCCTTGATCATGGCGGCACGCTCCCAGTTCTGCCCCCGCCCCTCATAATAGAGCAGTGCCGCCTGGACCGGGATCGCCAACGGCGTCGAACCCGGATCCGGGCGCAAGCGAAGATCGGTGCGGAACACATAGCCGTGTTCGGTACGGTCCTGCAGAATCCGCACCAACCGCTTTGTCAGGCGCGAAAACAGTTCCGAGGCATCGAGGGGATCAATGATGGCGGGCGCCTGCGGATCGAAAAACACCACCAGGTCGATATCGGACGAGAAATTGAGTTCATGCGCCCCGAGCTTGCCCATGCCAAGGATGATCCAGCCGGAACCTTCGGTTGGCCGCTCCGGATCGGGCAGCTTGAGCTTGCCCTGGAAATGCGCGTCACGCAGCAGGAACTCCACCGCAGCCTGCGTGCAGGCCTCGGCAAGATCGCTCAACCTGCGCACGGTCACTGCCGTTTCGGCCTCACCGGCCAGATCGGCAAGGGCAATGAGGAAATGCGCGCGCAGCTTGAGCTGGCGCAGCGCCATCATCACACTCTTTTCCGAGACGTCCTCGGCATGAATGCAGCGATTGATTTCGGCATGGATGGAGGCCAGCAGTTCTTCGACATTCCGGTCGAAGAGCCCTTCCAGGGCGTCCGGCGCACGTCGTGCGCAGTCGCGCATGAAGCTCGACAGGTCGAACACCGCCTGGAGAAACCGCGCGGGGCGGCTGTTTGCGGATAGCAATTCGGATAGTCGCGGCAAGCCGGCCTGTTTGGCGGCCGTTGCGATTTCCCGGGATTCCTGTTTCGCGCGGCTATTATCAAGCGGGGCCAATTCATGGACGATATCCAGGCGCCAGACCGGATTTGTCCCCTTTGCCGCCGCGCCTGCTCTCATGCGTCTGTCTCTTTCTTCCGGAACGCCATCACCACGGATAATCCCGGATTCTCGGGCAGAAGATCAAGCCGTCCGCCATGCAGTTTCATCACCGCCTTGGCCAGGCTGAGGCCCAGCCCCGATCCTGGCTGGGACCGGCTCTTTTCCAGCCGCACGAATCGCTCGGTCGCCCTTTGGCGGTCGGCGTCGTCAGGAATGCCGGGGCCATTGTCGGTCACCGTCAACTTCACCCCTGCGCCGCTTGCCTCCAACGTCACACGCACCGAAGGCTTCTCATTGGCACCGGCAGAGTATTTGATGGCATTGTCGACAATATTGGACAGCGCCTGCCCGATCAGCTCGCGATTGCCATCCACGAGGACTGAATCCCCAACGACGGCCTCCAGGCTCACGCCCACTTCTTCGGCGACAGCCTCATAAAGCTCGACTACGTCACGCACGGTCTCGGCGAGATCGACCTTGGAGAAGCTTTCGGCTGAATATCCCGCCTCCAGGCGGGATATCATCAAAATCGCGTTGAACGTACGGATGAGTTGATCCGACTCCGCAATCGTGGCTTCAAGTGCCGCGCGATATTGGGCCGGGGTCCGCTTGCCGGTCAGGGCAGCTTCGGCCCGGTTCTTCAGTCGCGACAAGGGCGTTTTCAGGTCATGCGCGATATTGTCGGAGACCTGCTTCAGCCCCTCGTTCAGTTCCGCGATGCGCGCCAGCATGGTGTTGAGGTTTTCCGCGAGCCTGTCGAATTCATCGCCTGCCCCCGTCACCGGCAGGCGGCCGGAAAGGTCGCCACCCATGATGCGGCGGCTTGCCTCCGATATCTTGTCGATATGCTTGAGCGCGCGGCGCCCGACAAAATACCAGATCAGCAGGGCACCCAGTCCCATCGTCCCAAGTGCCGCCATCAACGCACGGCGCACCACCGCGCGGAAGCGCTCGGGCTCACCGAGATCGCGCCCGACCAGCACGATCATCTGGTTGGGCAACCGCAGCACGAGCGCGATGGCTTCATGCCGGGCCTCGGCCCTGGACGCATCGGCCTCACGGCGCTCTGCACCGGCATCTCCATAGCGAAGGTAGCGGAAGGGCTGTTCGGTCCAGCCGTCGATTGCCAGCACCGCCGGATCCAGCCCTTCGACATTTCCCGAAAGGACACGGCCGGCCGGGTCGGCGATCAGGTAGAGATTTGCGCCCGGCTGGCGCGAGCGCCGCTCGACAGTGCGCACCAGCAGCGGCAGGCCGCCACGCTGATAGGCGGCGCCGAGGCCCTGCATCTCCTCATTGATGGTTTCCATGGTCTGCGCCTTCAGCATGCCCGATGAAAGCGAGGTCATGTAGAAGACCAGCAGGACGGCACAGAGCGTGAAAAGCAGCAGATAGAGGGCCGAAAGGCGCGCTGCCGTCGTCTTCATGATCGCAGACAGCCGCAGCGCCATCGCTCAGTCGGCCTTGAGCATGTAACCGGCACCCCGCACGGTGTGCAGGATCGGCTTGTCGAACCCTTTTTCGATCTTGCCCCGCAGCCGCGAGACATGGACGTCGATGACATTGGTCTGCGGATCGAAATGATAGTCCCAGACATTCTCCAGCAGCATGGTGCGCGTCACCACCTGCGCCGCATGACGCATGAGATATTCGAGCAGCCGGAATTCCCGCGGCTGGAGGATTATGTCCCGGGACGCGCGCCGAACGGTATGGGAAAGGCGGTCGAGTTCCAGGTCTCCGACCCGATATATCGTTTCGGTTTCCCTGGATGCCGTACGGCGATTGAGCACCTCCACGCGTGCCAGCAATTCTGAGAACGCGTAGGGCTTGGTCAGGTAGTCGTCGCCGCCCGCACGCAAGCCGGTAACGCGGTCATCCACTTCGCCGAGTGCCGAAAGGATCAGCACGGGCGTGCGGTTGCCCCGCGAGCGCAGGCTTGCAATGACCGAAAGCCCGTCGCGGCGCGGCAGCATACGATCGATGACCATGACGTCATAGTCGCCGGAATCGGCAAGCGCGAAACCGGTTTCGCCATCGCCGGCGATATGGGCGGTATGTCCCGCCTCGGCAAACGCCTTTTCCAGATATTCCGCCGCTTCACGGTCGTCTTCGATGATGAGAATCTTCATCGAGCCACTATACGCGATTTCAGTTGGTTCAATGGTGCTGATCTTCATGGCAACCTCCAAACCGGAAACGGCAGCAGGCATTCACGCCTGCTGCCGCCGGACCTGGTCAGGTTCGAGCACTCAGCCCTTGGCGACCGGAAGCGCGACGAACCGGTTGGTGTCATCGCGGCTGATCTGCAGCAGGACTGCCTTACGGCCTGCCTTCGATGCCTCATCGATTGCCTTGGAGACATCAGCCGGGCCGTTCACCTGCATCGAGTTCACCGCGACGATGACGTCACCGGCCTGGATGCCCCGGCTTGCCGCATCGCTATCGGGGTCGACATCGGTCACGACCAGTCCCTTGCCATCGTCGGCTCCCGTCACGGTCAGGCCCAGATCGGCAAGCTTGTCGGTGCTGGTCTGCGAAGACGACGGCTCGTCGGTGGACGCCAGCTTGTCGGTGCCGGGCAACTCGCCGAGGGTCAGCTTCACCGTCTCTGAGGCGCCTTTGCGCCACAGCGTGACGTCAACGGAAGTCCCGGGCGCGATCCCTGCAATCACGCGTGCGAGTTCTCGTGGAGACGCGACATCCTTGTTGTTGACCTTGGTGATTACATCGCCTGCGGCAATGCCGGCCTTCTTGGCGGGACCGTCATCCTGGGATTCTGCAACGAGCGCGCCCTTTGCGTCGGCAGCCATGCCAAGCGACTCGGCTATCTCCTTGCTCACGGGCTGAATCTGGACGCCAAGCCAGCCACGCTGGACCGCGCCATTGTCGATCAGTTCCCGAACGACGGATTGTGCGGTCGAGGACGGTATCGCAAAGGCGATGCCGACATTGCCGCCGGAGGGTGAGAAGATCGCGGTGTTGATGCCGACGACCTGCCCGCTGAGATTGAAGGCCGGACCGCCTGAGTTGCCGCGATTGACCGCCGCATCGATCTGGATGAAATCGTCATATGGTCCCGCACCGATATCGCGGCCACGCGCCGAGACGATACCGGCCGTGACGGTGCCGCCGAGCCCGAACGGATTGCCGACGGCAACCACCCAATCACCGACCCGCACCTTGGCGTCATCGGCGAAATCGACATAGGTGAACTTCTGGTCGCCATCGACCTTGAGCACAGCAAGGTCGGTCCGGGGATCGCTGCCGACCAGTTTGGCGTCAAGCTCGGTGCCGTCATCGGTCACCACCGTATAGGTCGCGCCGCCATCGACGACATGGTTGTTGGTGACGAGATAGCCATCCTCGGAGATGAAGAAGCCAGAACCCTGGGAAACGGGACGGGGCTGGCGGTCACGACGGTTGAAGCGATTGCCTCGCTGGTCGCCGTCACCACGGAACTGGCGGAAAAAACGCTTCATCGGATGGTCGTCCGGCAGATCCTCCAATCCGGGAGGACCGGAGAAAGCCCCGCCCATATCGGATACGGAAGCAGTCTTTGCCTTCACGCGCACGCTGACGACGGCGGGCGAGACCTGCTCGACGACATCGGCGAAACTCGGCGCCTGCGGCGCATCCACGCGGACGGCCTCGGCGAATACAGGCGCGGTCCCGGTCGTGACTGCGCCCAGCCCGATGGCGCCGGCAATGGCAACGGAAGCAGCAGCGGCGAGTAGCCGGCCGCGGGTTTTGGAAACGGAGTTGGGAGAACCGGTCATGTGATCATATCCTCTTGGCAGGGACACTCGAAGCGCATCCTTCGCACGAGAGATAGGACAGCTCACATTACGGCACTCTTTCCGGGGAATGAAACTTTCGTAATGTTGGGCAGATGCGAATGGCCTCAATCATCCCGCCGCAGGATCGCCTCGAGCGCCTTGCTCTCGTCCTTGGTCAGTGCCGGCACTTCGTCTCGACGGCGGGTACGGATCGCATAGACCATGAAGCCGCCGCCCAGGAGCAGCAGGATCGCCGGTGCGCCCCACAGAAACGCGTTGCGCAGGCTAAGACGCGGCTTCAGCAGGACGAATTCACCGTAACGGGAAACCACATAGTCGAGCACTTGCGCATCGCTGTCGCCAGCGACCAGCCGCTCGCGCACCAGCACCCGCAGGTCGCGCGCCAGATCGGCGTCGGACTCATCGATCGACTGGTTCTGGCAGACCATACAGCGCAATTCCGCTGAAAGCTCACGCGCCCGGTGTTCGAGGGCCGGGTCCTGCAGCACTTCGTCAGGCTGCACCGCCTGTGCGGGCAGGCTGCCGAAAAGGCCGCAGATCAGCACCACGCAAAGGATGAATACCTGCCTCATGGCTGGCTCGGCTTTACCTTGCCGACCGCCGGCTTTGCCCGCCGTGCGGGCGCGCCCACGCGCAAGCGCCGATCACTCAACGATATGGCGCCGGCCGCCATCATCACCAGGCCGCCGAACCAGATCAGGATCACCAGCGGCTTCCACCACAGCCGCACCACCACGCCGCCATCGGCAGTCTCGTCTCCCAGCGAAACATAGAGCTGGCTCAGGCCCATCGTCCTGATGCCGGCCTCCGTCGTCGGCATCTGCCTTGCCGGATAGAAGCGTTTGGAGGACATGATCTCGGCAATGACATTCTGGTCGTCGTCGAGCAGTTCAAACCGCCCCTGGTCCTCGGTGAAATTCGGCCCCTGAACCGGATGGAGGCCGTCGAAGCGCAGCGTATACCCGGAAAGTTCGACGGTCTGTCCCGGGCGCATGGTCAGGATGTTCTCGGTTTCGAACGAGACGACGCCGATGATGCCGAGCACTGAAAGTCCCAGCCCCATATGGGCAAGGGCGGTGCCGTAGACCGAGCGCGGCAGGCCCCGCAGCCGGCTGAGCATCACCTTCCCGGATGCCGTCCCAAGACCCGATTTCAGGACGATATCCGTCAGCGCCCCAAGGACCATCCAGACACCGAGGCCTATGCCCAAGGCCGCCAGAACCGTGGCGCCATCGACGAAGAGCAGCGTCGAAAGCACGGCAAGCAGCGCCACGGCAAATGCGGCCATCAGCCGTTGCGCGGCGCCATGGATATCGCCGCGCTTCCAGGCCAGCAGCGGGCCGAAGGGAACCAGCACCAGAAGCGGCACCATCAGCGGTCCGAACGTCAGGTTGAAGAACGGGGCACCGACGGAAATCTTGTCCGAGGCGACGGCTTCCAGCAACAACGGATAGAGCGTCCCGATCAGCACGGTCGCCG
Organism: Pseudaminobacter sp.; assembly: GCA_049646905.1. Lineage (GTDB taxonomy): Bacteria > Pseudomonadota > Alphaproteobacteria > Rhizobiales > Rhizobiaceae > Pseudaminobacter. Next base: position 115 of record JBARWP010000096.1, on the reverse strand, counting down.
TGGCCGTGGTGAGAAACAGGTTGTTGAGGACAAGCGCCCCTTCCCGCGAGATCGGGTGGAACAGCCCGCCCGCCGTCAGGGTCGAGGCGCGCCAGGCGAACAGCGCGAGCGAGCC